>CAYUSL010000545.1:0-4327 GCA_964447125.1 uncultured bacterium | reverse complement strand
GCACGTCGAGGCATCGCACCAGGTATTCGAGGACGTTGCGCACCGCGATCGGCTGGCACTCGGTGTGAACCCATCGCGGCGTGATCATCACCGGTAGGCGCTCGACGAGGTAGCGCAGGATCTCGAACGATGCCGAGCCCGAGCCGATGATCATCGCCGCGCGAAACACGGTCACCGGCACGGGGCCGGCGGCGAGGATGCGTTCCACTTCGCGGCGCGACGCGAGATGCTCGCTCAATCCGGGTCCGGTCTCACCGAGGCCGCCCAGATAGACGATCCGCGAGAGACCGGTGCGTGCCGCGCTCTGGGCGAAGGCGCGCGCCAGCGTCTGATCGACGTGCGCGTACTCGCCCCCGGCGGCCATCATCGAGTGGACCAGGTAGTAGGCGCTCGCGCAGCCGGACATCGCTTGGAAGAGCGCGTGTGGATCGCCGACGTCGCCGGAAACGATCTCCACGCGCGGGTGCGCGGCCCAAGATCGGCCGGCGAGCTTGCGCGGATCGCGCGCCAAGCAGCGCACGCTGTAGCCCGCTTCGAGCAGTCGCGGCACGAGTCGGCCGCCGATGTAACCCGTGGCGCCGGTGACGAGGATCGGTCGAGAATCGCGGGGCGGAGACGGTAGGCGGCTCGGCATGGAGGCTCCTCGGCGTGTCGTCGTTCAATCGATGCAATATATATACAAAATATATACAACGCGCAACCTCCCGACGCGCGAGCAAGGCGGGACCTGCGTTGGCTGAGCTGCTCGGGACATCCGCCGGTCGCTCCGCTGTTGGAAGGTGCTTGACGGGCGCGCACGAGCGATGGTGGGCTCCAGCGCTTCCGCCCCGACGAAGTTGATTCGCCCACGCATGCCGCCCAGCTCGATCCCACCGGAAACCTCCCCCCCCGCCTCGGCTTCCGTGCGCGAGCGCGCCGGGCGGCTGCGCAGCTCGCGCTGCTTCGAGCGTCTCGCCGACGACGACGCGGCCAAGCTGGTGCGCGAGGCGCGCATCCAGCGCCTAGCCGAAGGCGATCGCCTGTGGCGCGCCGGAGCACCGGGCGCGGGCTTCGCCCTCGTGCAGCAGGGGCTGGTGTTGATCTCAGCGCCGCGGGCCGACGGCGAACGTGCGGTGCTCGGGCTCTTCGGCCCCGGTGATTGCGTGGGGCTCGCTGCCGCGCTCGACGGATCCGAGTATCCGGCGGACGCGATCGCGTTCACCAAGACCGTCGAGGTGTTGTGGATTCCTGCTGCGGCGCTGCGTCTGCTCGCGGCTGCGAGCCCTGGGGTGGCGCGCGCGACGCAGCAGGCGTTGCTCGCGCACACCAAGGCGCTACGCGTGAAGATCGAGATCCTGTCGGCAGGCAAGGTGCCGGCACGTGTCGCCTCGTTGCTGCTTCATCTGGCCGAGCGCTTCGGAGCGGACGCGGCGGACGGCAGCATCCGGCTCGCGCTGCCCATCTCGCGCCAGGCGATGGCGGAGCTGGTGTCGGCGCGGATCGAGACCGTGATCCGCTGCCTCACGCGCTGGAAGCGCGACGGCGTCCTCGAGTCGGATCACGACGGGTTCACCCTTCGCGATGCCGAGGTGTTGCGCCTCGCGCGCGGCGAGCTCGACGTGCGCGTTCGTGCCGGTACGCCGAGTCTGCGCCGCAGCGACTGACAATTCTCATTGGTGTGCAAGGGGTACGCCCGTACCATGTCCCGCGGATCGAGGCGGGGTTGGCCCGCCTCGCGCTTCAGCGAGGATCGGGATGCTCACCAAGTCGCAAGCGCGCACGTTCTTCCTGGTGGGGACGGGGCTCTGTGCGGTGGCCTTCCTGGGGCTCACCGTCGACACCTTCCGTCGGCTGCCCGCGCAAACTCACGCCGATCAGATCACCCCCGAGGTGGCGCGCGGAAAGAAGCTCTGGGAGTCCAGCAATTGCATGGGCTGCCATACGATTTTCGGCGAAGGTGCCTACTATGCGCCCGAGCTCACCAAGGTCTACGAGCGTCGCGGCGAGGTGTTCATCCAGAGCCAGCTTCGCGATCCCGAGAAGATGTTTCCCGGGCAGCGCAAGATGACCAACTATCACTTCGACGAAGCGCAGATCGCGGACCTGGTGGCGTTCCTGAAGTGGGCGGGCACGGTCGACCTGAACGGCTTCCCCGCGAAACCCAAGCTCGCGGTCGGCATCGCGCCAGCCGTGGCTGCCGCATCCATCGCGTCACGGCCGCAGGTCTTCAACCAGATCTGTGTCGCCTGCCACTCCTTGGGTGGCGCGGGGGGGGCGGTCGGCCCGGTCCTCGACGGCGTCGGCAGCCGGCGCGACGCCCAGTTCCTGAAGAACTGGATCTCGAACCCACCGGCGGTGAAGCCCGACACCAAGATGCCCAAGCTACCGCTCACCGAAGCGCAGATCGACGAGCTGGTTGCGTTTCTCGCCAACCAGAAGGGATGAAACGATGCGATTCCAATCCCAGCGTGTCGCGTGGTGGTTCTTCGCCACTTCGATGCTGTTGCTCGCGCTTCAGCTCGTCTACGGCTTCATCATGGCGTTCGCTCACGCCGGCTACGACGTGCTGCACGCGTGGATACCGTTCAACGCCGCGCGTGCCGTCCACACCAACCTGCTGGTGATGTGGCTCTTGAGCGGCTTCATGGGGGCCGCGTACTTCATCATCCCCGACGAGTCGGGGCGCGAGCTCGCGTGGCCGAAGCTCGCTTACGTGCAGCTCGGGGCGTTCGTCGCCGTGGGTGTGACGGCGATCGTCGGCTACCACTTCGGCTGGTGGGAGGGACGGAAGTTCCTGGAGATCCCGCGTCCCCTCGACTACCTGGTGGTGGTCGACGTGCTGCTCTTCATCGCCAACATCGGCATGACGGTGTGGACCGGCAAGCGTTTCACGACCACCAGCTTGGTGCTCTTCTTCGGGCTCCTGATGGCGGCCTTGCTCTACCTGCCCGGCATGATCCCCACCACCAACCAGACCGTCGACAGCTACTGGCGCTGGTGGGTGGTCCATCTGTGGGTGGAAGGCGTGTGGGAGCTGATCATGGGCGGCATCCTCGCCTACCTGCTCATCAAGCTCACCGGCGTCGATCGCGAGCTGGTGGAGAAATGGCTCTACGTGATCGTCGGTTTCACGTTCCTGTCGGGGGTGCTCGGCACCGGGCACCACTACTATTGGATCGGCACGCCGCGCTATTGGCTGATGGTGGGCGGAGTTTTCTCGGCGCTCGAGCCGGTCGCGTTCCTCGGCATGGCGATCTACGCGATCTCGATGGCCAAACGCGGCGGGCGCTCGCAGACCAACCGCGTTGCGCTGTCGTGGAGCGTGGGCTGTGCGGTGATGAGCTTCGTCGGTGCCGGCTTCCTGGGCTTCGCGCACACCCTTCCGCAGGTCAATCTCTACACCCACGGCACGCTGATCACGGCCATGCACGGGCACATGGCGTTCTGGGGTGCCTACGCGATGCTGGTGCTGGCGATCATCGCGTACACGCTGCCGCTGCTCACCGGACGGGAACAGGTCGACTCCGCGCCTTCGGTCTTCGCGTTCTGGACGTCGAACATCGGCATGATCGCCATGACGCTGGCCTTCGCCGTCGCAGGCGTGGTGCAAGTGACGTTGGAGCGACGCGCCGGCATGGATTTCATGGCTGTACAGACGGAGATCCAGATCCACTTCGTCGGTCTCATCCTCGCTGCGTCGCTCTTCACGCTGGGCATCGGGGCCTTCATCTGGACGTTCATCCGCAGCGGCCTGCCGGTGGGACGCGTCTCGCCGCAGTCGGTGCTGGACGAGGAGCCTGCGCACGAGCCGCGTCTGGGGCGTGCCGTGAGTCATGCCTGAGGCGATCCCGGACGGCGCGGGTGCCGCACCGTGGTACCGCCCGGTCGGCGACGAGGTCGAAACCTTTCGCTCCGCGTGCCGCGCCGGCTTGCCGGTCTTGCTCAAGGGACCGACCGGCTGCGGCAAGTCACGCTTGGTCGAGGCGATGGCCCACGAGCTGGACCGCCCGCTCGTGACCGTGGCGTGCAACGACGAGACCAGCGCTGCGGATCTGCTCGGGCGCTGGCTGGTGAAGGGCGGCGACACCATCTGGCAGGACGGTCCCGTGACACGGGCCGTGCGCAGCGCTGCAGTGCTCTACCTCGACGAGGTCGCGGAAGCCCGTGAAGACGTGATCGTGGTGCTGCATCCACTCGCCGACCATCGGCGCGAGCTGCTCATCGATCGCCGCGACGAGCGCTTGGTCGCGCCGGCCGGATTTCAGCTGGTGGTGAGCTTCAACCCCGGCTACCGCAAGGGGCTCAAAGATCTGAAGCCTTCCACCCGGCAGCGATTCGTGGGCATCGC
>CAYUSL010000544.1:0-4333 GCA_964447125.1 uncultured bacterium | reverse complement strand
CCCCGAAGGGGCCGTGGTCTCTCGGCGGCCCAGCGAACGAAACGGAGACACCACCGAGAGAGGCCGTTCACCCTTGGATGACGAGCCCGACCTCGCTGGCGTCGGGGTGAGCGCGCAGATGAAGCACGCCCGCATCCTCGTCCCAGGTGTGATCGGCACCCGTCACGCTGACGTCGAAGCGATCGGGCCAGCGCCGCGCGCGCGGCACGAACACCTCGGTGACGGCGTCTGCGGCGATCGCACCGGGTGCGGCGCCGGCGCGGGGCGCATACCGGAACGAATAGTGGCGCGCAGCACGGTCGAAGCGTGACTCGAGCGGCTGGCCGGCGATCGCCCGCGGATACGGCCGCACCAGCGGATCGAGCCACGGGCGCTCGGCGCCGCCCACGTCGACGAGACTCGCACCTTCGTCGTTCCAGTCCGGCCCGACGGGGTCGTACATCCACGCGGCCCACGAAAGCCACAGCCGATCGAAGATCGCGCACTCGTCGTCGAGCATCTCGACCGCGCCCTTCACGTGGTTGAGCGCGCCGAACTCGCCGATCACCGCCGGCCAGCCGCGCTCCGCGGAAAACGCCGCCAGGCGCCGCGCGGCTGCGGCGAAGCTCGACAGGCGGCGTCCGAAGTAGCGTCCCGAGCCGATCGCCAGGAAGTCGTAGATGTGGGGTGCGAAGCCGAGTCGCTCGCCCGTCACCTCGCCGAGCCCGATGCGCTGCCCCACCTGAAGCGGCACCGGCTCCACGAACACCACGCGATCGGGATCACCCTGGCGGATCGCTGCGACAGCGCGGCTCGCGAAGGCGCTCAGGATCTCGCGCTCGAAGCGCCCCGAGAACACCCACGCCGGCGGCCCCATCGGCTCGTTCCACAAATCGTAGCCGAGCACCCGCGGCACGCCGCGAAAGCGCCGCGCCACGGCCTCCAGCACCGCCAGGAACCGATCCTGGATGCCGCGAGCGTTCTGCCAGAAATCTCGCTCGGCGCGGATCACGCCGGGTGCGAGGAAATAGCCGAAGAACCAGCGCCTGCCGTGAAGCCAGCCAGGCGGTCCGCGATCGTCGGGCGGCAGCGCCCACACCGGCGCGCCCGAGCCACCGTAGGCGCGCGAGAAGATGTCCTGGTGGAGATCGACGAGCACGTGCATCCCGCGCTCGCCGAGGGCGCGCGCCAGCGCCACGGCGCGATCCAGGTAATCGAAGTCGATCCGTCCCCGAGCGGGCTCCACACCCTCCCAGGTGAGGACCAGCCGCGCGAGATTGAAGCCCCACGCGCGCAGTGGATCGAGGTGACGTGGCTCGGGATCGAACGCGAGGAACGGCGGCAGCTTGGCGCGGCCCGAGACGTTGACGCCGTGGAAGAGCCGCACCCGCCCCTGGACGTCGCGAAACCAGCGGCCGTCGGGGCGGATCTCGTCCATGGGCGGACGCGAATCAGCGCGTGGCGCCGCGCGGGCGGCCGCGCTCACGACGGCGCAAGCGCGCGAGCGCCGCGGCCACCGCAACCAGCGGTGCCAGCGGTGCCGCGCGCGAGAACGGTCGATCCGCGCCACTCGCGGACGCGATCGTGGAGCCGCAATCCGAGGGGTCGCAGCCGTTGCCGAGGCCGTCGCCGTCGGTGTCGATCTGCATCGGGTTGTAGTAGGTCGGGCAGTTGTCGCTGCTATCGACGATCAGGTCGCCGTCGACGTCGGTGCCCGAGATGCACTGATAGATACGCAGGTCGTCCACGAACCAGCCCACGTCGCCCACGCTCGAATCGGAACCGATGCGGAAGCGGAACTTGACGTCCAGATTGGCGAGCGGGCCGAGGTCGAGCTGCGTCGCGGTGTAGCCCCAGCTCTCTTTCACGAATGCGTTGCGGGGGTTGGGATTCGCCAGTGGATTCCCGAACTCCGTCGGGATGGTGCCGTTGTAGTTGGCGCCCAGGGTGTAGAACTGCATCGCGTCGAACCACGTGGTGCCGCCGTCGGTCGAAAATTCCACCACGCCGCCGTCGAGGTACGACTCGAAGCCGAACGAGTGATTGAACTGCATGCGCGCGATCACCGGCAGGTGGACGGTGCCGACCATGGTCGCGACCGAGTCGGAGATCGATTTGGGGTCGGAGCCCCACAGATTGTTGGTGCCGCTGGTGGCGAACGAATCGTCGTAGACGTTGCCGCCGGCGAGCCAAGCCGACGGGCCGGTGCGCAGCGTGGAAGCCGCCCACTGTGCGAGGTACGGCCGATCGAAGGTCTCGTACCAGACCTGATTCAGGAAGTGGCCAGGCGGACAATGAGACGGTGGTGTGGGTTGCGGCGGATCGCAGGGCCAGGCGTTTCGCATCTCGACGGCGTTGGTGGCGTTCGCCACCTGCGCGCAGTCGCCTGCGGTGATCCCGCCGGTGCCGACGAGGTCGCTGCACGACTGTGCGAGCGCATTGGCGAGATCCAGAAAATCGGAGCCGGAGACGAGATAGCGCGTGAGTGCCCGGTACTCGATGGCGGCGGCCTTCGCCAGGCCGATGCCGGTCACGGTGACTCCGTTGAAGGTGCCGCCGTCGACCAGGAGCTGGTAGGCGTGGTCGGGGACGAGCGCGTTGGTGTGAATGCCACCCGCGTCGTTCCCAGGAAAACCACAGTCGAACTCCGGATCGCTCATCTTCGCGGGATCGTCGAGCGATTGCGGATCCGCCATGTCGCGCAGCGCGCCCAGGTCTGGCAGGTCCTCGCCGATGACCCAGCGCACGCCCGCCGTATCCGTACCCGCACCGTTCGAGAGGTCGACGGTCTCGCCGAAGATGTCGGCGAACGACTCGGCGATGGCGCCGGATTGCATGTACGCGAAGAGGTTCGCGGTGTGATCGATGATCGCGTGTGCGTATTCGTGGGCCACCACGTCGTCGGCCTGTGAGAAGCCCTCGCCGTACGTCGCTTGCGTGCCGTTCCAGAACGAATCCGACCACGGGCAGGGCTTGCCGATCGGGCAGACGTGCACCGAGGAGACGATGGCGGCGCCTGCGCCGTCGTAGCCGTCGCGCCCGTGATTTGCGAGGAAGTAATCGTAGGCACTCCCCGAGTAGTCGTATGCGGCATCCACGTCCGCATCGCCCGACGCCGGCTGACCCTCGGATCGCACCAGCGCGCCGGGCAAGGTCGATCCGCTCGACGCCGTGTACACCTTGCGATTGCGCGCGTGCTCGAGCTGGCTCCACTGGTGCAACCGGCCGCCGGTCTGGGCGTCGATCCACACGTACTCGCGTAGCTCGGGGCCGCGAGCCTCGACGAACCACGCGAGCCGCACGGGATACGTGGCGCGATCCAGGATCGCGCGATTCAGGATCTCGAGGCGTGGCGTCGAGAGCTCGGCGTCGTGGACGCCGAGGTGTTTCGCCAAGAGCTCGCGGACGTTCGTGAGCGCTTCCTCGGCGCTGACTCGCGGTGTGACCGCGAGGTCGGCAGGCACGGCCACCGTCTTGGCGAGGACTGCGCGCACGCCGTCGCGCGCCACGTGCACCGTGATCTCGCCGCCGGTGACCGGCACACCGCGATGAAGCTGGCGCAAGCGGATGTGCTCTTGGCCCACCTCGTCGATGCCGCTCACGCTCGCCACCGACACCTCGGCGCGGCCGGCGAGCGCGAAGGCGGCGCCGTATGTGTCCACGAAAGCGAGGGCGCGCTCCGTTGCGGAGCCGCTCGCATTCGCAGCGGCGCCGATCGAGCGATCGCCTTCGACGTTCACGAAGCTCACCAACCCCGTCACCGGCGAGCGCGTGGTGACGAGCGCTCCTGCTGCCGCGTCTTGCATCGCTTGCACTGCGTCGGCGACGCGATCGCCCGCCGCCGCGACCTGCGCCGTGGCCGTCCCGATCACGACCAATGCGATGATCGTGCGCAGCCTTACGGCGCGCCTCGCTCCCAATGACGTCGTCATGATCCCCCCGGAGCGCCGCGGCACTCACACGCGCGCTCCACGCGCCCCGATCTTACCCGTTCACGCGCTGCGCGAGCGCACGCGACCTGTCGGCCGCCCCTACGAACGACCGCGAGCAGTCTTCGCCGTGGCCTGGAGGGCGGAGCTCCTGCTCCGCCGGGTTTGAACGAGAAGTATTCTCTCGGTGGTTGGATCCGTCGATGCGAGCGTCCCGCTTCCGTCTCGAGTGGATGGTGGCGGCGGCGATCGTCGGGATCGTGGCCGGGATCGCGTTGCCGCAGCTCTTCTACGCGCGTGAGCGCGCTCGTCAGGCGAGTTGCGAGAACATCTACGTCGCGCTCAACGGTAGCGTCGGTGAAGTGCCAGCGGATGATCCGATTCGCACAATGGCGATGTCGGACATCGTTCAATTGGCCGTCGAC
>CAYUSL010000543.1:0-4346 GCA_964447125.1 uncultured bacterium | reverse complement strand
ACTCGCCACCCCACGGATCCTTGGGAATGAAGTCGCGCTCCCAGTAGCCGCCGGCGCGGTAATGCGCAGGCAGCGGCGCGGTGGCGGGTGCCACGATCAGCGCGATCAGTCCCTGCTCGCTCGTCGGGTACCGCCCGTTGTCGAGGTTGTAGCTGCGCAGCGCCGACTCGAAGTTGCCGATCTGCGCTTGCGCCGCCGTGACTCGCGCCTCGCGGATGTGCCGTACCGTGGGAAGCGCGATCATCGTGGTGAACATGGCCATGATCGCGATCGCGACCAGCACCTCGATGAGCGTGAATCCCGCGGCACCGGACTTGGCGGCGAGCGACGAGGATGCTTCCAGCGCGCGCGGCAGGACAGCGGACGGATGGACGAGGCGTCGCATGGGGTCTCCCTTCGAGCGACGAGCGCGGAATTGCGCATCGACTGGAATCAAGTTAATCACTTTACATTGACATGACAAGTGATCTCCTTTTCTTCAAGTCATCGATTTGATGGGTGCGATCTCGAGCTCGCTCCCGCTCGAACGTCGCGTGGTACACGCGCTCCGCGCTGCCGCGTCGTGGCCCTTCGTCGTCGTTGCGGCTAAATAGGCCGCCCGCGATGATGCACACGACCTTTTGGCTCGCAGCCCACGGTGTTTCGCTGGTGGGCTACCTCGCCCTCGCGCGCCGCTGGATCCTCGACGGCGCGGCGTTTCCGCGCCTCGAGCCCCACGGTCCGCTGGCCGTCCCCGATCCCGCGCCGCTCGTGAGCGTGGTGGTGCCCGCGCGCGACGAGGAAGCCACGATGGGTGCCTGCCTCGAGCGCCTCACCGCGTCCGACTACCCGGCGCTCGAGATCGTGGTGCTCGACGATCAGTCCACGGATCGCACCGGCGAGATCGCTCGTGCAATGGCCGCCCGCGATTCGCGTGTCCGCGTCCTCGCCGGCAGCCAGCGCCCCGAGGGTTGGACGGGCAAGAACTGGGCGATCCACCAGGGCGCCACTGCGGCGAGCGGGGCGTACCTGCTCATCGTGGACGCCGACACCGAGCTCGCGCCTCGCGCCATCCCGGCGGCGATCGCGTGGGCGGAGCGCCACGGCACCGATCTGCTCACCGTGTTCCCGCGCGTTCGGCTCACGAGCCTCTGGGAGCGCACCTTCCTCCCCACGCTGGCGCTGATTCCGTCCTATCGCCTCGATCGCATCAACGATCCGGCGTCGTCGGACGCCAACGCCGTCGGCTACTTCCTGCTCTTCCGGCGCACCGCCTTCGACGCGATGGGAGGTTACGAGTCGATCCGATCGCGGGTCGGCGAAGATTGGATCATCGCCAAGCGCGTGAAGGGCTTGGGCCTGAAGCTCCACATGCTGCTCGCGCCGGAGCTCGTGACGAAAGGGTTCGGGCCGACGCTCGGCGACCTACGCCAAGGTTTCGTCAAGAACTTCATGCTGCTCCTCGACGGAAGGCGCGCGCTCGCGATCGCGATGCTGCCCGTGGTCGCGGTGCTGGCGCTCTTCCTGTGGATGCCGTTTCTGGCCTGGATTCAGGCGCTCGGGTGGGTGTGCCTCCACCACGAGCACGCACGCGCGGCGCTGGCGCTCGCGGGTCTCGGCGCTGCCGAGCTGATGGCCCTTCAGTGCGTGCGGCGCGCCATGAGCCTCACGGCCGGCATCGACGAGCGCGGCCTCACGCTCCAGCCGCTGGGCGCCACGGTGATCTTCGGAATGTGGATCGCCGCGATCGTACGCACCCTGCTCCGGCTCGGCCTCACGTGGCGCGGTCGCACCTATCGCCAGGTCTAAGTCGGGCGCCGTCACACTGCCCCGAACCGCGAGCGAAGCGCCATGGCGGTGTCACTCGGCGCGGCTTGGCCGCGACGGGCGGGGGGCTGGAACAGCCCCGGGTGCACATACCGAGCGACGCACTGGCGCTCGGTCTCCACGCTCGCCGCACGCCCCTCCGCGAGCCGACAGGCGAGCCGCGAGCGACAGCGAAGCGACTCGGGGGTGGGGCCCCGGCCGAATTCACTTCGGCCGGGGCGGGGGGCTGGAACAGACCCCCGCGGAAAATCAAGGCAGCGTGGGGTTCACCTCGTCGGGCAAGGTCGCCGGCAACTCCCAACGGTCCTTGCGCTTCCCCGTAACGGCGGGATCGTCGCTGCCGAGGTCGAGCAGCTTGCGCCGGACTCCCTCTTTGGCGTCACCCTTGGGCGCAAGCTCGAAGGCTTTGCGATAGGCGGCGATGGCATCGTCCTTCTTGCCCAACGTACGCAGCACATCGCCCTTCTGTTCGAACGCCGGCGCGTAGCTCGGCGAATCGGTGGAGGCACGGATGCACTCACGCAGCGCCACGTCGGTGCGCCCGGCCGCGGCGAGAGTCTGACAGAGTGCCGTCCGGAGCATCCCGTCGGTGGGCTTGAGCTCGAGCGCCTTCCAGTACGTGGCGACGGCGTCTTCGGTCTTCCCCTGTCCCGCGTACGCGGCGGCCAGATTGGCGAGCACGGTCTCGGGAGTCGCGTACTGCTTCTCGGGTGCCAACGCCGACTGAAAGTCGCGGATCGCCTCGTCGTAGCGCCGGTCGCGAAGCCGCGCGATGCCGCGCGCGTTCAGCAGCTCGGGATCATCCGGCGCCACCGCGAGTCCGGCGTCGGCGGACTCCACGGCGCGCTGGTACTGGCCGCGCTCGATCAACACCACCGCGAGCAAGTAGTGAACCTGGCGATCCTGCGGCGCCTTGAGGCGTGCTTGCTCCAGATTCTTGAGGGCCGACTCGTAGCGGCCGGCGCGGAAATCGTTGAGCGCGACCTGCATCAAGAAGCCTGCGTCCTGCGCGCCTTTGCGCGCGGCTTCCGACGTGTCCTTGGCGCAACCAGCGAGCACCACGCACGCGGCTAGGGCGGCGAGCGCTCGAACGGGGTGGCGAGCGGCTGGGCTCAAGGCAGATGGACCTCCTGGCCGTGGCGCACGCGCACCGTCGTGCTCAGCTCACGGCCGTCGGCGAGCACCAGGCGCAGGGCGTGGTTGCCGATCGGCAGCTCGAAGCGCCGCCGCGGCTCCAGCTTGCCGTCGACCTTGAGCTCGCGAACTCCGTCGGCCACCACCACCACGCCCGCGAACTTGACGAGCTTGCGCACGTGGTCGTCGGCGAGCACGTCCACCGAGACGGTCTCGTCGAGATCGAGCTCCGGATTCACGAAGCGGAAACGGTGAATGCCGGCACTGGTGACGTGGCCGACCAACGGTGTCTGACCGAGCGGCTCTTTCGCGCCGTCTTGATACACCATGCTCCACGGCTCGCTGTTGAGCGTGACGAGCCCGCTCAGCGACGCCTTGCGCAGCTCGTAACGCAGCACGTTGGCGCGCGCGGGCTCGATGGTCACGGTGGTGTCGATGGTCTGGAATCCTGCTTTCTCGACCCGCACCGGATAGCGCGCGGGCTTGAGCGACACCGTCTGCGGCGCCGTGAACGTCTGCGGCCCGATGCTCACGGATGCCCCGGGCGGATCGGTGGCGATCTGCACCGTGACGGGCTTCGGAACCAGTACCGCGTCGACCGCGACACCCGGTCCCGTGGCCGCCACCACGATGGGCGTGGTCGAGGGCTCGAAACCATCCTTCTCCAAGCGAATCGAGCGCCGCCCCACGGCCACGTCGAGGCGCCCCGGCGTGCTCTGGTGGGTATCCGTTCCGTCGAGCCAGATTGCGGCGCCTGCGGGGCGAGACGTCACCTCCACCGGCCGCGCTGCCGAAAGAGCGGAAGACGAGCTTGCGCCCGTACGCGGAGCGCTTCCCGACCCCGGTGTCTCGCCGGGGGTGACCGGTGCCGGCACCTCGGGGGCGACGGTATTCGTCGGTGCGCCGACCGCCACGGAAGCCGCACCGCCACCACTGGCGGGCCCGAAGCGCTGGAGAAGCGCGTTGCCACCCACGAAGAGCCCGACCACGACGACCGCCACCACGAAGAAGCGGCTGAGCGACACGGGCTCGGCGCCCGGCAACGGTCCGGGCGCCGACGTGACGCGCCGGGGTGCGGCCGGCGCTGGCGTGACCACGAGGCCGAGAGGCGCGCCCTCGTCCATCCAGTTGGCCAACGACTGCGAGTCCGCGAAGAGCTCGCGCAGGTAACGCGCGCGCTCGTGCGCTCCCGAGACCAACCCCAGCCGACCCATCACGTCCGCGACCGCGAGCTCCATCTCGCGTCCGGTCTGGAAGCGCTCCTTGCGCGAGCGCGCCAGCGCCTTGAGCACGAGATCCTCGACCTCGAGTGGGATCTCGGGGTTCACGTCGCGCGGCATCGGCACGTCGACCTGCTGGATGCGCTCGATGGTCTCGGGAAGGCTGACGTCGTCGGGGAAGAGCTT
>CAYUSL010000542.1:0-4358 GCA_964447125.1 uncultured bacterium | reverse complement strand
GCAGATCGCCTTGCACGTAGCCGCCGAGCTTGAGCGAGAACGACCCGTCCGCCGATTTGAGCTGGAAGCCATCCTTGGCGCTCGCGGTCAGCGTCGCCGATTCCGCCTTCTTTTTTTCGGCCGCTTCCTGATCGAGCTCGCGCAGCCGTTCGAGAACCTTCACCTTCTGATCGAGCTCGTCGAGCTTCTTCTGGGTTGCCGCGTCCACCGGTGCCGGAGTGGCTGGGGCAGCCGGCGCGACGGCGGTCGATGGCCCGGCCAGCGCGGGCGCGGCGAGCGCGAGCGCGATCGCCGCGAGCACCGCCGGAGAAATGCTACGAGTCGTGGTCATGGTGCGAGATCTCCTTCGGCGAGGAGCCGCCGGAGATCCGGTGGGCACCGCTCGGGTCGGCACGAAGAGGCCGTTGCTGGTGGTTTCACGTTGCTGGCCGCCAGTCGTCTGGAAGGTCAGGTCGGGTTGGCGTGATGACGTCGGTTCGCGTGTGTGTAGCTCAGCGTTCGACACGAGATGTCGGGTCGTGAGGACGCCCCGAGTGGGTGGCACACGACGTCTTGTCGAAGCGGACTTTCTCGCGCCGCTCGATCTGCACGACACGCGAGTCGTGGATGACGATCTCGACCGAGCCGAAGCGGATCTGGCGCACGGCGCGCGCGATCTCTTCGAGGGGAAGGTCTGAAACGTTGGCCGGAGAAACGGAGGTCATGCTCGGGCTCCTGGCGAACCGGTGGTCCGGCCGCAAACGAGCGAGTCGACGGAACGCCCACCGACGTTGCATCCGCCGCGCCAACGCGCCGCGTCGGCGGTGATCAGCGCGAGATCACGACACTTTTCGATGCGCACGCCGCCTGCGCCGTGAAGCGCATGCGATAAATCCGTCATATACGACGGATATGCCGTCGCATAACCGTTGAACTCACCACTTTTTCCGTCATATCCTACGGACGATCCATCGCACCCCGAAGGAACCGTTCGTGGCCATCCTTCTCGACGTTTGGCGCGAAGCCTGCCGCCACCTCGACATCGGCGAATCGGTGTCGCGCATCGCGCCCGTGCTCGCCCGCCGTCTGCCCGTCGAGTTGGTGCTGGTGCGCCGGATCGACCTCAAGCACGAGCGCATCGAAACCGTCGCAGCAGGCGTGTGTGGAGAAGAACCGCCGCCGTCGAAGGTGCGCACCCGTTGCAGCGCAGCCGAGCTGGAGCGCGTCGCGACCTGGTGCCGGCGCGGCGGTGTGCTGGTCGGCAAGGGCGGTGGCCCCGACCCGCTGCTCGCGGTGCTGGTGCCGGAAGGGATCGCCAGCCGCGTGATCGCAGGCCCCCTCGTCGACGACTCCGGCCCCGTCGGCGTGCTGGTGGTGATCGCGCGCGGTCAGCAGCGCTTCACGCCGCAGCACGAGCGCGTGGTGCGCTCGCTCCTCGAGCCGTTCACGGTCGCCCTCGACAACGATCAGCGCTTCCACGAGCTGGCGCGCCTGCGCGAGACCGTGGAAGCCGACAACCGCGCGCTGCTGTCGCGGCTCGAGCGCCAGGACATCAGCGAATCGGTGGTCGGCGGCACCGCCGGCCTCAAGGACGTGATGGAGCGCGTCGCGCAGGTGGCGCCCACCGACGCGCCCGTGCTGATCCTGGGCGAGACCGGCTCAGGCAAGGAGGTGGTAGCGCGCGCGATCCACTCCCGATCGCGTCGCGCCGGTGGTCCGTTCCTGCGCGTGAACTGCGGTGCGATCCCTCCCGAGCTGGTGGACTCGGAGCTCTTCGGTCACGAGCGCGGCAGCTTCACGGGCGCCATCGCCACGCGGCAGGGCTGGTTCGAGCGCGCCGACGGCGGCACGCTCTTCCTCGACGAGCTCGGCGAGCTTCCTGCCGCGGCCCAGGTGCGGCTCTTGCGCGTGCTCCAAGACGGCACGTTCGAGCGCGTCGGCGGACAACGGAGCCTGACGGTCGACGTGCGCATCGTTGCCGCCACTCACCGCGACGTGGAGCGGCTCGTGGCCGAGGGAATCTTCCGCCAGGACCTCTGGTACCGCATCAGTGTCTTTCCCGTTCGGCTGCCGCCGCTGCGCGAGCGTATCGAGGACATCCCGGCGCTCGCGACCCACTTCGCGTGGCGCGCGGGACTACGGCTGCACGGCAAGCCGCTGGTGCCCAGCCCTGCGGCGATCGAGCTCCTGGTGGGCTACACGTGGCCGGGAAACGTGCGCGAGCTGGCGGCGGTGATCGAGCGCGCGGCGATCCTCGGCGACGGCACACGGCTGGCCGTGGCCCAAGCGCTCGGTGTCACGGCACCCGAGCAGCCGACGCCCGCTGCGCTGCGAGCCCCACCGCTCGCGCCGGTGCACGCCGCACACGCTGCGCTTCCCCCCGTTGCTTCCCACGTCCTCAGCGGCCCGGCCACGCTCGACAGCGCCATGAAGCGTCACATCGAGGACGCGCTGCGCGCATCGATTGGCCGCGTCGAAGGTCCATTCGGCGCCGCGGCTCGCCTCGGCATCAACCCGCACACCTTGCGCGGCCGGATGCGCAAGCTCGGCATCGATTGGGCGGAGTTCCGGCGCCCGGGGCGCTGAGCGATCTTGCTCGCATACTCGCCGAGAACGCCGCGACGCTTCGATTCGAGGTCCGCCCATGGCTACTCGCACCCGACGCCGCCCCGCCCCTCGCTCCCCTGCCCGCTCGCGGCGCGTACCACGCACGTCGCTGCGTCTGGGTCATGCGTGCATCGACATCACGCCGCCGCTCGGCGCGCCGCTCGCCGGCGAAACTGACTGGAACGGCCGCTTCGCCGAGCGCGTCCGCGATCCGCTCCATGCTCGCGCGCTCCACCTGGAGGTCGGCTCGAACGCCGCGACGCTGGTGATCGCCGATCTGCTCGCGATCCCAGCGCCACTCCATCTCGCTGTGGCGCGCGCTGCCGAGATCTCTCCCGAGTCGCTACTTCTCGCCGCCACCCACAGCCACTCGGCGACCGGCGGTTATTGGGACGGCGGGCCGCTGGTTCGCTACTTCATGGGGCGCTACCAGGAATCGATCTTTCGCGATCTCGTCACGAAGCTCGCTGCCGTCGCACGCGCGGCGCGGGCGCACACGTTGCCGGCGCGGCTCTTCGGCAGTCGCGTGGCGCTCACGGGGGTGAACGCCAATCGCCGTCGCTTGCTCGGACCGATCGATCCCGCTCTGACGCTGCTGCGCTTCGAGCGCGAGCATGGCCGCCCCATCGACCTGGTGAGCTTCTCGGCACACCCGGTGATCGGCTCGGAGCGCGATCGCCACGCCATCAGCGCCGACTTCCCGGGCGAGCTCTGCAGGCGGATCGAGGAGAGGGGTCGCGAAGCGCTCTTCTTTCAGGGAGCCGTGGGCGGCCTGAGCCCGCTATTCCCCGAGTTTCCCCAGCCGATCGACGTGCATCTCGCGCTGGTGGGCTCGTTGCTGATGGACGGTGTCGATCGCGCCGAGCGCAGCCTGATCCCCCTCGCTCACGAGCCCTTCGAAGTGCGACTCGAGCACATCCCCCTGCCGCCGCCGACCTGCCGCGTGTTTCCCTCCACGATGCGCCGCCGCTGGCTCGCCGAAGCGGCCACGTTCCCGCTTCGTCGCCTCGTCGAAAACCAAGCCCGCCAGGCGCGGCGCGGAGATCCCGATGCACCGCTGCATCTGCTGCGACTCGGCGAGACTGCTTGGCTCGGCACGCCGTGCGATCTCGGCGTGAACGTGTCGCTGGCGCTCAAGGAGGCGCTGAGTGAGCGCGGCGTGCGGCTGCCGCTCGTGGGATCGCAATGCGACGGCTACGTGGGTTACGTACATCTGCCCGACGATTACCAGCACGTCCCCGAGCCGGGCTTTCGCGAGATGGGCTTCTACGAGAACGCCATGAGCCTCTCGGGCTGGAACCTGGGCGCCGACTTCGTCGCCGCGGTTCGGGGCTGGTGAGCGCCGGGGCTCGGCACGTTCACGCCGCTCGTCGTTCCGACGCCTCCGCCAGCAAGCGCCGAGCGCGCTCGCACGCACGATTCCGCGTCTGTTCCAGCTCGGCGCGCATCACCGACGCACCTGCAATTCCCCACGGCTCCCAATCTCCAGCCGGAGCTGGCGATTCGGCATCGAGCCGCGCTCGACGAGAGAGCACCCGGACGGCGCCCGCGAGTGCGCTCGCGACCGGCCAACCCCCTTCGCGAAGACACCACGCGGTCACATCCCATCCATGCGCCGCATGACGCGCTTCGTCCGCCGCGATCGGACGCAGCACCGCGCGGATCGCGTCGTGCTGACAGCGCTGCGCGAGACGCGCCGCCATGCGAGCCGAAGCCCCCTCGTTGACGGCACCATCCACCAGCGAATCCACGGCAAGTACCGCCAACGCGAG
>CAYUSL010000541.1:0-4358 GCA_964447125.1 uncultured bacterium | reverse complement strand
AGCTTCACCACCAACACCAACTGGCAGTCCTACGCCGGCGAATCGACCATGAGCTATCTGACTCAGATGGCCGGTCTCGCCTGGCACAACTTCATGTCGGCGGCTGCGGGAATCGGTGTGGCGCTGGCGTTGGCGCGTGGCCTGACCCGCCGTGGCGGGCCGACCGGCGCGAAAACGCTCGGCAACTTCTGGGTCGACGTCATCCGCGGAACGCTCTACGTGTTGTTGCCGATCTCGATCGTGTTCGCGGTCGTGCTCGTGTCCCAAGGCGTGATTCAGAACCTGGCCCCCTACAAGGAGGTCACGACCCTGGAAGGCGCCAAGCAGGTGCTCGCGATGGGGCCGGTGGCCTCGCAAGAAGCGATCAAGCAGCTCGGCACCAACGGTGGCGGCTTCTTCAACGCCAACGCAGCCCATCCCTTCGAGAACCCGACGCCATTCACGAATTTCATTTCGATGTTTCTGATCTTCGCGATCCCCGGTGGGCTCACCTACACCTACGGTCGGATGGCGAAGGACCAGCGGCAGGGCTGGGCGCTCTTCGGCGCGATGGCGCTGCTCTTCGTGGTCGGGGTCACCACCGCCTACTGGGCCGAGTCGAAGCCGAACCCGGCGCTCGCCGGTCTCGCGGTCGACCAGAGCGTCGGCAACATGGAAGGAAAGGAATGCCGCTACGGCATCGCCAACTCGGCGCTCTACGCGACCGTCACGACGGACGCTTCGTGCGGTGCAGTCAACTCCATGCACGACAGCTTCAATCCGCTCGGCGGCCTGGTGCCGCTCTTCAACATCCAGCTCGGGGAAGTGGTCTTCGGCGGGGTCGGAGCCGGCCTTTACGGAATGCTCGTCTACGCGCTGCTCGCGGTGTTCATCGCCGGGCTGATGGTGGGACGGACGCCCGAGTACCTGGGCAAGAAGATCGAAGGACGCGAGATGAAGCTCGCGATGCTCTACGTGCTGATCTTTCCGCTCGTCATCCTCGGCTACTCGGCATGGGCGGCCGTAGCACCCTACGGCCTCTCATCACTCAACAACAGCGGGCCTCACGGCCTCAGCGAAATCCTCTACGCGTATTCGAGCGGTGCTGGAAACAACGGATCGGCGTTCGCGGGTCTCAACGCGAACACCACCTTTTGGAACACCACGTTGGGGCTGACGATGCTCGCAGGCCGCTTCTGGATGATCCTGCCGGCACTGGCGATTGCCGGCTCGATGGTCGGCAAGAAGACGGTCGTCGCTGGGCCGGGAACGTTTCCGACCAATGGTGCGACGTTCGTCGTGCTGTTGGTGAGCGTGGTGGTGATCGTGGGCGCGTTGACCTTCTTCCCGGCCCTTTGCCTCGGCCCGATCGTCGAGCATTTCGCCGCGCTCGCCGGAAAGGTGTTCTGACATGAGTCGCCACGAGAAATCGTCCAAGTCGCTGTTCGATCCCGCGATTCTCAAGCAGGCGCTGATCGACAGCTTCACCAAGCTCTCCCCACGATTGCTCGCCAAGAACCCGGTGATGTTCGTGGTGGGTGTGGGAGCCGTGCTCACGGCGGTGGTGTGGATTCGCGACCTCGTCGCGCCGGGATCCGGCGCGGCCCCGGGTTGGTTCACCGGCTCGGTGTGCATCTGGTTGTGGTTCACGGTGCTGTTCGCGAATTTCGCGGAAGCGGTGGCCGAGGGCCGCGGCAAGGCCCAGGCGCAGACGCTGCGACGGATGCGCAAGGAAACCACCGCCCGCCGCAGGGTGGGCAATCGCGAGGAAGTCGTGGCGGCCTCGGCGCTCAAGAAGGGCGACGTGGTGGTCGTCGATGCCGGCGAGCTCGTTCCGGGCGACGGCGAAGTGATCGAGGGCATCGCGTCGGTGGACGAGTCGGCGATCACCGGCGAGTCGGCGCCGGTGATCCGCGAGAGCGGCGGCGACCGCTCGTCGGTCACCGGTGGCACCAAGGTGCTGTCGGACCGGATCGTGGTGCGGATCGGCGCCAACCCCGGCGAGAGCTTCCTCGATCGAATGATTGGGCTCGTCGAAGGTGCCGCGCGCCAGAAGACGCCCAACGAGATCGCGCTGCACATCCTCTTGGTGGGGCTCACACTGGTGTTCTTGTTCGCCTGCGTGACGCTGGTGCCGCTCGCGCTCTATTCGGGCATCACGCTCTCCACGACCGTCATCGTGGCGCTCTTGGTGTGCTTGATCCCGACCACCATCGGCGGGCTCGTATCCGCCATCGGCATCGCGGGCATGGATCGGCTGCTGCAGAAGAACGTGCTCGCCATGAGTGGGCGCGCGGTGGAAGCCGCGGGCGACGTGGACACGCTGCTGCTCGACAAGACCGGCACCATCACGCTCGGCAACCGCATGGCGCACGAGCTCATCCCCGTGGCGACCGTCCGCACCGAGGATCTGGCCGACGCTTCGCAGCTTGCGAGCCTCGCCGACGAGACACCCGAGGGCCGTTCGATCGTGGTGCTGGTCAAGGAGAAGTTCGCGATTCGCGCCCGCAACATCCAGGGAATCGGTGCGCACTTCATCCCGTTCACCGCGCAGACGCGCATGAGCGGCTGCGATCTCGACGGCCGGATGATTCGCAAGGGCGCCGTGGACGCGGTGGCGCAGTGGGTCGAATCGCAAGGGGGCGCGGTTCCGAAAGAGCTGCGTGACATCGCCGATCGCATCGGGTCCTCGGGAGGCACGCCGCTGGCCGTCGCCGATGGCAAGCAGATCCTGGGCGTGATCCACCTCAAGGACGTGGTGAAGGAAGGCATCAAGGAGCGTTTTGCGCGCTTCCGCGCCATGGGGATCCGTACCGTCATGATCACCGGCGACAACCCGCGCACGGCCGGCGCGATCGCAGCGGAGGCGGGGGTGGATGATTTCCTGGCCGAGGCCACTCCCGAGATGAAGATGCGGTTCATCCGCGAGGAGCAGGCCAAGGGAAAGCTGGTGGCGATGACCGGCGACGGCACCAACGACGCGCCGGCGCTCGCTCAGGCCGACGTGGGCGTGGCCATGAATACCGGCACCCAGGCCGCCAAAGAGGCCGGCAACATGGTGGACCTGGACTCGAACCCCACCAAGCTCCTCGAGGTGGTGGAGGCCGGGAAGCAGCTCCTGATGACGCGCGGCACGCTCACCACGTTCTCGATCGCGAACGACGTCGCCAAGTACTTCGCCATCCTGCCGGCGATCTTCATGGGAGTGTTCCCGGAGATCGCGCCGCTCAACGTGATGCACCTGGCCTCGCCGATGAGCGCGATCCTCTCGGCAGTGATCTTCAACGCGATCATCATCATCCTGCTGATTCCGCTGGCGCTGCGCGGTGTGACGTATCGGCCCATCGGGGCCGCCGCGTTGCTTCGCCGGTCGCTGCTGATCTACGGCGTGGGCGGCGTCGTCGCCCCGTTCATCGGCATCAAGATCATCGACGTCGCACTGGCCTTCGTCGGCCTCACGTGATCGCGAAGGAAAACTCACGATGAAACGCGAACCCATCACCAACGTGCTCGTGACCGAGGCGCTCGTGGACGTGAAGCACGAGCTCACCGTCGCAGTGCGTGCGACGGTCGTGACGCTCGTCCTCACTGGGCTGCTCTATCCGCTCGCCCTGACCGGCATTGCCCAGGTGCTTTTCCCCGAGAAGGCCAACGGCAGCCTTCTCGAGAGCTCGACTGGGCACGTCGTCGGGTCGAGCCTCATCGGTCAGGGCTTCGAGAACCCCGGCTATCTCCAGTCGCGGCCCTCCGCAGCAGGCGCGGACGGTTGGGACGCAAGTGCCTCGAGCGGCTCGAACCTCGGCCCAACCTCGCAAAAGCTCCACGATCGCGTGGCCGCCGACGTCGCGCGTCTTCAGAGCGAGAACCCGGACGCGAAAGGCGCGATTCCCGCCGAGCTCGTGACGACGTCTGCGAGCGGTCTCGATCCGCACCTGTCGCCCGCTGCCGCGCTCTGGCAGGCGCCGCGCATCGCCAAGGCGCGCGGCCTCGCGACGGAGCGAGTCGAGGCGGTGATCCGCGCGCACGTGAAGGGGCGGGAGCTCGGCTTCCTGGGAGAGCCGACCGTCAACGTCTTGCGCGTGAACGTAGCGCTCGACCGCCAATTCGGTGCACCATCGGGCGCTCGTCCGCCCGCATAGATTCAGCATGAGCCCGCCGGAACGCAAACGTCCCGAGGACTTCCTCGAGCTGGTCGAGCGCGCGAAGCGCGGCCGGCTCAAGGTCTATCTCGGGTTCGCGGCGGGAGTGGGTAAGACCTATCGGATGCTGGAGGAGGCGCACGCGCTCGTGAAGCGCGGCGTCGACGTCGTGGTGGGATTGGTCGAGACCCACGGGCGCGCGGAGACGGCGGCGCTGATCGGCTCACTCGAATGCGTGCC
>CAYUSL010000540.1:0-4390 GCA_964447125.1 uncultured bacterium | reverse complement strand
CGCCGAGAGACCGGCGGGCCTCCAGGGGGCGTGGAGGCGCAGGCCCCGCAGGGGCCGTGGTCCCTCGACGCGCGCGCCGGCGCCGCGGATTTCCGCGGCTGCTGGCCGCGCGGTTCAGCGGTTCGCGCCCTTCTTGAGGGCGGCGTAGGACTCGACGAGCTTCGCCTCGATGGCGCTCCACGAGGGCGTCTGCCCGCGCGCCGCTTCCTTGTCGCGCTGATTGGCGGCTTCGGCGCGCAGCAATCCTGCGCGGTCGATGTCGGCGTTGTGCTTGCCGTAGAGCAGCGCGTAGAGATCGGCGATGAGCCGCCCCACGTTCTTGGGCGCGTTCTCGCCCGGCGTGCGCCGCGCCAGCCACCACGCGAGCTCGGCCTTGGCGGCGGCCGTGGGATCCCAGGTGGCGCCCACCACCTTCGCCATCCGCGTGTAGCCCTCGACCAGCCCCGGCAGCACGTCCCGCTCGTAGTTCTCGTGGACGTTCGAGAAGGTCGCGGCGGCGCGGGCCAGCGGCTCACCGATGGCGAGTGCGTCGCTGGCCGAGATCCCCAGCTCACTCATCTGTAGCGCCAGCATCTCGCGCCCCAGGGTGAAGACGTCGCCGCTGTAATAGGCCCGCCACATTCGGGTTTCGGCCTGACCGACGGCCTTGGGATCGAAATCCGCCCTGCCGGTGTCGCGCGACAGCGCCGCCCCGAGCCCGAGGGCGAGCAGCGCCGTGAGCGCCGCGGCGCGGATCGACACCCGCCGAACGGGAGGCGCTGCCGATGGGGCGCGGCGGGGACGGTGGCTCGGCATGGTGAACCTCGCTCGAAACCGACGAGTCGCAGAGTGCTTCAATTCATCGCCTGCGACCGTGCAGATCTCGAGGATAGCCGCCGCGCCTACCTCGCTCGAATGCAAAGGGCCGCTTCCCGGAATCCGGAAAGCGGCCCTCGAGGGGACAGGAGAGAGGCCAATCAGGTCACGAGCGGAGCCGGCCCATCCGATTCAACCCGTGCGGGAACCCACAATCGCCCAAGCATCACCCGCCCACGCGCCACGTCACCAGCAAGTGGCTTGCCAATGGCGAGCGCGAGAAAAAGCGAACGAGTTTCGGGTAGGCCCCGGAGCATTCTGAACACCGTGGTTCGGGAATGAAAGGGAAATGGCCCGATCGCCGTTCGATTCCCGAACCGGCGGTTTCCATTCGGTGGCACTCAGGGACCAGCGGCGGGGGCCGAAACTGGCCCGTCGGCACCAAGCAGCTCGCGAACTGCCCCGGTCAAGGTTGGCCCGGTCTCGGGGCCCACGGACATGGACTGCTCGTATTCGTAGGTGTCGTCCTGGAATTCCTCTGCACGCATGATGTAGCCGAGCTCGTCGGTGGCCAGGCCGAAGATGAACGGGTACGGCGAGGCCAACCACTCTTTGTAGAGGAAACCCAGGCTCGGGAAGATTTCGCCGGGAACGGTGAGGATCCGCGCGGGGCCGACGTCCACGCGGTGGACCTCGGCGCGGAAGCGATCGTCCTTCACGGGGCGGTCGGCGAGATCGACGATGCCGAGCGAAGTGACCGCCTCGAAGATGCTGTTGTCGAGCGTTAGCCAGATGTCGCGCTCGGTGTGAGACAGCGCTACACCTTCGGGCCCGAGCGGCGCAGAGCCGGCGGCGAGCGCCTCCTCGGCGATCCGCGCCAGCGTCTCGCCGGTCTCGTCCACGAACGCCACGCGCTTGGCGAAGTCCTCGTATTCGTCGCGCTTGTCCCAGCGATTGGGGTACGGGATCACCATGCCGCCGATGGCACCCGGCACGAAGATCGGCACCGAGCCGGGATTGCGCTTCTCGAGCGCGCGGTAGAGTCTGCCGGGGAAGTCGGCCGAGAGCTTCGTGTTGTTCTCGAAGAGTGCCTCGGCGTGGCAGTCGTAGTTGACCAGCGTCGCGATGCGCTTGCCGTCGACGGTCTCGGCGGCGAGCACCGTCATCTGGTTGTCCTTGCGGCTCGGATCGTCCGGAAACCAGAGATTCGCCGAGATGCCTTCGGGCACCGTGGCCGTGCCGAATCGAAGCCGCGCCGGACGCGCGCTGGCGACGGCGCGGCGGATCGCCTCTGCTACCTGGCCGCGCATCCACGTCATGTAGTCGCGGTCTTTGCCGGACGCCACCGGGAGCAGCAGCCCCGGCCCCCAATAACCCATCGTGTCCGGGCTCTGGTGGTTGTGCGTCGAGCCCACGATCACCCGCTCCGGGTGGGTGCGCGTGACCAGCGCGCGGATGCCGCGCACCTCGTCATTCAGAAGCCCCACGAAATCGAGCCAGGCGAGCACCACCCACTCGTGGCCGTCGTCGAGATAGAGCACGTGGCCGAAGATGGGATCGAGGACGCCGTCGGAGGTGCGACCGGGGCCGAAGCCGGCGATGTAGACGTCGCCCGCGTTGGCCTTGTCGTAGGGCGTGAGATCCACCAGCGCCGCGCCCACCACGAGCCCGCCGCCGGGGCGCACCGGGATGGCATCCAGCTCCAGCGTCTCGTGCCCAGCGGTTGCCGCCATCGCCATCGCCTCCGGGGACGGACCCTTCTTCGCGCAGCCAGCGAGCAAGAGCGCGAGCCCGAGCAGGAGCGTCGGTCGCGCGCGCCCACGCGAGTCAGCCGTGCGTGTGTCCATTCGCATGTGCGCTCCCTGGATCCCCGAACGGAGGTGCGCGGGGGTGCGTCCGTGATAGGGAAAGGCCGGCAGCCGGTCAAGCGATCCGTGGATCCGCCAGTGCCTCACTTCGGTCTCGCGCGCGAAGGATCGCGTGCGCTCCAGCCTCTCGGTGGCCCAGCGAACGAAACGGAGACACCACCATTGATCTGCCAGTTCGAGGTCCACTCGTGAACGACGCCACCCCACCCGGCAATCGCATTCGCGTGGGCGAGGACGACGTGGAAGCGCGCGTCGAGATCGCCGCCCCTCCGTTCGGTCCCGAGGTGGCGTTCTTCTCGTTCATGCCGGCCGCGGTCTTCGGCGTGCAGGCGCTGTTCGTCACCTCGCTCGCACTCCCGGCCCTGGTGCGCGCGGTGCTGTCCGCACCGGCCGCGCAGGCCTTGCGCTCGGGCCACCTCGCCGAGCTGGGAGCGCTTTGCGTGGCGATCGTGATCGGGCTCTTGCAGTGGAACCGTATCCGTCAGCGAGAAACGTTGAGCATCGGCCCAACGCGAGTGACGTTGCATCGCAAACGTGCGTTTGCGTCGCTGCGCCGATCGCTCGGAACGGACGAGATCGGCTGGATCGGGCTGGGGCGACCGCGCCCGCTCGACGAGCTCTTCCTGGCGCGAGCGCGGCCCGGCGCCCTCGCGCTCGACCGCGACGCGCCACTCGGTGTGCTGCGGATCATCGCGGGCACCGAGTCGATCGACGTGGGCATCACGCTCACCGAGCCGGAGCTTCGCTGGCTGGCGGATTGGACGCGCGAGCGCGTGGCTCATTGGGCCGAGCGCGACGAGCGCAGCCAGGCTCCCGACGAAACTCCCCCGGGCCGCCGGATCACGGTCACCGAGGGAACCCCGGATGTCACGGTGTTCCGGATTGGTTCGCGCGGGCTGAAGCGCACGGACCTGCGCGAGACCGCGCTGGCGCTCGTCTTCGGCGCGCTGTGGCTCGGGTTCGTTCCCTGGGACCAAGTCGGCCCCGGACTCAGGCGCGGCGAGGTGTTCTGGCTCGGGTCGCTCGGGATCGGCGTGATTCCGATCGCGGCGTGGTTCGGCGCGTTCGCGAATCGCGCGTGGACCGCGGAGCGAATCGACGTCTCGGCCAGCGAGCTCACCCTTCGCGTGCGCCGGCCCTTCTTTCCTTCGCGGAAGCGGCTGAGGATCCAAGACGTGACGGTCGTTGGCTCGAGCGGCGAGCTCGAGCGCCCTTCGCCGGAGGCGAGCCGCGCTGGTCGATCACGCGGACGGCGCGACGGGCGCGAGGGGATGACGCCAGCGATCCGGTTGGGGAAGCGGAGTGTTCCCCTCGGGACGACGCTGACCGAAGGCGAGATGCGCTGGCTCGTGAGCGCGCTCGCACGTGCCGTCGATCAGCAGCGCGCGGCGGGCGGCAACCCGGGACCGGCAGAAGGAGAGGCGCGATGAGTCTTGCTGGGAAGGTGGTGCTGATCACCGGTGGTGCCTCGGGGATCGGGCGGGCGGTGGGTGAGTTGGCCGCGGCGCGCGGGGCGCGGGTGGTGCTCGCCGACAAGAACGCGGAAGGAGCCGAGAGCGCCGCGGCGGCGATTCGCGCGCGCGGCGGTACCGCGAGTGCCGTCGTCCTCGACGTCACCGACGCCGAGGCGTTCCGGCGCGTGGCCGACGAGCTGGTGGCGCGAGAAGGCGGCATCGACTACTTCTTCAACAACGCCGGCATGGCGATCGGCGGCGAGGTGCGCGACA
>CAYUSL010000539.1:2804-4392 GCA_964447125.1 uncultured bacterium | reverse complement strand
TCGTGCTCGTGAACGACCACTTCGTGGCGCTGGTGCCGTTCTGGGCGGTGTGGCCGTTCGAAACGCTCGTGCTGCCGCGGCGCGCGGTCGGCACCCTCGCCGACCTCGAGCCGGGCGAGCGCGACGCGCTGGCGGGAATCATGCGCCGGCTGTGTGCGCGCTACGACCGCGTCTTCGAAGTGCCCTTCCCGTACACGATGGGCTGGCACCAGCGCCCCACCGACGGCGATGCCCACCCAGGCTTTCTGCTCCACGCCCACTACTATCCGCCGCTCCTGCGCTCGGCGACGGTGCGGAAGTTCATGGTGGGATTCGAGATGCTCGGCGAGCCACAGCGTGACATCCCCGCCGAAGCCGCGGCACGGCGCCTGCGCGAGCTCGGCGATCCCGAGTGATCGGGCGCCGAACCCGCGGGCGAGCTCGCGCTCGCTCCTACCGGCTCAAGCGGATCGCGTGAGATCGGCTCATGCGATCGGTTCGTACGGCACGTCGAGCTGTTCGAACAGGAACGCGTAGAAATCGGCGTCCTCTTCGATCTGCTCGTCGAGTGCCGTTCCCAACCCGTGTCCCGCCGTGGTGCTGGTGCAGAGCAGCACCGGCCGTCGCGACGCCGTCGCCGCCTGCAGGCGCGCGGCCATCTTGCGTGAATGGGCTGGATTCACGCGCCCGTCGTGCTCGCCGGCGGTGAGCAGCACCGCCGGGTAGTGCACGCCGTCTTGGACTCGGTGATACGGCGAGTAGGCGAAGAGCGCCGCGAACTGCTCTGGCTCGCGAACGGTTCCGAGCTCGGTGACGTTGAAAGCACCGTTGGGATCGAGCTCGACGCGCACCATGTCGTAGAGGCCCACGCGTGCGTGCACCGCGGCAACGAGCTCGGGACGCTGCGTGAGCGCCGCACCCACGAGCAATCCACCGTTGCTTCCGCCGCGGATCGCGAGCCGGCCTGGGCTCGTGTATCCGCGCTCGATCAGATGTGCGGCGCACGCGAGGAAATCGTCGAACACGTTCTGCTTCCGCGTGAGACGGCCCTCTTCGTGCCACTTCTCACCATATTCTCCGCCACCGCGCAGGTTCGCGACGGCCCAGATGCCACCCTGCTCCAGCCAAAGCCGTCGCACGGCCCAGTAGGAAGGCGCGAGACTCAAGCCGTACCCGCCGTAGCCCGTGAGCAGCACCGGATTGCGACCGTCGAGGGCGATGCCGTCGGGCCGCAGAATGTTGAGCGGCACGCGCGTACCATCGCGCGAAAGGCAGTGCTCGCGCACCACCTCGACGTCCTCGAAGCGTGCGGGCGAGCGCACCCGAAGACGCGTGCGCCGCACTTCGTCGCTCGCTCCCCCCACGCGATACCACGCCGGCGGTGAGACGAAGCTCTCGGCCCGGAACAGCAGATCGTCCTCGGCGAGCGGCACCAGTTCCGACACGGCCGAAACCGGTTCGATCGCGATGGTTCCGCGAGGAGCAC
This sequence comes from uncultured bacterium, assembly GCA_964447125.1. Taxonomy (GTDB): domain Bacteria; phylum JADJOY01; class JADJOY01; order JADJOY01; family JADJOY01; genus JADJOY01. The sequence goes on along the minus strand of CAYUSL010000539.1, from coordinate 2,927 downwards.
CGCTGCGATCGAAGGTGCGCAGCAGCGACGGACCGCCGTCCACGTAGCGGACGTAGAGGGTGGAGCCGGCAACCTCGAAACCTTCGATCGATTCCGACGCCTCGGGGACCACGAGCCGGGCAC
>CAYUSL010000539.1:0-2704 GCA_964447125.1 uncultured bacterium | reverse complement strand
GCAACCTCGAAACCTTCGATCGATTCCGACGCCTCGGGGACCACGAGCCGGGCACGCCCGAGCTCGGGAGTCGCGAGCGGGATGTCGAGGATTCGCCCGCGCGGCGCGTGTTTCCGGGAAAGCACGTACAAGCAGTCGCCAGCCCCCAACACGGCGCCCACGATCTCGTCGTCGAAACGTGTGACCTGACGCCAGTCGCCACGCGGCATCCGCAGCCAGTGGGCGAACTCGCCGCCGTCGCCGTTGGCCACGCTCGCGAGCACGTGGCTCGCGCCCACGCGCGTGGCGAGCCGCACTTCGGCAATGCGCGGGAACTCGCTTCCGATCACGTACCGATCCGCCTCGGCGGGCTCGCCGAGGCGGTGGAAGTAGACCTGCTGGAAGAAATGCAGATCCTCTGGAGGCCGTTCGCCCTCGTGCGGGTAGCGCGTGTACCAAAAGCCCGTGGCGTCCGCGTTCCACGCGACGCTGCCGCCGCCCGTCGGGTAGTGGACGCGCGGAACGCGATCGCCGAGATCCCGGCCTGTGGCCACGTCGTAGACTCGGACGGAACCGTCCTCGCTGCCGCACGCCGACAGACAAACGGCGACGAAGCGGCCATCCAGCGATGGTTCGAAGAAGTCGATGGCGATCGAACCGCCCGGATCGAGCAGGTTGGGGTCGACGACCACGCGCTCGCCCGCGAGATCGTCCGGCGAGCCGAGCACCACCAGCAGCGGCTGCTGCTTCGGCGGCTCGTTCTTGATCGCGAACAGAATCCCGCCGCGCTCGCGCAGATCGTAGTAGTCCGCCGAGAGCTCGGTCGCGAGGGCACGGACCCGCGCGCGGATCGCCGGACGCGCGGCGATCGCGTCCAGATGCGCGCGGGCGTGGCGATTCTGCGCTTCCCGCCACTCGCGCACCTCGGGCGCGAGCGCATCCTCGAGCCAACGATAGGGATCGACGACGGTCACACCGTGGTAGGTGTCGACCACCGGTCGCACGGGTGTCGGCGGCGGGGAATCGTTGGTGGGTTCGAGCGCGCTCATCGCAGATGCCCTCGGATCGATCGGGTGCGGCGATCCTAAGCGAAGACCTGAATTCGCGCGCGAGCTTTCTCGAAGCGGGAGCGAGTCGGATCCGCGTAACGCACGTGCACCTCATTCGACAGGAGGTCGAGGGGTATCTCGATGGGTACGGGGCAGGCACGTTCTCGGGATTCGGATCGTATGGCACTCGCGGTTCGCGCTGCTGCGATCGTGGTGGCGTTCACGGCAGGGTGCACCGGGCGGCCCGCGCCGCCCGATCTCTCGCGGCTCTACTCGCGGGTGGCCGAGTTCGAGTACCCGGAGCGCAATCCGGTCATCGTGATCCCGGGAATCCTGGGCTCGAAGCTCGTCGACGGCGACACCGGCACCGTGGTCTGGGGCGCGTTCGGCGGCGGCGCTGCCGATCCGGAGACACCCGAAGGTGCGCGGCTGGTGGCGCTGCCGATGGCCGAGGGCGCCGAGCTCGCTGCGCTCACGGATACCGTCCGGCCCGCCGGCGCTCTCGATCGCGTGAAAGTGGACATCCTCGGCCTACCGGTGGAGCTGAGCGCCTACGCGCAAATCCTCGCGACGCTCGGCATCGGCGGCTACAGAGATCAAACCCTCGGCGAAGCCGGCGCCATCCGTTACGGGGCCGACCACTTCACGTGCTTCCAGTTCGACTACGACTGGCGCCGCGACAACGTCGAGAACGCACGACGGCTCGACGCCTTCATCCGCGAGAAACGCACCTACGTCCAACGTGAGATCGAAAAGCGCTTCGGCGTGAAGGACCAGGACGTCCACTTCGACATCATCGCCCACTCGATGGGTGGGCTGGTGACGCGCTACTTCCTGCGCTACGGCACGCAAGACCTGCCCGACGACGGCTCGCTGCCGGAGAGCTCGTGGGCGGGCGCGCGCTACGTCGACAAAGCCGTGCTCATCGGCACACCCAACGCCGGCTCGATCAAGGCACTCCATCAGCTCGTCGAAGGAGCGGATTTCGGGCCGCTGGTGCCGTACTACGAGCCTGCGGTCATCGGCACCTTTCCCTCGCTCTATCAATTGCTGCCGCGCTCGCGTCACGGCGCGCTGGTGGAAGCGCCCGCGGACGGTACGGCTTCGCCCACCCCGGTCGCCGACATTCTCGATCCGGCACTCTGGGAACGGATGCGCTGGGGCCTCGCCGCGCCCAACCAGGATCGGGTGCTCGCGACACTCATGCCCGCGGTGAGCGACACCGCGACCCGACGACGAATCGCCCTCGATCACCTGCGCAAATCGCTCGCCCGCGCGGGGCAATTTCAAGCGGCACTCGACGCACCCGGTCCGGTGCCCCCTGGGATCGAGCTCCACCTCGTCGCCAGTGACGCCATCGAGACCGATGCCGTGTCCGTCATCGACGCACACACCGGCGCCCTCACCCACGACAAAACCGCCCCGGGCGACGGCACCGTGTTGCGTACCAGCGCGCTCATGGACGAGCGCGTCGGCAGCGGCGTGTGGCGGCCTCGCCTGCTCTCGCCGATCCGCTGGTCCACCGTGACGTTCCTCTTCACCGATCACCTCGGCCTCACGCAGGACCCCGCGTTCACCGACAACGTCCTGTACTTGCTCCTCGAACGCCCCGGCTGAACTCCCCTCGCGGGCGCCTCGTCGCGGGTGGTGCCTCACTTTGGCCTCGCGCGCGAAGG
>CAYUSL010000538.1:0-4407 GCA_964447125.1 uncultured bacterium | reverse complement strand
TCGATCACCCAGGCGGGCACCAGGTCGAGATCCAGTGCTGGGTGGATGCGGACCGTGCGCGTGGCCTCCTGGTAAGACGCGAGGCGTACGCTGCCGCTGCGTCGATTGGGATGGCGGCGTCCCGCTCCCCACCCCACGGCGCGAATGCGCAATTCGACGTGACGGAAGTGGGCGCGGCTCACGCGCGCCATCAGGACGGCCAGGTCGTGCACCCGCCCCTGCGCCAGCAAGCGCGGCGGCCGACGCTGCGAGGGCCGATGCGGTAGACGCGCGATGTACGAACGCACGTGTTTCGCCGCGTTCTTCGCGCCTGCGCCGCCCCGCGCCCAGGTGACCACGTCGCGCAACACCTCGATGGGCGCCACGGCGAGTCGGTCGGAAACCCTGAGCGTCGTGAGCCCGGCGTAACGTTCGAACGAGAACAGATTCACACCGTTCGAGTTGTCGACCAGCACCATGCCGTCATCAAGAAGCGGACGGAGGCGACGACGAAGACGCTCCCGCGGCGAGTCGAACGGCAGCGAGAGCTGCTCGAGCCGAGCTTTACGGCTGGTGAGGGATCGTTTCTCGGCAGCTCTCATGGCGGCGTCCCGTGTCCGGGGCGGCCGCAAGAAAACACGCGAAAAAGCGCTTGTCCAAGCGATTTTTCGCGTCGCCGCAAGCGAAAATCAAACGCAATTCTAAAACTGGAATCCAACCGCCAGCGCCAGCGCCGTAGCACGGAGCTAGCGCCGAGCGGGAGCGGAAAAAGACGTTTCCCGTCACGAGGTGAGGCGCGCTAACTAGCCGCGGCCGTGCCGCGACCGCGTTCCGCTCACCAACGGACAGACTGTGGAATTCCTGTGGGCTATTTTCGTGCTCTCGAGCGGCGGCTGCACCGCCAAGGCGCCTACGCGTTCACGAGCACGCGCGGCGCTCAGCGCCCGTAGCTGCCGCCGATGTGGTCGTACGGATCGGCACCCGACGCCACGACAGCGTCGTACTGGCTCTTGTCGACCAGCTTCTCGAACTCCTCCACGACCACGTCGAGAAAGTCGCGAGCCGAGAGAATGCCTACCGGCTTCCCGCCCTCGACCACCGCCACGTGACGAATCTTCTTGGCGCGCAGCAGCTCGACGCATTCGCGCACGTGCGCACCGCGCTCGACGGAGATGACCGGCGACGAGGCCACGTCGCTCACCCGCACTTTCGCGGGGTCATTGCCCGCCGCCACCACGCGCGTGAGCAGATCGCGCTCGGAGAAAAGCCCCTTGGCGGCACCATCCGCCACCACCAGCACAGCGCCCACCTTGTTCTGGGACATCAGGCGAGCCGCCGCCGCGACGGTGTCGTCCGGCGAAACCGTCACCATCTCGGTCTTCATCAGCGATGCAACGATGGCCATGACGCCTCCTCGATGACGAGCTCTCGCCAGCGCACCGGCGGGCTCGAGTAGTTTCAGTCCGTCGGGATCTCCACTCTCAGCGCGGACCGCACATCTGCGACGGCACCACGATGCGGTCGAACTCCTCACCCGAGAGATAGCCTTTCTCCACCGCCACCTCACGCAGCGTTTTGCCCTGCTTGTACGCGGTCTTCGCCACGTCTGCAGCCTTGTCGTAGCCGATGTGCGGATTGAGCGCGGTCACCAGCATCAGCGACCGGTTCAGATTCTCGGTGAGCCGGTCCTGGTTCGGCTCGATCCCCACCGCGCAGTGCTCGTCGAACGATCGCGTGGAGTCCGCCAAGAGCCGCACCGACTGAAGCAATGCGTAGCCGATCACCGGCATGAAGACGTTGAGCTCGAAGTTACCCGAGGCACCAGCGATCCCCACGGTCACGTCGTTGCCGAGGACTCGCGCCGCCACCATCGTCATGGCCTCGGACTGAGTGGGGTTGACCTTCCCCGGCATGATCGACGAGCCGGGCTCGTTCTCCGGGATGCGGATCTCGCCGATTCCCGAGCGCGGCCCGCTGGCGAGCCAGCGGATGTCGTTGGCGATCTTGTTGAGCGCGCACGCCACCGTCTTGAGCGCACCCGAGGCCTGCACGAGAGCCTCTTTGCCAGCCATCGACGCGAATTTGTTGGAGGCCGACACGAACGGGAAGCCCGTGCGCTTGGCGAGCGCCTCGGCCATCTTCGGTGCATAGCCGGGCTTGGTGTTGAGCCCCGTACCCACCGCCGTGCCGCCGATCGGCAGCTCGGCGAGGCCGACGTAGCTCTGCTCGACGGCGCGAATCGAGAGATCGAGTTGGGCGACGTAGCCCGAGAATTCCTGACCGAGCGTGAGCGGGGTCGCGTCCTGCAGGTGCGTACGGCCGATCTTCACGATCTCTGCAAAGTCCGCTGCCTTCTTGTCGAGGGTCGCACGCAACCCCGCGAGCGCGGGGACGAGCTGATCACGCAGTTCCACCGCCGTGGCCACGTGGATGGCCGTGGGAAACGCGTCGTTGGTCGACTGGGCACGGTTCACGTGATCGTTCGGGTGAACCAGCCCCTTGTCGCCTCGCTTGCCGCCGAGCCGCTCGTTGGCGCGGTTCGCGATCACCTCGTTCACGTTCATGTTCGACTGCGTGCCGCTTCCCGTCTGCCACACCACCAGCGGGAACTCGCCGTCGAGCTTGCCGTCGATCACTTCCTGGGCCGCGGCCTGGATCTCGGCGGCGATCTTGGGATCGAGATCGCCGAGCGCCGCGTTCACTTCCGCCGCAGCGTGCTTCACCAGCGCCAGCGACCGGATCAGCGGCTTCGGGAGATGCTCGTCGCCGATCTTGAAGTTCTGGAACGACCGCTGCGTCTGGGCGCCCCAGTAGCGATCCGCAGGGACCTCGATCTCCCCCATGCTGTCGCGCTCGATGCGCGTGGTCATCGCGATCTCCTCTCTGCTCGAACTGCGACGAGTGAACCAGGGAGCGAAGGCTGGAGTGCCCGCCACGCATCGTCAACCCCAATCGTCGACGGTGGTGGCGCCCGCAGATCTGGGTGGCACCGTGTCCGGATGCACGGCTCGCCGATGCGGAGGCGGTGCGCCAGAACGGGCCCGGGATCGAGTGTGCCCAGCGAATCGATGGGCGCAAGGTGTTCGGATACTGAGCGGAAGCTCGGGCGACGTCAGGCGACACTCTCTGCGGCGCTTCCAGCGAGCGCCGCGGCGCGGGCTCGGGTGAGCTCGGCCGCTTCGCGCGCGGCATCTTCGAAGGCAGCGACGGGGAAGCGGCCGTGCCAGGGGCTGAGCCGTGCCCCGAATGCAGGGAAGCGGAAGAAGAGTTTCACCAGCCAGCGGCTGGTGCCGGTGAGGGCGATCGATTCGTCGAGCTCGGCGAGGGTGTTTCGGTCCCAGCCGCCGAAGAACGCAGTCAGGAACAAGATCGCCGGCGTGCCGAGGAAGAGCGCGCCGAGCACCAAGCCGAAGCTGCGAGCGGGCGTGGGCGTCCACACCGCCAGGCTCACCGCTCGCACGGCGAAGCCCACGATCCCTGCGGCGAGCACCGGCGCCACCACGGCCTGCCACCACGGCAGCCGCACGCGGATGATCGAACGATTCACCAGCCACCACGAGCTCGAGACCTTGGCCAGGATCGTGGCGATCAGCGACGCCACGATGATCCCCCACAGCCCGATGCGCGGCACCAGCACCCACGCCACGGCGATCTTCACCACTTGCTCGGCCGCTACGGTGCCGGTGTAGATGCGCGTGCGCCCCGCGCCGAGCGCGATCGAGTCGGGGATGAGCCCCAGGAACTGCGTCATACCCCAGAGGTGCAGCGCCCGCGTGTACTCGGCGGCGCGCTCCCACTGCGAGCCGAGCACACCGAGGATGAAGAGATCGGAGATCGCGACGAACGGCGCGCCGTAGCAGAGCGTGGAAAGCGTGGACCAGCGCACGGTCTCGCCGATCGTGTACTGGGTGAGCGCTCGCTTGCCGTGGGCGAACGACTCCGAGATCGTGGGAACGAGCGTATCGATGAAGCGCTGGGTGAAGAGGTAGCCGACCAAGGCACTCAGCGAGACCTGCAAGATCCCCGACATCTGCGGATAGTTGGGAAGCCGCGTCGCCAGCAGATAGCTCTGGCCGAAGAGGCCCGCAGCCGCAGCAGCACCGCCGAGCGCCACCACGATCCCGTAGCGAAGCGCGCTTCGCACCACCGCCCAGTCGAAGTGCGCGAGGAAGAGCACGCGGACCCGCACCCCGAGCCCGCGCAGGAATCCCATCCCCACGACGAAGAGCAGCACTTCGTTGAGATAGCCACCCAATACCATGCCGAAGGTCGCGCCAGTGGCCTCGCCGAAGACCGGATGGCGTGCGCCCCACGCGCGCATCACCAGCACCGCGATGAAGTTGGTGGGAACCGCGAGGACCATCGCCAGCACGCCCATCGTCTGGTGGAGGTCGAAACGCTGCACCGCGTTGAAGAGGTGCGCGAAGA
>CAYUSL010000537.1:0-4408 GCA_964447125.1 uncultured bacterium | reverse complement strand
CGCGCGCCAGCTTCTCCACGTGGTACTCGCGCATGTAGCCGTAGCCGCCGTGGATTTGGATCGAGTCCATCGCGACTTCCACCGCGGCCTTGGCGCAGTAGACCTTCTGCGCGCAGGTGAACGCGAGATCGGCCTTCCCCTCGCGCGCGGCCCACGCCAGGCGCATCACTGCGTTCCACACGTTCTGGTAGTGGATGTACATGTTGGCGAGCTTGAGCTGCACCGCCTGAAAATCGAGGATTGGACGACCGAACTGCACGCGGTCCTTGGCGTAGCGCATCGAGAGCTCGTAGCAGCGCTCGATGATGCCCAGGCACATCGCAGGAATGCCGCTGCGCTCGTGGCCGAGATTCTGGCGGGTGTCGTCGCGAGCCGCGTCCGGCTCCTTCTCACGCTCGCCGAGCAGGTTCTCGGCCGGGATGTGGACGTCTTCCAGGAAGACCTCGCTGGTGGGCGAATCTTCCATCCCCATCTTGTCGAACGGCTTACCGGTCGAGAGACCCTGCATGCCGCGCTCGAGCAGGAACGCGTGCACCGCTTTGTTGGGGTTGCCGTCGCCCTTGTCGAGCTTGGCGTAGAGCACGAACACGTCGGCGAACGGACCGTTGGTGATGAAGGTCTTGGTTCCGTTCAAGACGTAACCACCGTCGGCCGCCTTCTTGGCGGTGGTGCGCATGCTGCCGAACGCATCCGAGCCCGAGCCTGGTTCGCTCAGGCACCACGACCCGACCTTGTCGAGTGATACCAGCGGAATGCCGTATTTCTCGATCTGTCGTTTGGTGCCCTTCGCCATCACGTTGAAGCCAGCGAGGCCCGTCGACACGCCGAAGCTGGTGGCGAATCCCGGGGAGATGCGCGAGATTTCCTTCACCAGCAGGAACGAGATGATGGGGTCGCGCATCGCCGATTCGATCTCGTCGCCTTCCTTGGGCTTGCCCTCGCCGGCGAGCGGCTTGCCGTCGTCGCCCATCTTCGCGAGCCGCTTCTGAAGCGACGCGCGCAAGGCATCGCGCATCCCGAAGGAATCGAGCATCTGACGCATCAGGTCGTAGGGCGGGGCTCCCTTCTCGAAGTCGGGCACCCGCGGTAGGAGCTCGCGCTCGCACCATTGCCGGAACATGTCTTGAATCATGCGGTGCTGGTCGTTGAGCTCGAACACGCGACGCCTCCCGATGGCTGTCTACCGAGCGGTAGGTAAGCGGGGACGCAAGTGAACCCAAGCGCGATGCGAGCCGTCAAGGTGCGGCACCACGAGCGTCCGCGGAGCCTTGGAGGCACCGAGTGCGCTGACTACGCTTTTCGGATCTCGCTTCATTCGGGAGCCAAGACATGAGCTCGATCAGCGCAGGTTCGAAGTCCGTGGGGCCGGCCAACGGCACGGTCACCGTGAAGACGTTCAAGGAAGGGCTGCTGAGCAAGATGGGGCACGATCTGGTCATCGACGTGAAGCAGTGGTCGGCCAAGATCCAGCTCGACTCGGCCGAGCCGCCGGCAGGCTCGATCGAGGTGGATCTCGATCCCAAGTCGCTCACGATCGTCGGGCCCGGTGACCTGACCGACAAGGACAAGAACGAGATCCGCGGCAACATCGAGAAGGACGTGATCCAGTGGGCCAAATTCCCGTCGATCGCCTACAAGTCGACCGGGGTCTCGAACGTGAAGAGCGCGGGAGGGAAGGGTACGGCGACGGTCAATGGTCAGCTCACGCTGCACGGGCAGACACAATCGGTCGATCTCCCGGTGAGCTTCGAGCCCGTGGCCAACGGCGTGCGCGTCCACGGTGAGGTCGCGATCCAGCAGACCCGATTCGGCATCAAGCCGTACAAGGCGCCACTCGGCGTCATCAAGGTCAAGGACGAGCTCAAGATCCTGTGGGACTTCGTCGTGAGCTGATCCGAGCGGCTGCTGTCCGGTTGCAGACGTCCCCGTGCGAACGATCGCGCGGGGACGTTTCGCTCCGCGCCCTGGGCGCGGGCGGAACGCGACGACTGCACCGCGTGGCCGGTGCGGTCGCGTCAGAGCGGCGCCGCGAACTCGCGCTTGTAGATCTCGAGCGCCGCCTGCAGCACGGCCACGAATACCGGCCCGAAAACCAGCCCGGCGGGGCCCATCGCCGTGGCACCGCCGAGCAACGACAGCATCAGCAGCAACGGGTGGATGTTGACTCGCCCGCGCATCAGGAGCGGCTTCACCACGTTGTCCGTCTGCGCCACCACCACCAGCCCGAAAATGGTGATCGCGAGCGCCCAGCCCGAGTGGCCGGTGGCGAGCAGGTACAGCGCCCCGGTGATCCACACCACCGCCGCGCCGAGCGCCGGCACGAACGACATGCCGAACGCGACCAGCGCCCACAGCGCCGCCGGCTCGAGCGGCGAGGCCCAGAAGAGTGCGCCCAAGAGCACGCCGTTGAGCGCCGCGGTGGCGGCGATCGCGACGAAGTTCGCGATGATCATCTCGCGCACTTCCTGGGCGATCGCCAGCTCGTGAGCCGAGGCGAGCGGCGAGATCACCATCGCGAACTCGAAAAGTCGCTTTCCTTCCGCGAAGAGCACGAAGACGAAGAGCAACCAGACCGCCACCGCGAGACCGACGTTCGCCGTGGATGCGATCGCCTGTGGTGCGAAGCGTGCCAACGTCGCGCCGATCCGGCTGCCCGCGGAGACCAGCGGCGCCTTGAGGTCGATCTGGCTCGCGTCGAAACCGGTGAGATCCCCGGGCACCAGCGCGTCGAGGCGATGGACGACGGCGGAGACCCAGGCGGTGACGGCGTCGAGCGCTGCGGAAAGCTGCCCGCCTTGAAGCTGCTCGACGATGCCCTGCGAGAATCGGATGACCTGCGTGAGGATGACGCTCACCATCCCGCCCAGCGGCAGCAGCACGAAGGTCATGAGCGCCACCACCGACAACCCCGCCGCCACGTAAGCGCGCCCCCGACAACGCGCGAGCATCCACGCGTACACCGGCGAGCACAGCACCACCGTGACGGCAGCCAGCCCCGCGGGCACCCAGAAGGCCCGCATCATGTAGGCGAAGAAGACGAGCAACCCCGCCAAGAACACCAAGAACGACACGCGCTCACTCCGGCGGCGCGGCTCGTTGGTGGTGCTCATGCGCGGGGCTCGCGGGCGCGCTGCACGCGCCCGGGGACACGATCCGTCAGGCCGGGAGCTCTTGTTCCTTGGGCGTGCCGCGCTGGCGCTTCTGGGCGTACGACTTCACCTGGCGTTCCATCGCGCTGAACGCGTCGCGGATGGCGACGTGGATGTCGTGGTGCGCCTGGTGCTCGCCCGGCTCGTTGCTCACGACCAGCTCTTGTCCGGGGACCGTGACGTCGATGCGGACCTGGAAGACCTTGCGCTCCTTGTGCGAATGCCGATTGGGCGCTTCGATCACCACGCGGCAGTTCTGGATCCGATCGTAGAAGTGGCCGAGCTTCTGCGTGCGCTCGTGCACCACGCCTTCGATGGCCTCGGAGCTGTCGATCTCGTGGAACGTGACCTGAAGCGGAATCTCCATGGTGGCTCCTCGCTGATGCCATCGGACGCGATCGGCGCCCGGTGGTCGTGGAATCGAAAGGAACGGCTGTTCGAGCGATCCGAGATGGAGCTTGGGATGCTCGGCGGGGTCGCGAAGGGGTGTGGGGCGATCACGCTTGCGACGAGCTGGTTGCCGATGCTGCGGCGAGGGCGGGTGCCGAGTCCGCGCCGGGCTTGTCAGGGTAACGCGTCCAGAGCTGGCCCCAGTGGGTCTCGCGACACCACTTCTCGAAGGTGGGTTTGTCCTTCATCGGCCAGCGGTAGTAGTCGTGGTACGCCTCGCTGCCGAACACGAACGCCCACACCAGCGGGGTGTGGAAGAAGAGCTTCTGCGCCCATTTGAGCGGGCCGAACCACATGAGATCGCCGATCATGCTGGCGCCATTGTCGCCGACCACGAAGCCCCAGCTCTCCTTCGAGATGTCGGCGCCCACCACCTCGATCTCGTCGACCTTGCCCACGCCCAGCCCGGCTTCGTGAGCGAGCCGGATGTACTCGAGCTTCATCGGGTCGAAGCCCATCATCTTGGCCGCCACCGCATCGATCGCCACCTGATCCTCGGACGCCAGGATGTAGTCCTTGATCACGGGGATCATCGTACGCGGTCCAGGGCCGTTGCCGCACGTGGTCCCGTCCATGACCGCGAACAATCCGGCGTGGATCTGTTGCTGGATGGCCAGCAGGTCCACCAGCGTCTTGTGGATCCACGAGTGGGTGTAATGACGATGGTTGTGGAGCAGGCCCCCGAACGCGTTCTTCATCGCGCCGGTGGTCTCGGTGTAGATGTGACACTTGACCGTCGGCAGGTGGACGATGTTCTTGCCGAAGAAGTAGTCGGGGATGCGGATGCCGTCGGGGTAGATGCGGTGCAG
>CAYUSL010000536.1:3177-4421 GCA_964447125.1 uncultured bacterium | reverse complement strand
AAGGTGCCCGCGGTGCTGATGCTCATCGACGGCAAGCCCGAGCGCCGCAAGCTGCCCGAGAGCGACCTCGAGCAAGTCGTGAACACGCCGTTCGCCGTGATCTACCAACCCAGCTCCAAGACGTACTTCACCAGCAACGGCAACGTCTGGTACTCGGCGCCCGACGCCGTGGGCCCGTGGGCCGCTGGCGCGACCCCTCCCGAGGACGTGACGAAGGCGATCGGCGATGCGCTCGCGCGCGCCGACGCCGCGCGGAAGGAGATGTCGGGCGAGCGCGATGCGACCCCCCCGGCGGCTCACGTATCCGGCGCCGACGGATCGGCGCCCTCCATTGCAACGCCGCCGGCGATCGTGGTTTCGACCGAGCCCGCCGAGCTCTTGGTCTTCGACGGCGAGCCCCAATGGGCGCCGATCGCGAGCACCGGGCTCTTGGTGGCGATGAACACACCGAGCGACGCATTCCTCGAGATCGCCTCGCAGAAGGTCTTCGTGCTGCTGGCGGGGCGCTGGTTCACCGCGCCGTCGCTCGACGGGCCGTGGACGTTCCAGCCCGCCGACAAGCTCCCCGCGGACTTCGCGAGCATCCCCGAGCCCAACCCGAAGGCGCACGTGCGCGTGAGCGTCGCCGGCACGCAGGAGGCAGAAGACGCGGTCCTCGAAGCCGAGATCCCCAAGACCGCCGCCATCGACCGCAGCAAGGCCAAGCTCGACGTGACCTACGACGGCGACCCGCGCTTCGAGGCGATCCCCGGAACCGAGGTCTCGTACGCGGTGAACACCAGCGCTCAGGTACTGCGTATCCGCGAGCGCTTCTATGCCGTGGATCAGGGCGTGTGGTTCACCTCGCTCAGCCCCGAGGGCCCGTGGCGTGTCGCCGATACGCGTCCGCCCGAGGTGGATTCGATCCCGCCCGAATCGCCCGTCTACAACACCCGCTACGTGTACGTGTACGACTCCACTCCCGACTACGTGTACGTCGGCTATCTGCCGGGCTACGTGGGCGAGTACGCGTGGGGCCCGACGGTGGTCTACGGCACCGGCTACGCCTACACGCCGTGGTACGGCACGGTGTTCTATCCGCGGCCGTACACCTGGGGCCTTCCGCTGCGCTACTCATGGGGCTGGGGCTTCACGTGGGTGGATAGCCCGTGCGCCGATTTCTTGTGGCTCGGCTGGGGCTGGGGCCCCCGCTATCACCACCATCATCATCACCATCACGACGACGATCACCCCGGCTGGTACGG
>CAYUSL010000536.1:0-3077 GCA_964447125.1 uncultured bacterium | reverse complement strand
GGCCGAGTTACTCGGCGCCCGCTGCGCCCGCGGCGCCGCAAAATCCATCACCGAGCTACCCGCGTCCCGACTCCGGTCGGCCGCGCACCTGGACGCCGTCACCGGCGCCCGACCCGCGCGATCGCTCCACCTCGCCGTCCGACACGCGCTGGACGCCCCGCCCCTCGGGTGCCTGGCTGCCCAATGCGCGACCGTCGGCGGGATGGGCGAGCGCCGAGCCCCTCGACGAGCGCGAGGATGGCCGGGACTTCACGCCGCGCGCCGTGGTCGCCGCTCACGAGCGTGAGCGCCGCGTCGATGACTTCGACGAGCCCGAGCCTGCATACCCACAGGCCCGTGAGGAGCGGCGTGCGAACCGGTACACCGCTCATTCCCCGTCGCAGCGCTTCGCTGCGCGCCCCGCGGCCGAGCCGCGTGCACCGATCTCCTCACCCGCGGACGTGGAGCCCGAGATCCGCTACACGGAGCAGCACGCGTCGCCCACGCCGGCACCCATGCGCTCGCGCCCGCAACGCTTCGAGCCTTCACCCGAGCCGCAGTTCGTGCGCGTGACGCCGCCGCCCATGGCGATGGAACGCGAGCCCGACCGATCACGGCCTGCGCCCAGCTCGTTTCGCTCGCCGCCCAACGACGTCGAGCCCGCGCCGCGTTCGCGTCCCACGCCGAGCGTGCACCCCGTTCGGCCGGACCCCGCGCCGCGGAACGAGCGCCCCCAACCGCGCTCCCGGTAGCTCTGAAATAAACGCATCTCCTATTGGGCCTGATTTGGACGGGTCAGGAGAGGCACGCGCCAGGGGCGCGCCACGAGCGAAGCGAGGCGCCTTGGGGGTGGGGCCCTTTGAGCACCGCGCTTTTCGTGGGGCGGGGGGCTTGAAAAGCCCCCCGGGACAGCGTCAGCCGCGCAGGCGCTCGGCGACGCGAAACGCGAGATCGAGGGATTGCTTACCGTTGAGCCGCGGATCACAGGTGGTCGTGTAGCGACGCGCGAGATCCTCGGGTGCGAGCGCGTCGCCGCCGCCCAAGCACTCGGTCACGTCTTCGGCGGTGAGCTCGACGTGGATGCCACCAGGCCAGACGCGCGCTTCGCGACAGCAATCGAAGAAGGTGCCGAGCTCGGCGACGACGTCGTCGAAGTGGCGCGTCTTTCGACCGTCGCTGGTAATCGACGTGTTGCCGTGCATCGGATCGCACGCCCACACGACCGGATGGCCCGCGTCGCGAGCGGCGGCGAGAAGCGGCGGTAGTCGCTCTCCGGCGCGCGCGGCGCCCATGCGCGCGATGAGCGTGAGCCGCCCCGGCTCGCGGCGCGGATCGAGTCGCGAGCAGAGCCCGCGCACCTCGTCGGCGGTGGCGCTCGGGCCGAGCTTCACTCCGATCGGGTTCGCGACACCGGCCAGGAACGCCACGTGCGCGCCATCCAGATCGCGGGTGCGCTCGCCGATCCACAGCATGTGCGCCGAACCGTCGAACCACTCGGCACGCTCGGCGTCGCGACGGGTGAGCGCCTCCTCGAATTCGAGCAGCAGCGCTTCGTGACTGGTCCAGAGCTCCACCTGATGGAAGCGCGCGTCGCCTTCGATGTCGACGCCGCACGCGCGCATGAAGCGAAGCGCGCGCTGGATCTCCTCGGCGAGGCTCTCGTAGCGCCGTCCTGCGGGGCTCGATGCCACGAACTCGCGATTCCAGGTGTGGACGCGTCCCAGATCGGCGAAGCCACCGGTGACGAGCCCGCGCAACAACTCGAGGGTGAGCGCCGCGCGCTGGTAGCCGATGACGAGACGCGCCGGATCGGCCGTCCGCGCCGCGATCGTCGACTCTTCTCCGTTCACCATCGGGCCACGGAAGGACGGCAACGTCACGCCGTCCACGATCTCCACTGGCGACGAGCGCGGCTTCGCGTACTGGCCGGCGATCCGCCCCACCTTCACCACGTGCACGCCCGCGCCGTAGGTGAGCACGATCGCCATCTGCAAGATGAGCTTGAGACGCTCGCGCAGCGACTCCGCCGACACGTCGTCGAAGGACTCGGCGCAATCGCCTGCTTGCAGCAGGAACGCGCGGCCCTCCGCCACCTCGGCGAGCGCCGCACGCAAGCGCCGCGCCTCGTGGGCGACGACCAGCGGCGGCAGCGCGCGCAGCGCCGCGAGCGCGTCGTCGAGCGCGGCCGCGTCCGGCCAATCGGGCTGCTGAAGCGCGGGAAATCCCCGCCACGCGCACGGCGACCACTCGAGCGGCGTTCTCGTGGGCATGTCGCGCAGAGCCTACCAGCAGCGCCCGCGGCGTGATCGCTCGTTCGCTCGGCGGTGCGCGCGGGTTGATCGGAAGCCGCCAGGGAGCGGAAGGTCCTGGCGATGGGCACGACGGGCGACGAACCAACGGCGCGCGGTTGGCTCGATCTGGCACGGGCGGATTTCGAGGGAGTGTGCGACGAGCTCGGTGCGCCGCGTGTCCACGCGCGCACACTCGTCCGGAACACGTACCGTCTCGGACGCGACGAGCCGTGGGCGGATCGGTCGGTCCCCGCGGCGCTGGCACGGGCGCTGGTCGCTCGTCACCCGCTCACGCACCCGGTGGTGTGCGAGGTGCGTCATTCGGAAGTCGACGGCTCGGTGAAGCTCTTGGTCGGCGTGGATGGCGTCGGCAGCCAAGCCGAAGCGGTGCTGATCCCGGAAGCCGCGCGCACGACGCTCTGCGTGTCGAGCCAAATCGGTTGCGCGCAAGGATGCGTCTTCTGTCACACCGGCCGCATGGGTCTGGTCCGGAACCTCGCCACCCGCGAGATCGTCGGTCAGCTCGTCGCAGCGAACGGCTGGCTCGCGCGAAATCGCGAGTGGCTCGCGGCGCGCGGGTTTGGTGCGCAACAACGTGTGACCAACGTGGTCTTCATGGGGATGGGCGAGCCGCTCGACAACGTCACCGCCGTCGCCGACGCGATCGCGATCCTCAACGACCCCGCAGGCGCGGCGATTCCGTTGCGACGCATCACCGTCTCCACCGCCGGCCATCTCGATGGCCTGGAGGCGCTGATCGTGCGCTGGCCGCGCGTGCCGATCGCGCTCAGCCTCCACGCCGTGGAC
>CAYUSL010000535.1:0-4425 GCA_964447125.1 uncultured bacterium | reverse complement strand
CGTTGGTGCGCCAGTAGGACCCGGGCCGATCCCAGCCGCCGTCGAACCACAGCAGGTCTGGGTCGTAGCCATCGACCAGCTCGTAAAGCTGCGGGAGCATGTGGTCGGCCACGTAGTCGTGCGTCCGGGGAAGCAGCCCGCGGTACGGCACGGGCTCGCGCGTGAACGGGTTGACCGGGTTCATCTTGGGCAGGACTCCCCAGTAGGCGGCATCGCTCGGGTAGAGCGGGTGGAACCACTCGTAGAGGGAGTAGTAGAAGCCCACCTTGAGGCCCGCGGAACGCATGGCCCGCGACCACTCCTTCACCAGATCGCGGCCGGGGCCGAGGGCGACGGTGTTGCGGTCGGTGGTCGCCGAGTCGAAGAGCGCCACGCCGTCGTGGTGCTTGGTGGTCAGCACGGCGTATTGCGCCCCCGAGCCGCGGATGAGCTCCACCAGCTCGTCCGCGTCGAAGCGCTCGGCGTGCCACCGGTCCAGGAAGTCGTCGTAGACGACGTCCGTGCCGAACTGGACGCGGTGGTAGGCGAGAGTGCTCGGCCACCGGATGCGCATCTGCATGAACCAGTACCACTCCGCATAGCTCGGTCCCGGGATGTCGAGGCCGGAGAACAGCAGGTCGGCGTAGGCCGGCACCGAGTAGGCGCCCCAGTGGACGAAGATCCCGAACTTCGCGTCCCCGAACCAGGCGGGGAGCGGATGGGCGGCGAGGGAGTCGCGGGTCGCCTCGTACGGGCCGGGGGCGCTCGGCGATCCCTCGCGGCGCCCGTCTCCGCAGGCGCTCAGCAGCGCGAGCCCCAGCAACGCCGCGGCGGCGGTCGCGGCGTTGCGGGGGCGGGTCCCGGATCGGCTGTCCCGAGCCAGCGACCCCGCGCGTGAGCACTTCCGGTACGGCCGTTCGCGGAACCGCAGCGCCGTGGTTCGAGCCATCGTCAGGGCCGCCATCGCCTTGCGAGGTCGAGCGGTCATATTTGACAATCTATGTTATCAGATCGCAATATGGAAATGCCCGATCTCACATTCATCCTGCGCATCGTCGGACCGACGGCGCGCGCCCGGTGGTCCCGATGCGTTCGTCCTTCCGAGCTCACGTCCCCGCGCTCGCTGCGCGCGCGCTGCTCGCCCTCGCCGGTTGCGACGCCGGGCCGTGCGACGACTCGAACGGCTTCGTGTGCGCGCTGCCGTGGCCGTCGGATCGTTACCTCGCGCAGGATTCGAGCACCACGACCGGCTACCGCCTCGCCTACGACTACCGGGCGGCGCCCACCAATGCCTTCGGCAAGCCGGTCGACGTCGCGCCGTACCAGCGCCTCGACGGCATGAGCCCGGCTTCCCAGCTCATGACCGTGCTGGTCCCGTCGCCCGATCTCGACGCGAGCGGCGCGGCTCGGCAGGAGTCGATCGCGCGCTCCCTCGAGCCGAGCTCGCCGACGGTGATCCTCGATCTCGAGAGCGGCCAGCGCATCCCCCACTGGACCGAGCTCGACGTGCAGGCCGAGTCGGATACGACGCGGGTCCTTTACCTGCGCCCCGCCACACGCCTGCGCGAGGACCGTGCCTACGGCGTCGCGATCCGGCAGCTGGTCGACGCGTCCGGGGCACTCGTTCCGGCACCGGACGGCTTCGCCCAGCTTCGCGACCAGTCTCCCACGACGTCCGCCGACCTCCAGCACCGTCAGGCCGCCTTCGAGCGGCTCTTCACCGCCCTCGAGGCCGCTGGCATCGACCGCGCCGAGCTGCAGAGCGCGTGGCAGTTCCACACCGCCTCCGGCGACGCGATCCGCGGCGACCTGATGGCGATGCGCGAGGACGCGCTCGCGCGCCTCGGCCCCGACGGGCTCGGCTGCACCATCACCTACTCCGAGGCCAACCGCGGCGGGCAGATCTGGCGCTACGTGGAGGGCACCTTCACGGCCCCGCTCTACATGACGAGCCAGAACCCGCCGGCGCTCTTGGTGCGCGACGCCGACGGCAAGCCGGTGTTCCAGCGGATGGTGCAGGTGCCGTTCGTCGCCGACATCCCCGCGACGCTCGCCGAGGCACCGGGCGGTGCCACGGCGGGGCCGCTCGTGACCTTCGGCCACGGTCTGCTGCTCAACGCGAAGACCTACATCGACAGCCCGGATCTCCGGGACGTCGCGAACCGCTTCGGCGTGGTGGTGGCGGGCACCGACTGGGCGGGGATGAGCACGTCCGACCTCGGCACCCTCGCGGGCATCCTGATCGACGCGTCGCAGTTCCCGTACATGACCGAGCGCCTGCAGCAAGGGATGATCTGGCAGATCGCCCTCACCCGCGATCTCGCCGGCGGCTGCCGGAACTTGCCCGAGCTCACCGCCGGCGGCACGCCGCTGATCGATCCGTCGCGGCTCTACTACGCGGGCGGCTCGCAGGGCGGGATCTTCGGCGCCACGCTCACCGCGCTCTCGCCCGACATCGAGCGCGGCGCATTGTTCGTGAACGGCTCGAGCTTCGGGCTGATGCTCGATCGCAGCATCGCGTTCTCGTCGTACTTCGAGGTCCTGAAGCTCGCCTACCCGAAGCGCATCGACCGCGCGCTGATCCTGCCGATGGCGCAGCACCTGTGGGACTCGACCGATCCCGCGAGCTACCTGCCGTTCCTCGCCGAAGGCCTGCCAGGCGGCAGCGGCCCCAAGCAGATCGTGTCGATCGTGGCCGAGAACGACGCGCAGGTGCCGCCGCTGGCCGGTGACCTCGCGGCGCGCACCGCGGGGCTCACGGTGATCCGCGGCTCGGCGCACGAGCCGTGGGGATTACCCGTCGCCGACGCGCCGTTCACGGGCTCGGCGTTCGTGTCGATGAACTGGGGCGATCGCACGGTGCCCTACGGCAACGTCCCTCCCGCCCACGACGACGGCGGCCACGGCAACGTGCCCTTCACCGACGCGTCGCTGGCGATCGCCCAGCAATTCCTCGAGACCGGGGTGGTGACGATGCCGTGCGACGGCGTCTGCGACCCGGGGTGAGCCCGGGCAGCGCCAGGAGGCGCCGCCCTCCCTCGACGCGCATCGACGCGGCGGCTCAGCGACCTCGTTTTCGGATGCCCACCCGAGCGTTCAGGACTCGAGACACGCAGACCGCGGATGCGCTTCCATGAGGCACGACGGATGCGTCGCCGGACGGCCGGTGGCGTCGGAACCTCCGTTCGTTCTGCGACACTGGCCGACCGGCTGGAAGACGCCGCCGTCATGAAGTTCCAGGCGGTTGGAGGGCCGTTGCGATGCTGAGATCGGCTCGATCCGTTCGTCGCGCGTGTCTCGTCGCGGTCTTGCTGTGCTCCTGCGGCTCGGACCACGAGCGGCCTTCCCTTCCCGCGGAGACCTGGGCCGTTCAGGATGAAAGCGGTCCCGGTCCGAGCCGTCAGGACCCCTTCTACCTGCCTCCCGACCCACTTCCACCCGGCGCACCCGGGGAAGTCGTGCGCTCGGAGATCGTCCCGGACTTCGACCCGGACGGTCGGGTGGTCGCGGTCCGCGTCCTCTACCACTCGATCTCGATCCACGGTGGCGACATCGCCGTGTCCGGACTCGTGCTCATTCCCCCCGGCGGCCCGCCCGAGGCCGGCTGGCCGGTGCTCGGCTGGGCGCACGGGACGACCGGCGTCGGAGATGCCTGTGCGCCGTCGAAATGGCGGGATCTGTACGAGTACGGCGACTACGTCCTCGGACTGGCGCGCGCCGGCTTCGTGATCGCCGCTTCCGACTACGAGGGGCTCGGCGTACCCGGCCCGCACCCGTATCACGACGCGAGCTCGGAGGCGCACGGGGTGATCGACGCGGTGCGCGCGGCCACACAGCTCGTACCCGAAGCCTCGCGGCGGTGGCTGGCGATCGGCCATTCGCAAGGCGGGCAAGCTGCGCTCGCCGCGGGTGAGCACGCCACCGAGTGGGCCCCCGAGCTCGAGTACCTCGGCACGGTCGGGATCGCCCCGTCGAGCAGCCTGCGCCTGCTCCCCGCGATGGCGCTGACACCGACGCGGGGGTACGTCGCGTTCTTCGCGGCCGGCATGCTCGCCGTCGACCCTGGCGTCACGCTCGATGACCTCCTGGGGCCCGAAGCGGTGGCGCGGGCCGAGATCCTGCAAAGCGGGTGCTGGTACGAAGTGATGGACGCGTATCGCGGCATCAGTCCGTCGCAACTCTTCCCGACGACTCCGGCTGGACGCGCCGCGACCGACGCATTCTTCCAGCGCAACGAGCCCGGCACCCTCCCGCTGGGCAAGCCCATCCTCCTGGTGCAAGGAAGCCTGGACTTCTCCGTGCCCGTCTTCGTCACGCAGGCGCTGCACACGCGCCTCTGCGACAACGACGAGACGGTGACGCTGTCGGTTTACCCGGGGTTCGGGCACGACGGGGTCCTGGCGCCCTCGTTCGAAGAGACGATCGGCTGGATCCGCGCTCGGGTCG
>CAYUSL010000534.1:0-4429 GCA_964447125.1 uncultured bacterium | reverse complement strand
CGGGTGATGAGCCCGAGCAGGTGGCCGCCGCCGTCCACCACGGGGATCGAGCCGATGCGTTGCTTGCGCATGAGGCGTGCGGCGTCGGCGAGGCTCGCGTCGGGAGGAAGCGTGTGTGGGTCGCGGCTCATCACCGCCTCCACACGCACGTGATCGGGCGTCCAGGCGTCGCCGGACGGACCCTTGGCGTCGTGCTGCGCTTCGTCGAAGACCGACGGAAATGCGTCGCGCAGGTCGCGATCGGTGAGGATGCCCACCAGCTTGTTGCTTTGAACCACGGGAAATTGGTTGACGCGGTGCTGAACCGCGAGCTTGCGTGCGAACGCGATCGTGTCGCGCGGCTTCACGGTCACGAGCTCTTTGGTCATCACGGTGTCGATTCGCTGCATGATCCCTCCCGGACCCTCTCGGTGCCGGTTCGTCGAGTTTTGCGTCGCGGGCTCTCGGGTGTGTGCCGCGCGTTCGCACGCCGGCGGGTCGCGCCGTGTCCCGCGGCTCCGGCGGGTCGAAGTCAATACCACCGCGCGAGGACGAATGCGATGACCCCCGCGAGCGCCAAGCGGACACCGATGCTCACC
The DNA here is from genome assembly GCA_964447125.1 of uncultured bacterium. GTDB lineage: Bacteria > JADJOY01 > JADJOY01 > JADJOY01 > JADJOY01 > JADJOY01. Next base: position 3,851 of record CAYUSL010000534.1, on the reverse strand, counting down.
CAGATCGACGTGTGGATCCAGCCGAAGCGGAAGAGCTTCATGCTCGGCAGATCGCCGAGCCAGTCGTCGAACACGATGCGCCCGAAGATCACGTCCCAATTGACCAGCGCGAAGATCAGCCAGAACACCAGCAGATAGCGCACGCCGCCGATCGCGAAGCTCGCCAGGCTCGGCGCCACGAGCCCGAGGTAGAGGAGGAAGAGCACCGAGATCCACGACCACTCGCCACGCAGGTAGATGAGCCGCTTCTCGGTGGAGAAGTACGAGAGTCGCCGGTGCTCGCGGAAGATCAGGCGATTGAAGAGCCCGTCCGTGGCAGCGCACGCGATCACGTAGATCGTCGCGAAGAGCGAGAAGAGGGCGAGCTTCACGAGCGCTTGGCTGCGGTCTTGGCGGTCGCCTGAGCCGGCAGGCGACTGGCCTCGCGGGCGACGCGGTCCAGGATCGCGTTGACGAAGCTCGGGGTCTCGGCGCCGCCGAAGCGCTTGGCCAGGTCGACGGCTTCGGAGATGGTGACCTCGGCTGGTACCTCGGTCTCGTGCAGGATCTCGTACGCGGCGACGCGCAGCAGGTTGCGGTCTACAGCGGGCATGCGTTCCAGCTTCCAGTGCTGCGAGCAGCGGTCCAGCGCCTGATCGATCTCGCCGAGGTGCGTGAGCGTGCCGCGCACCAGCGCCAGGAAGAAGGGCCGAAGACCTTCGTCCGGATGGAAGTGGTCGAGGAATTTGGCCAGCTCGGCTTCGACGTCGCGGGGCGGCTTGAGCTCGAGACCGTAGAGCGCCTGGAGCGCCAGCGTGCGCGCGCGATGTCGAGATGCCATGTTCGTGGCCGTCGGAGCGAGGTCCGACCGGTAGCAGACGCGAGATTCAGGTGCGGAGCTTGGCAGCCAGGTCCACCATCTCGATGGCGCTCATGGCTGCGTCCCAGCCCTTGTTGCCGGCTTTCGTGCCGGCGCGCTCGATGGCCTGCTCGATGGTGTCGGTGGTGAGAACGCCGAGTGCGATGGGAATGCCGTGCTGCAACTGGACGTGCGCGACGCCCTTGGTGACCTCGGCGGCGACGTACTCGAAATGAGGCGTGCCGCCCCGGATCACGGCACCCACGCAGATCAGCGCGTCGTGGCGCTTGGCCGCTGCCAGCCATTGGGCGGCGAGCGGGATCTCGAAGGAGCCGGGAACTCGCACCACCTCGATGTCGTTTTCCGACGCTCCGTGGCGCACGAGAGCATCGATGGCGCCCTCCAGCAATCGCTCTGCGACGAACGAGTTGAAGCGGCCGACGACGATCCCGAACTTGCGACCGCCGGCCGTGAGCTGACCTTCGCGGATGACCGCCATTCACGCCTCCTTGGCCGTCGGCAACGCCTGGCCGTCGCCGGCGTCGAGGGTGAGCACGTGCCCCATCTTGGAGCGCTTGGTCTCGAGGTAGCGCCGGTTGATCTCGTTGGGTGGGACCTCCACCGGCACACGATCGACCACCGATAGCCCGTAGCCCTCGAGGCCACTGATCTTCTTCGGGTTGTTGGTCATGAGTCGCATCTTGGTGATGCCGAGGTCGCGCAGGATCTGCGCGCCGAGCCCATAGTCCCGCAGGTCGGGCTTGAAACCGAGCGCCTCGTTCGCCTCCACCGTATCCTTGCCCTGGTCTTGCAAGTTGTACGCACGGATCTTGTTGCCGAGGCCGATGCCGCGTCCTTCCTGATGGATGTAGACGATGACGCCGCTGCCGGCCTCGTCGAGTGTGCGCATCGCCGCGTGGAGCTGCTCACCGCAATCGCAGCGCATCGAGCCGAAGACGTCACCGGTCAGGCACTCGGAGTGGACGCGCACCAGCGTGGGCGCGCCCGGTACGAGCGTGCCCTTCACCAAAGCGAGGTGCTCGTGTGCGTCGACGTCGTTGCTGTAGACGATGACGCGGAAGTCGCCGCCGTACGCGGTGGGCAGCTCGGACTCGGCGATGCGGTGCACCAGCCGCTCGTTGCGCATGCGGTGCGCGATCAGGTCCGCCACGGTGAGGATCTTGAGCTGGTGCTCTTCGGCGAACGCCTCCAGGTCCGGCATGCGCGCCATCGTGCCGTCGGGGCGCATCACCTCGCAGATCACCGCCGCCGGCGCGAGCCCGGCGATGCGGGCGAGATCGACCGAGCCCTCGGTTTGTCCGGCGCGCACCAGCACGCCACCCCTGCGGGCGCGCAATGGGAAGAGGTGACCGGGGCTCGCGAGGTCGTCGGGAGTGCTCGTGGGGTCGATGAGCACCTCGACGGTGCGAGCTCGATCCGCGGCACTCTCGCCCGAGTGGATGCCGTCGCGGGCGTCGACCGAGACCGTGAACGCCGTGCCGAAGCTCGAGCGATTCTCCTCGGTCATCATGCGGATGCCGAGCTCGGCGATCCGTTCCTCGGTGAGCGCGATGCACACCAGGCCGCGGCCGTAGCGCGCCATGAAGTGGATGGCGTCCGCGGTGGCGTGCTCGGCGGCCACCACCAGATCGCCCTCGTTCTCGCGATCCTCGTCGTCGACGAGGATGAGCAGACGACCGCGACGCAGCTCTTCGCAGGCCTCTTCGACGGTGGCGCGGTGCTTCATGGGCATCGAGCGAGGGTAACCGAGCGGTCGGGGTCGCTTCAAGGAAACGCCGCGTTTTCGCAGCATCTTCGCTACGTCGCCCGCTGCTGCCGCCGCACGTTCTGCGCGCCGATCCTCACGTTCCCAACTTCGGGCCGCGAGCGCTCGGTGCCTCGCTCACTCGCTCGGGAAGCCGTGCTTGGCGAGAAGCTCGCGGGTCACGCCGCCCGAGGGTGTGCGCCAGGCGTCCAGAAGCCGAGCCACGTGTTTGGCGAGGATGTCGGCCTCCAGGTTGACGGGTTCGCCGACGGGTGTCCGGGTGAGGTGCGTGTGGGTCGCCGTGTGCGGGATGATCGCCACATCGAAGCGCGGATCGGTGATGGTATTGACCGTGAGGCTCACGCCGTCGATGGCAATCGAGCCCTTCGGCACCAGATACGGCAGCACCTCGGGCGGCGCCTCGTAGCTCAGGAACGTGTAGCCGCCAGCGCTTCGCCGGTCCGCCAGCTTGCCCACGCCGTCGACGTGGCCGAGCACGATGTGTCCGCCCAGGCGGTCGCCCACACGCATGGCGCGCTCGAGATGGACCGGATCGCCCTCGCGGCGTCCGCCGAGCGTGGTGCGAGCCAAGGTTTCGGGCGACGCGTCGATCTCGAATTGCTTGCCCGCGAACGACACCACGGTGAGGCATGCGCCGTCCACGGCGATGCTCTCGCCGATGAGGACTTCCTCGAATGGCACCTCGGTTTCGATGCGAAAGCGCAGACCGCCGGCCCGCGGCTCGCGCCTGCGGATGGTGCCGAGCGCCTGAATCAATCCCGTGAACATCGCGTCCTACGACTCGGCTGCAGAGCCCCGGTGCATCGTGTTGCCAGACTGGCACGGCAACCCATGCGCGTCGTCAACCTCCAAGCCTCAAGCCTGTGCCGCACCCGGTGGCGGGCCCTTGCGCAACAGCTCGTTGAGCTGCTCGATGAACGCGTTCAGGTCCTTGAACTCGCGGTAAACCGAGGCGAACCGCACGTACGCGACCTGATCCAGGTCGCGCAGCGACAGCATCACGCGCTCGCCGATCTCCCGGCTCGAGATCTCGGATTCGCCCGTGTCCTGGAGATAGCCCTCGATGTTGCGCACGATCTGCTCGACGTGCTCGGTCGAGACCGGTCGCTTCTCGCACGCGCGCCGGATGCCGGCGATGACCTTCTGGCGATCGTAAGGCTCGCGGCGCCCGTCCTTCTTGATCACCATCGGCAGGTTCTCTTCGACCCGCTCGTAGGTGGTGAAGCG
>CAYUSL010000533.1:0-4445 GCA_964447125.1 uncultured bacterium | reverse complement strand
ACCGACAACGAGATCAAGCGCATCATCACCGATGCGGAGAAGTACCAGAAGGAAGACGAGAAAATCCGCGAGTGGGTCGCCCAGAAGAACAAGGGCATGAACCTGGTCTACTCGGCGGAGCGACTTCTCGACGATCCTTCCGCCAAGCTCGTGACCGCGTACCGCAAGCGCCTCGGCGACACCGTCCACCGCCTCCGCGAAGCGCTCGGCGCGAAGCCCGATCCATCGGCCGTCGAGAAGCGCATGACGGACCTGGTGGACGTGCTCAAAGAGCTCGAGTACGAGCCCTGAGCTGCCGTGAGAGAGCCGACGGCCATCCGTAGGGGCGGCCGTCCGGCCGCCCGCACCGCGCTGGTGGCCGCTTCGTTGGTAGCGGTCTTCACGGCGAGCGCCTGCAATCGCCCCACGGTCCGCGGCAAGCGCGTGGGCGAATGGGTGCTCGCGCTCAGAGCATCCGATCCGCGCACGCGGCTCACTGCGGCGCACGTGCTGGCCGAGGCGCGCGGTGCGGGGCGGCTCGCCATCAAGCCGCTGGTGGCGGCGCTCGGCGATCCCGTGGATGCGGTTCGCGAGCAGGCGGCGTACGCGTTGGGCGCCATCGGGAGTGACGCGACGCGCTTCCTCCTGCCGCGCCTCGACGATCCGAAGCTCACGCCCGGCGAAGCGCGCTGGGTGGCGCAGTCGCTGGCCGGGATCGCGCGACAGGATCCGGCGGCGCGCGCGCGCTTGCTCGAAGCGAGCCGCTCGCCAGCGCTGGTGGTGCGTGTCGCGGCGGTGCGGGCGCTCGGCGCCACGCGCGATCCCGCGGTTGCCGAGCGGCTGATCGAGCTACTCGACGGCGAAGACCCGCTGCTTCGGCGCGACGCCGCGCTGGCGCTCGCACACATGGGCAGTGCCGGTCGCGCGGCCATCGCGGTGCTCGTGCAACACCTCCGCGTCGACGATCGTGAGTTGGTGGTGGCGTGCCTCACGGCGCTGGGCGCCGTGGGACGCAGCGTCGACGTGGCCTCGCCCGATGCGGTGGCCGTCCGAAACGGCATGGCGGCGGTATTCCCGAGCACCGATTCTGTGGTGCGCGTGGCTGCCGCGCGCGCCGCTGCCGAGCTGGGCCCCCTCGCGCTCGACTCGCTCCCATCGCTGGGTGCCCTCCTCGCCGACCTGAGCCCGGCGGTCCGCGAGGCCGCGGCGCGCGCCATGGCCGTGCTCGCTCCTGCCGTCGACGACGTGACCGTAGCGACGCTGGTGGCCACGGCGACCACGCCCGGCAGCGAGTCCACGCGGCTCGGAGCGATCCGCGCTCTCGGCGCTGCCGGCGCGCACGCCAAGGACGCCACCGACGCGCTCACGGCGCTCGGCAAAGACCGCGACGGTGACATCCGCCACGCCGCTTCCGAAGCCCTCGGCAAGATCGTCACCGCCACCGCGCGCACCGCCAAGGCAGGGTGATCCACGCGAAATCCGCGCTGGCTTGCGACTCGGCTCGCGCTGACGCAATCGCATCGCGTTTGCTTCAGGGCGAGCGGGGATCTCCCCGTGACGCGTGTGTGATGCCTACGGCGCGCGCGGCGCAGAGAGATCGTAGATTTGGATGCGGTCGTCGCCACGCTCGGCGGCGGTGCGGATGAAGTCGAGCGTGCCCTGGAAGTCGAAGTTCATCTCGAATTTGGGCTGCAGGAAGCGGCCGCTCGGGTTCGGGAACTCGGCAACCGGTGTGCGGCCCCGGATCGCGGATTCGTAGACGCGGAAGCGATCGGCGAATTTGGGGTTGTAGCGAAGTGCGGCCTCGGCGACGTCGGCCACGAGGTAGCGATGGCCGATGCGTACCAGTCGGTCGAGCTCGGCCTCGGTGTCGGGGATGAAGCGCGCGGCCTCGCCGCTCGTGTAGACCTCGGAGACGTAAGCCTGGGTGCTCACGTGGCGTACGCCGCCGTGGGCGCGCATCCACGCGATCGCCTGCGGCCACGCGTAGCGCGAGCTGCGGAGCTCGACGGCGCGCTCCAGCATCTCGCCGCACGCGAGCACGCCGAGCACGAGTGCTACACGCCGAACGCGTGTGCTCCGGTCGTGGAGCAACGCCGCGATTCCCACCCCGATCGCGATCGCGCCCGCGAAAGTGAGCACCACGCCGTAACGCATGTGCGCCACCCGCGACACGCTGAAGAGCGCAGCAGGAATCGCGAGCAAGCCGAGGGGCAGCAGACGCGCGACACCGCGCGCTCGCACGCAGCCCAGCAGTCCTACGACCAGCGCCCCGACCCAGAGCCAGCCGTTCACCTGCGTCAGCAGGTACGGATATGTCGGCCAGTTCGACGGATTCGGGCCGCCGCCGGAGCCGAGGGCGAACTGATAGAGGTTCTGCTCCAGGTAGGTGTGGACGGGCAGCGGCGCCGCGAGGCGGAGATTGAGGAGCAGCACGCCGTAGTAGGGAAGCTCGGCCGCGAGCAGCGGCAGTGCACCGAAGAACGCGAAGCGGCCGATGCGCGCCGCGAAGCGATCAAAGGGCAGGCGAGCGCTTCGCCACGCTTCGATCTCGAGCGCGAGAAAGAGCGGGCCCAGGATCGCCCAGCGGGCGTGGCTGGTGATCATCACGCCGAGCGCGAGTGCCGCAACGGCAACGCCGCGGGTGGGCTCGGTGTCGAGGCGTTCGCGGCTCTCGAGGTAGAGATTCAGCGCCACTGCGACGAAGAAAAGTGAAGCGCCCTCGGAGAAGCCTTCCCGCGAGTAGAGGACGTGATAGGGCGCGAACGCGAGCGCGAGGGTGGTGATGGGTGCGGCGATGGCGCCGGCGCCGAATCGGTTACCGAGTCGCTCGGCGAGGCGTCCGGCGAGTGGGATCGTGAGCCACCCGAGAAGGGCGCTCGCGAGACAGGCGGCGAACGGCACGTCGCCGAGGACTGCCATCACGGTGAGCGTCGCGGCGGTGTGGGCGGGACGGCCGTAAAAGGGCGGCTGTCCCAAGGTCTCGGCGCGGATGCGGGCGATCTCGGGGTCGAGCTTCCAGACGTCGCGGCCGGTGCGCCGCTCTTCGAGCCAGCGGCCGGCGCTCGCGGCGAGCGCACGTGCGCCTGTGGCGAAGAACCGTGCCTCGAGCTGCATGTACGCGTCGTCCCACAGGATCGGGCCGGAATCCTGGAGGTCGGCGAGACGCAGCCAGCCGCCGATCCCCATCGCTACGAGCATCATGGCGATGCGCAGGCGCACGCGTTGGCGATGGGCGCTCGCGCCGGACGGGGTCGAGGGGGCGGGGGCCGGCATCGAAAGGCTCGAATCGGGATTGGGGGCGTCGCGGGACCGACCCCCCTCCACACGGCAACAGAGGCCACCGTGGGCGACGCACTTTACTCGCACGATCCAGCGCGGATAGTCCTGCGCTGATGCGGCGAACGATGATCTGGGCTTGGGGCGCGATGCTGCTCGCCGTGGCGGGCTGCGGCGGCGATGGTCCAGCACCGCACGCGATTTCCGGGGTGACGGCGCGTTTCGAGCTGAGCGGTGCCGGCGGGTTCTACGACCTGCCGTATCCGTCCGATCTGCGGCGCGAGGCGGACGGCACTCTCGACTTCCACGATTTTCCGTATCCGGCATCGAGCCCGGTGGCATTTCTGCTGAGGCGCTACATCGAGCTCGCCGACCGCGCGACCGGTGCGGGGCCGAGTGCGACACTCTTCTTCGCCTTCGATGGACCACTCGATCCTGCATCGCTTCCCAGCGATCCGCTCGCGACGCTCGACGCGGGCTCGTCGGTGCAGCTCGTCGATGTCGATCCCGCGAGCCCGCTTCGTGGCGAGCGCTGGCCGCTCACGCTGCGTTTCCGCACGGAACCCCAGACCTATGGGCCGGCGAACCTTCTCGCGGTACTGCCGCGCCTCGGGTTTCCGTTGCGCCGGGCGACCCGTTACGCGGCGATCGTGACCCGCGACGCGCGTGCAGCCGAGGGCGCGCCGCTCGGCAGCCCGCTGGCACTCGAAGAGCTGAAACGTCGTCGTGCGCCCGCAGGTGAGCGTGCCGCCGCAGCGCTCGACCTCTACGAGCCTGCATTTCGCACGCTCGAAGAGGCGGGTGTGGCCCGCGAGCGCATCGCCGCCATGACGGTGTTCACCAGCAGCGACGCCGTGGGCGGCCTGCTTGCGATGCGCGATTGGGCGCTCGCCAACGAGCCCCATCCCGCGCCCGAATCACCGCTGACGCGCACGGACGTCTTCGACGACTACTGCGTCTACGCGAGCCGCTTTCGCGTGCCGATCTTCCAGGATGGCACCAGCCCCTACACGCTCAGCGGCGGCGAGATTCACTTCGATGCAGCAGGCGCACCCATCATCCAGCGCCACGAATCGGTGCAGTTCGCGGTCACCGTGCCGCGCGCGGCGATGCCAGCCGCGGGCTGGCCGATCCTCCTCTACGAGCACGGCGGCAGCGGTACCTACCGCGAGGTGATCGAGCGCGGC
>CAYUSL010000532.1:0-4446 GCA_964447125.1 uncultured bacterium | reverse complement strand
TGCGCCGTGGCCCGCGCGTAGCGGTGGCGCGCGCAGCTCAGTCGAGCGAGAGCGCCTCCATCAGGATCCGCCCGATCTCGGTCTCGTGGTGAAGCCCCGCGAAGCGCCTCGTCCACGCAGGTGGGCCGGACGCGATCGCGAGCACCAGCGTCGAAGTATGCGTGCCGGTACCCCACACCAAGCCCTGCTGACGTGCGAGCGCCCGCCCGAGGAGCGCCGCGCGGGCGCGCGGCGGGTCGACGTAGAACTCCCGGAAGTCTCGAATGCGCGGAATCTCGCGCTCATTCAGATAGCGATGCCCCGGCACGTAGGTTTCGTTGGGCTCGGTGGCCAGCACGCCGGCAGCATCGTCGAGGGTGATCGGGAACCGCGATGCGGCGTTCACTTTCTCCATCAGCGTTTGCGGAGTGCGTTCACTCTCGGGACGCGCGTCGAACTCGTCGAGAAGCTCGCCGAACGCTTGGCGCTGGTCGTAGATCCGGTCGAGCACCGCGGGATCACCGAAGTTGAACTCGCTCTGAAACGGCTTGCCGGCGAGGGTGGCACCGGCGAGCGGTAATCCGCCGGGGATCTGCCAGCGCGAGTAGCTGAACCCGAACGAGCCAGTCTCGTGATCGGCGGTCACGACCAGCAGCGTCTGGGGATGCGCGTCGACCCAGGCGCGGATCTCGCCCAACGTCTCGTCGAAGGCGAGCATCTCGTGGAGCAGGTCGCCGGCATCGTTGTCGTGGCCCGCCCAATCGATCTGTCCGCCGGCCTCGACCATCAGAAAGAAGCCGCGAGACGAGCGGCCGAGGCGATCGAGGGCGGCGTGGGTCATTTCGCTCACCGTCGGCACGGTGCGCGTGGCGTCGTCGCGTGCGCGGTCCATCGCGATCGCATCGGGCATTGCACCGGAAGCGAAGAGCCCGAGCAGCCGCGTGCCCGGCGCGCGCGCGAGCCCCTCGCGATCGAAGAGCGTCGCGTAGCCGAGGTCACGCGCTTCGGCGACGAGATCGCGTTGGTCCTGGCGTCGCGATTCGAGATCGAACGACGGCGGCAGCAGCGCGCGCCACTTCTCGCGCGTCGCCGAGCCGACTTCGTTCACCTGCGCGGGCAAGAAGCTTTTCAGTCCACCGGAGAGCATCACGTCGGGCTCGATGTCGAGGAGGTCCTCGGCGATCTCGGGCTCCAGGTAGCGATAGGGGCGATGGGCGGCGAACGCCGCCGGCGTGGCGTCGGTGATGCGCACGTTCGACACCAAGCCGGTGGCGTAGCCGGCACGTTTGGCCTTCTCGAGGATGGTCTCGGCGCGGTTGCCTTCGGCATCGACGCCGACCATGCCGGGGCGTGACGGACCGCCAGTGGCGATCTGGGTGGCCGATCCCGCCGAGTCGTTGACCAGCCCGCCCGCGGGCTCGGTGCTCGAAAGCCCCACGCTCCCCGTATTCATGAGGGTCGCGAGATGGAGCTTGCGACCCGGCACCACCGAGCCGGGTGCGTGCTGGGCGTAGAGATTCGCGAGCGCGATCTGTTGCGGGCCCATGCCGTCCCCGATCACCAAGATCACGTTGCGGACGCGATTGGCGGCGGGGTCGTCGCGTAGCACCGCCTGAGAGCGGCAGCCCGTCACGGCGGCAGCCACCAGCGCGAGAAGCGCGAGAAGTCGTTCGGGTTTCGGCATCGGGATGGACACGCGTTCGAGAGGGTGAGGGGCCGCGAGGGCGCCGGCTCCGCAGCAGCCGCGAGCGAACGATGTCCGCGTTCCGTGCCGGCGCGCGGGCGTTGGTGTGTCGGCACGATGACCGAGGTGCGGTGGCACCGTTTCGTTCCGGGCTCGCCACACCGGTGCCATCGAATCGTCGCCGCCCAGCACTAGCGTTCTCGACCTCGCCGGAAGCGCCGGTCTCGTGGTCGCGATCGCCGGGGGTGGATTCGATGTCGCACTGCACGTACCAGCGCCACACACGGCGATCGATGCGAGTCCTCGCGGCGGGCCTCGCGATGTCTGTGCTCCCGCCCGCCGCCCGCGCGGCGGAGCGCACGCCCGTCCTCGTCTACACCGCGCTCGAAGCCGACGACCTCAAGAGCTACAAGGCCGCCTTCGAGAAGGACGTCCCGGACGTCGAGATCCGCTGGGTGCGTGACTCGACCGGTGTCATCACGGCGAAGCTCCTCGCCGAACGCGACAATCCGCAGGCGGACGTGGTGTGGGGGCTGGTGGCGACCAGCATCGTCGAGCTCGCGGAAGCGGGCTTGATCGAGCCCTATGCGCCGCGCGGCTTGGACGCCGTCGACCCGCGCTATCGCGATCCCGCCAACCCGCCGCGCTGGGTGGGCATGGAAGCGCTCATCGCCACGGTGTGCGTGAACAGCATCGAGGCGAAGAAGCTCGGGTTGCCGACGCCGAGCTCGTGGAAGGACCTGACGCAGCCGGTGTTCAAGGGGCACATCTCGATGCCCGACCCGAGCTCCTCCGGCACGGGGCTCTTGAACGTCGCGAGCTGGTTACAGGGCTTCGGGCAGGAGGGCGGTTGGCAGTTCATGACCGCGCTGGACGCCAACGTCTCGGTCTACACCCATTCCGGTTCCAAGCCGTGCAAGGACGCAGCGATCGGCGAGACCGCCCTCGGCATCTCCTTCGACTCGCGGGGCGTGCGGCTCAAGGAGAAGGGCGCGCCACTCGAGCTGGTGTTCCCGAGCGAGGGGGTGGGCTGGGACATGGACGCGACGGCCCTCGTGAAAGGCGCCAAGCACGCCGAAGCGGCGCAGAAGCTCGCCGACTGGGCCGTCACCAAGGCGGCAAATCAGATTTATGCCCAAGGCTATGCGGTGGTGGCGCTGCCGGGAGTGGCCAAAGTGCCGGAGCACGAGCCCGCCGACCTGGAGTCGCGCCTCATCCACAACGACTTCGACTGGATCGGCAAGAATCGCAAGTCGATCCTGGAGGAGTGGCAGAAGCGCTTCGGGAGCAAGACGGAGCGCGAGCCGTGAGCACCGCCGCCGTTCTTGCCCACCAGCGAAGCGCGACTCGGCGCCTCAGCACCCGGGCCGTCACAGCGCAGGACGCCGTGGGTGTCGTCACGAACGCGATCACCACGAACGCCGTCGAGGTGGCGGAAACTCGGACGCCCTACCTGCGCATCGAGCGCGTCGCCAAGTCGTACGGCGCGCTCCAGGCGCTCAGGGCTGTGAACCTCGAGGTCTTCGAGGGCGAGCTGGTGTGCTTCCTGGGGCCGTCGGGGTGCGGGAAGACCACTTTGCTGCGCGCCATCGCGGGGCTGGCGCCGCAGGACTCGGGGCGGATCGTGCAAGCGGGCCACGACATCTCGAATCTGCCCCCGTCACGCCGCGACTTCGGCATCGTGTTCCAGTCCTACGCGCTCTTCCCGAACCTCACGGTGGCCGAGAACGTGGGCTACGGGCTGGTGACGCGGCGCTTGCCGCGCGCGGGAATCGAGGCCCGCGTGCACGAGCTGCTCGAGCTGGTCGGGCTCGCCAGCTCGGCAAAGAAGTTTCCCGCTCAGCTCTCCGGTGGCCAGCAGCAGCGCGTGGCGCTGGCACGGGCGCTGGCCACTTCGCCGGGACTCTTGCTCCTCGACGAGCCTCTGAGCGCCTTGGACGCGCGGGTGCGCGCCCACTTGCGCCACGAGATCAAGCACCTCACCAAGCGCCTGCGCGTGACCACGATCCTGGTCACCCACGATCAAGAGGAGGCGCTCGCGATCGCCGACCGCATCGTGGTCATGAACCACGGCGTGATCGAACAGGTGGGCACGCCACTCGAGATCTATCGCTCTCCGGCGACGCCGTTCGTCGCGGATTTCGTCGGCAAGATGAACTCTTGGCCTGGGACGCTCGACGACGAGCAGCGCGTCGTGGTCGCGGGGCTCCGCTTCGTCGTCGAGCCCGAGCCCCGCCGAGGGAGCCCGTCAGCCGAAGGTGGTGGCCAGGGTGTGGTGCTCTGCGTTCGCCCCGAGGACGTGGTGGTGGGAAACGCGGCCCACGACGCAACGAGCAACGCATTCGAAGCCGTGATCGACGCCGTCGAATTCCTGGGTTCGTTCGTGCGGCTGACCCTCGCGGTGGCGGGTGATGGCGCGCCGCCGTTGGTCGCCGATCTCTCCATTCAGGCCGCTCGCGCGCTGGCGCCGAGCGAGGGCGATCGGGTGGCCGTGATGCTGCCGCCCGATCGGCTGCGGGTCTTTCCGAGCACGACCTCGCGTGCATGAGGCAGTCGTGCGCGCGACGCTGGAAACGATCGAAAGCCGTCACGCACACGTGCTGATCAGCCCGCGTCGACGCCTGGCAGCGGTGCGAGTCGCGGCGACAGCGGAGGACTGGATCCAGCGCGGAGCGATCACGCTGGTACTGGCTGGTTTCGCCGTCGCGCTGGTGCTGCCACTCGGGTTGCTGATCGCGCGCAGCGTTCTCGACGCAGACGGCGCTTTCGTCGGGTTACGGAAC
>CAYUSL010000531.1:0-4446 GCA_964447125.1 uncultured bacterium | reverse complement strand
CTTCCACCAGCACCGGCACGGTCGACGAGGCGTCCGCGCCGATGGTGACCATCGCACCGGCTGCGATGTAACGGAGGCTCGGATCCGTGAGCATGTTCTTGAGCTTGGGAACGGCTGGCTTCGCCGCCGTCCCGATCCCAGCGAGAGCGCGCGCCGCTGCACCGCGGAAGCCCTCGACGTCGAGCGCATCCACCAGCACGGGCACCGCATCCACCGCCTGGGCACCCATGGCACCCAGCGCCAGCAACAGCGACGGCTTGATGCGCGCATCGGCGGTGCGCGCCATGGGAATGAGCGTGGGCAACGCTTCCACCGCCGCCGGCCCCAGCCGCCCCAGACTTTGAACCGCCGCCTCGCGGACGGTCAGCTCCGAATCCTGGAGCGCCGCGATCAGCAGCTTGATGCAGTCGGTGACCTCGGCGCCGAGCCGGCCCAACGCCTCGACCGCCGCGGCGCGGACCGTGGCCTCGGTGCTGGCGAGTGCCTTGAGCAACGCGTCATTGGAGATCTTGGCGAGAGCATATGCCGCCTCGGAGCGCACCTCCGGGAGGCGGTGTTTCATCGCGCCGTGCAACGCCGGCAGTGCCGAGCGCGCCAGCATGCCGACTCTTCCCAGCGCCTGCGCCGCGCCGGTCACGATGTCCAAATTCGAATCGCCGAGCGCGTCGACGAGATCCGGCACTGCCGCCATCCCGATCTTCACGAGCGCGTCGACAGCCGCGGCCCGCACCTCGGGATCTCGGTTCTTCAGCGCCTCGATCCAAACGATCGTGGACTTGCCTTGGTACACCGCCATGGAATTCCTCGTCGGCCGTCAGTCGCCGCTGAGCCTGCCTGGCCAGGTCGCCGCCGCGCGTTCGACACCGCGCGGAAAGCGCTCGAACCGCTCGTGCCGGGGCGGCTAAAGGCCGCCAATGAGCCCACGATTCGCGGGCCAGGTCAAGCACCCTGCCGTTTCTCCGGGGGTGCCTGATCGATGGGTTCGCCGTTGGGCACCGGTGCGTTGTGCACGCGGATCGCTCCGCGTGATCGGGCTCGTTGCGACCCGGCTCCTTTCGCCCCTCCTGAGCACGCCGCAACCTACCCGATTGCCGCGCGCATCGCTCTCGAGCGTCAATCCCCGCGCGCTGGACCTGAACGCGACTGGACGGTTTGCCCCTGGTTGGGTTGATTGCGGTTGGGCCTGCTCGCGTCGAGTCGCGTTCAGGCGCGACTCATGACCGACACCCGTCTCCGCCGCCCCGCGCATGCATTCAGCATCGCGCCGATGATGGACCGGACCGACCGGCACTTCCGGTGGTTCGCGCGCCAGCTCACGCGCCGGACGCTGCTTTACACCGAGATGGTGGTGGCGGACACGATCCTCCATCACGTGGCGGACGGACGGCTGGAACGCTACATCGGCTTCGATCCGATCGAGCACCCGGTGGCCATCCAGCTCGGCGGCGACGATCCACGAAAGCTCGCCGAGGCGGCGTGCATCGCCGCCGAGCGTGGCTACGACGAGATCAACCTGAACGTCGGCTGTCCGTCCGAGCGGGTGAAGGAAGGCTGTTTCGGCGCCGTGCTCATGCGCGAGCCCGCGCGGGTGGCCGAGCTCGCAGCCGCCATGCGTGCGGCGGTGAGCGTTCCCGTCACCATCAAGCACCGCATCGGCGTGGACGAGCTGGACCGTTACGAAGACATGGCCAACTTCGTTGCGATCGTGAGCGCAGCCGGCGTCTCCCGCTTCGCAGTGCACGCGCGGAAGGCGTGGCTGAGCGGCCTCTCGCCCGCCGAGAACCGCACGGTGCCGCCGCTTCGCTACGACGACGTCTTCCGGCTCAAGACCGAGTTCCCAGCCCTCGAGATCGTGCTCAACGGCGGCGTTGCGGGCGTCGACGCATCACTCGCCCAGCTCGACCGCGTGGACGGCGTGATGGTCGGCCGCGCGGCTTACGACGATCCGCGCTGGCTCGGCGAAGTCGACGAGCGCATCTTCGCCGAGCCCGCCGCTCCCCTCGGCGCCCGCGATCCCGGCGCGCTGGTGGAAGCGATGGTCGAGTACGCCGCGCGCACCGTCGGCGAGCGCACCACGTTGCGCGCCGTCTATCGTCACCTGCTGCCGCTCTTCCACGCTCGCCCCGGCGCCCGCCGCTGGCGGCGGTTGCTCAGCGACGCGTTGTCGCGCCCGCGCGTAGGCCCGGCCGTACTCCGCGACGTCTTTCACTACGTCGAGACCGAGCTCGCGCCCCCCACGCCCCCTCAACCCTGACTGCCGCGCAATCCGGTCGGTTCTGCTCTGCGGTTACGCCTACGGACTCGGCACGACATCCGACCACGCACCGGTGCCATCGAGCTCGAAGCCGTCGGCGAACACGGGGACGGCGACGGTGTCGAGGAGGAAGTAGAGGTTCCCCTCCGTCGAAGTCAGGAACGCGTCGCGGTCGCCGTCGTCGTCGATGTCGGCAAAGACTGGCACGACCTTGGGATGGAAATTGGCAATGCCGAACGGATTCATCGACGGTGGCGCGAAGGCGGGGCTCGTGGCGGTGCCGGTGTTGACGAAGAAAGACGTGTCGCGCTCCAGGTGATTCCGGGCGCCGTGCTCCGGAGTCGCGAAGGCATCCAGATCGCCGTCGCCATCGATGTCGACGAACGCCCAGGTCGCCGCATACGGGGCCAATGAGATCCCGAACGGGTTCATCACCGCAGAGGCGAACGCGGCACTCGTCGCCGAGCCGGTATTCCGGAAGAAGGCCACGTCACTGCTGTAGTGACCGGCGAAGAAATCGAGGTCCCCATCGCCGTCGATGTCAGCCAGTGCCGGTGGAGCGAACCTCCCGCCGGCGAGGCCAAACGGGTTCTTCACACACGGCGTGAAGCCCGCGCTGAATGCCGTCCCGGTGTTCTGAAAGAAGCAAAACGAGACTCCTTGCGAGGTCCCGGATCGACCGAAGGCGTCGAGGTCACCATCGCCGTCGATGTCGACGAAGACAGCGGCGTCGTCCAATGGGCTCGTGGGCTGCTTGGCGAATGCAGGACTCCTCGGACCGCCCACGTTCAGGAAGAGATCTCCTGAGCTGAGATGATCGACGAACGCGTCGAGATCGGCGTCGCCGTCGATGTCGGCGAGCGCAATCAGGGTTCCGCTGAGCCCGAAGGGGCTCGCGGGGACGAACGCGGGGCTCGTGGCACTTCCTGTGTTCGAGATCACCCGTAGCTCGTTACTGCTGGTGAACCAATACCCAGTCCCCATGACGACGTCGAGGTCACCATCACCGTCGAGGTCGGCGAGCGAAATCCGGTTCGAGAAGCCACGCGCCAAACCGAACGCATCGATCCTCGGCGATGCGAAACTCGGACTCGCGGGCGCCCCGCTGTTCGTCAAGAAGAGCGGCGCTTCGTAGCTCGCGGCCGTTTCGAAGGCGTCGAGATCACCGTCGCCGTCGAGGTCCGCAAAGCTGAGCGACGGGCTGAAGCCGTACGGGAGCGGTGTCAGTCCGAAGGGCCACGGAACGGCTGGCGGGCTCGCGAACGCCGGGCTGCTCACGGTGCCGGTGTTGCGGAAGAACTCGAACGCACCACCGAGGTCGTGCTGGCCCAGGAACGCATCCAGATCCCCATCGCTGTCGATGTCCACCAGTGTGGGCTCGCTGCTCGCGCTTCCGGGGACGTAGAGGCCGAAGGGGTTGGCGACGGCCCACGTGAAATCGGGGCTCGTCACCGTGCCGGTGTTCTCGAAGAAGTGCGTGTTGCCGTCGACTTGGCCCACGAACGCGTCCAGGTCACCGTCGCCGTCGATGTCCCCGAACACGCCGTGGACTCCCGCGTAACCCAGACCGAACGGATTTCCCGCTTCCTCGTGGAACGCAGGACTCGTGGCCGTGCCGGTGTTGCGAAAGAAGCGGAGGCGCTGGTCGTAGGGTTCCCAGGCGAACACGTCGAGGTCGCCGTCGCCGTCGATGTCCACGACCTCGGGCTCGACTTTCGTGTCGAAGGTGCCGAAGTAGTCGACCCAGGGCCCTTGGAGGATCGGTAACGGCGCGGCCCAGGCTCGGCGGCTCGCCGCGCACGGGAGCGCCAGCGTGAGCCAGGCCCAGAAGAGCCAGCCGCAGGATCGCGACCTCATTCAGCTCGTCCCTGACCACTCGGACAGGTCACCCGATTCGAAGTCGTCGCCGAAGAGCGGATCGCCGACGACGTTACGGAAGAACCGGACGTCGCCGAACTGCGAGCCGAGGAACGCATCGAGGTCCCCGTCGCCATCGATGTCCGCGAAGCTGGGGACCGCGCGTCGCACGATCTGAGCTCGGTCGAGACCGAACGGGTCGACGATGGCCGGCGCGAAGCTCGGGCTCGCTGGCGTCCCCGTGTTGGTGAAAAACCTCGTGCTGCCGTCGCCTTCGCCGACGAACGCGTCGAGGTCGCCGTCGTGGTCCGTGTCCAGGACCGTCGGTGCCACGC
>CAYUSL010000530.1:0-4459 GCA_964447125.1 uncultured bacterium | reverse complement strand
GCCGCGACAGAGCGCGGACCTCCATGCTTCTTGCACGCTCGAATCGATGGAGGGCACGGGGCCTGCGGCCCCTGCTCCGTCGGCGCCGACGCGCTGCGGCCGGGACAAGCCACGGCCACTTGCGACGATCGCAGGTATCAACGTGGCGATTTCTGGTGTCTCGACACAGCGTTCGGTGGAGTCGAAGAGGGGCGCGGGGCCTATCGACGCACGCGACACACTCACCGACAGGCTCCGCGTCACCCCGGCACTTCGCCGTGCGAGGGTCGGAAGCCCGAGGCGTGGGTGTGGCACTGGGTGCAACGCTTCTGGTGGTGCGGAAGCCCGCCGCCGTCGTGCCGATACGTGAACGTGGCGTCGTGGCAGACCTCGCAAGGGCCCGTGCCAGCACCGAGGCCGGCGATTCCGAGCGGCCCTGGCTCGGCATAGCTGCCCGGCGCGTAACCGACGTAGTTGTCGAAGGTGATCGCCACTTCGGCGATCGTCTCGCGAATCAGCCGCAGATTGGGCGTGCCGTGAGGGTCGTGGCAGCGCACGCAGCTCGGCGCCACGGCTTCGCCGTCGCCGGGCACCTCGCTCGGCGGATGGCTCGTCTCGCTGTGGCACGCGACGCAATCGACGATCGAGCGGTGGCCGCTGCCGGGATCGTCGGTCGACGGCGCGTGACAGAACGTGCAGTCGAAGAGGATCGAATGCGACGATTCGAGGCTCGCTCGCGCGGCCTCGTCGACGTGGCAGCGGGGGCATGCGTCCGCCGACATGGCCGAGCCGCGCGAGTCACCGCAGCCCACGCCGAGCGCGACCACGGCGACGACGGCTGCCGAGCGCGCTCGCTTCACCGCGCCTCCGCGCCCCTGGCGCGCGACGCCTCGGCGACAGGCGAGATGCCGATCGCCGCCAGCACCCGCTCGGGCTCGGTCGGCTCCACGATGCTCGCCGCGGTGCGGTAGGCGAGCGCCTGGAACGTGAGCGTGGGGTTCACGCCCATCGACGTGGGCCAGGTGCTGCCATCGACACACCACAGGTTCTCCAGATCGTGGAAGCGCCCGAAGCCGTCGGTCACCGAGAGCGACGGGTCGCTGCCCATGCGCGCGCCTCCCAGAATGTGGTTGGTGCTCGGGATGCCGCCGCTGCGCACGTCGATGTTGACGCCGAACGTGATCCGGGCGCCCGCGCGGCGCATCATCTCCTCGAGCCTCGGCAGGAAGTACGCCTGCACCGCGAGGTCGCGCGGATGGTTCTGGTAGGTGATCCGCGGTGCCGGGCGCCCCCAGGCGTCGCGCACGCGAGGATCGAAGTCGATGCGGTTGCTGCGCACCGGCATGTCCTCGCCCACCATGGCGGTGGCCGTGAATCGGTCGCGAAACCAGCTCTCGCGCATCATCGTCTTGTGAAGCGGACCCCAGGTGTAGTTGAGCGCCTCCTGGATCGGATCGAGGCGCGCGCCCAGCTCCACCACACCGCCGAAGAGGTAGTTGGGATCCGCGTCGACGTTGGCGCGGAAGTCGCCGATCTCCATCGTCACCGGCCGCCCGCGGTGGCCGTGGAGTCGGTGGTCGAAGACACCCACGGCCATGAAGTTGATGTGGAACATCAGGCACTGACCGAGCCAGCCGCTCGAATTGCCGAGCCCAGCGGGATGCGCGGCCGACGCCGAGAGCTGAAGCAGCCGCACGGTTTCGATCGGATTGCAGCCGAGCAGCACGCCTGCCGCCTCTTGCACGCGAAGCTCGCCGGCGGGGTCCAGGTACTCGACCCCCGTCACGCGCCGGCCGGAGGAATCGGTCACGAGCCTCGTCACCAGGCACTCGGCGCGCAGCTCGCAGCGTCCCGTCAGCAGCGCGTCGCGGATCGCCGTGACCGCCGTCGAGCCCTTGGCGTTGATCGGGCATCCGTACGGGCAGAAGCCACAATTCGCGCACGACGGCCGCCCTCGGTAGGCCATCGAGTTGATCGCCTGCGGCGTCGGATAAGGGTGGAGCCCCATCTCCTTCGCGCCGGCGGCGAGGAGCAGCGCGTCGTACTTGATGTAGCCGGGCGGCATCGGGTAGCGCGCCGAGCGGCGCGGCTCGAACGGGTTCTGGCCGCCGTCACCCTGGACTCCGAGCAGCCACTCGCATTCGCAGAGGTACGGCTCCAGATCGTCGTAGCCGAGCGGCCAATCCACCACCTCGGCGTCCGGCACGGCACCCCACGTCGAGAGGAAGCGGAAGTCCTCGGGCAAGGGGCGCGGCGAATCGGCGTCGTAGGTGAGCGTGCCGCCGCCCACGGCAAAGGGCAGCGGCTGGACGGCGCCGACGAACGAACGATCGCCGTCGCGTTCGCTGGTGCGAAAGGTGCGCGGATCGGTGATCGGGTCCTGGTTCAGGAAGTTGCGCAGGCCTTTCAGCTCGTCGTTCGAGAGCAGCACACGCTCGATGCCTTCGCGACGGTCGAGGCCCAAGAAGGGGTTTCGGCCGCGCTCGAGCAGCACCACCTCGCGGCCGGATCGAGCGAGCACCATCGCCGCGACTCCGCCGCCGGCGCCGCTACCCACCACCACGTAGTCGACGGCGCGTCCCATCACGTGCCCTCGTCGCGCTCTTCCATCGCGCGGCGGTCGTAGCCGATGGGCTGGCGGTCACCCTCGTACTGGATGAACGTCCAGCCGATCGAGCCGGCGTTTCCGCGATACACCGGATCGCCGTACATCCCTTCGCATGCGTGCTGGTAGAGCGTGCGCTTGAAGTCGACGCTGGCGGCGGAGAGCAGCGCCGAGCGCTCGTCGATCGTGAGCCCCTCGAAGGTCGTGCCGTGGCGGGCGAGCGATTCCTCGTCGAGTGCTGCGAGCCCATCGCGATAGCGCTGCTGCCAGCCCACCACCGGCCCGTTGAACTCGCGCTCGGCACGTCCCTGTGAGCCTTCGATGCGGATGCGCCACGCCAGCTCTTGGGCGCGTGTGAGCGGAAGGAAGTGGCGGAACTCGTTCGCCCCACCGTGGCGGCCGCTGTAGGGGCCACCGGCGTAGATGCGCGGCGGATCGGTGAAGAAGGCCGCGAGCAGGCCATCGACGTAATCGACCACCTGCGCCTCGTGGGCGCCCGGGCCCTGGTCGGTCGGGATCATGACCGCCAGCGCCGCGTCGAGGATCGTGCGTTCGCGCCGGGTCAGGAACCCCGCGGCGGTTGCCGCTGCACTGTTTCCGGAGCCGCCGCACGCAACCTCCACCAGCACCGGCCCGAGCGCAGGTGCGGCGGCGGCGACGCGCAAGAAGATGCGCCGGGTGAGTGCCACGGCGCGAAACGCAATCAAGTCGCGTGCCAGCCACGGCGCCACCCCGTGCACGCGGCGCCGCAGGCGCGGGCACCGGACGGTGACGTCGAGGGCTCGGTCAGGTCACGGGAACCGTCCGTCCACGCTGCGCCGTCGCCGCATGTGTGCGACGCGAATGGAGCCTCCGCGAGTCCGTACTTGGCACGCAGCGCGCTACTTCCAATGGGTGAAGGAGAATGCGCATCGAGAGGAGAGCGCCATGAAGATCCCGCTCCAGATCACCTTCCGCGACATGAGCCCGTCGGACGCCGTGAATGCAAGGATCGAGCAGGAGATGGAGCGCCTCGACTCGCTCTTCGGCGGAATCATGGGCTGCCGGGTGCTCGTCGAATCGCCCCACCGCCATCATCACAAGGGGAACCTCTTTCACGTGCGCGTCGACCTGACGGTCGTGGGCGGTGAGATCGTCGCCGGCCGCGATGCCGCGGGACGCCACGCCCACGAGGACGTGTACGTGGCCATCCGCGACACCTTCCGCGCCGTGCGCCGCCGCCTCGAAGACTACGCGCGGAAACGCCGCGGCCAGGTGAAGTGGCACGTCGAGCCGAGCTTGGCCGTCGTGTCCGGGCTGCACCCAGAAGAAGGCTACGGGTTCCTGCTCACCGCCGAGGGCCGCGAGATCTACTTCCACGAGAACAGCGTCTTGGACGGCGGTTTCGCTGCGCTGGAGGTCGGTGGCGAGGTGCGGTTCGTGGAGGAGGCCGGCGAGAAGGGGCCGCAAGCGAGCAGCGTGTGGCCGCAGCGCGTGCCGCGAAAGCGCGCAGCCTGAGCCGCTCGCACGGTGAACGAGGGGCGCGGCGAGAGAGCGCCGCGCCTCCGTCCGCGCACACTCGCTCGATCCGAGCCAGACTCGATCCCGACCTTTGGCCGGGATCATTCACGAACATCGCGCTGCGGCCGCGACGGAGCGCGGCCCTCCATGCTTCTCGTACGCGCGAACCGATGGAGAGCGACGCTCTGTCGGCGCCGACAAGCGGTCGCAGGCACGAGCCACGGGCACTTGCGACGATTAGAGGTGTCCACGGGGCGATTCCCGGTGTCTCGACGCCGCGTTCACGAATAGATCGGGTGAGGCTGACCGCGCTCCCGCAGGGGCGCCGATTTACTGCGAGGCCGGGGCGCGCTCCACGGTGAGGTGCGCGACGCG
>CAYUSL010000529.1:0-4467 GCA_964447125.1 uncultured bacterium | reverse complement strand
GGCTCTTGGTGATCGATCGCGACTTACCCGGTGTGCTCGCCATCGACCCGTTCACCGGAACGCGCACGATCTTCTCCGACATCGCCGTCGGCACCGGCCCGGCTCTCGCGAGCCCTGCCGATCTCGAGATGGACGTTTCGCAGAACCGCGTCCTCGTCAGCGATTCCGATCTTCAAGCACTCGTCGCCATCGATTCAGCCACCGGTGATCGCGCCGTGGTGAGCGATGCCACGCGCGGTGGCGGCCCGGCGCTGGCCGGAGCTGGCGCCGTGGCGCTCGACGCCAGCCGCGGTCGTGCGTTCGTGGCCAGCGACGTCGCTGACGGAGCCGCGGTGATCGTCGTCGATCTCGCGAGTGGAGACCGATCGCTCTACGCGGGTGGCTTCGCGGCCATCGACGGACTCGCCGTCGATGGAGCTCACGACGTGCTCTACCTGAGCGATCCCAGCGCGCCCAATCTCTTGGTCTTCGACCTCGCCACCGGTGCGCGCAGCGACTTCTCCGGGCCGCATCGTGGCGCGGGCGTGCCGCTCGCACGCCCCGCCGGGCTCGAGATCGACGGGGAGCGGGACCGGGTGCTCGTGGTCGAGCCCTCGGCGCTGGTGCTCGCCGTGGACCGTGCGAGCGGTGATCGCACCCTCGCGTCCACCGACGCCACGGGTGAAGGCGCCGTCCTCGGTCTCGCCACGGCGATCGCCATCCAGGCGAGTGAAGATCGAGCGCTGGTGGCGAGTGCCGCACCGGCCTCGCTCGTGGCGGTGGACCTCACGAGCGGCGACCGCACCAGCCTGAGCGATGCCAGCGCAACCTCGGGACCGGCGCTCGCTCAGCCGGTGGCCGTCGCCCTCGCCGACGCCGCGGCGGCGGCGTACGTGGTCGATGCATCGCTCGCGGCGTTGGTGCGCATCGATCTCACCACCCTCGCGCGCACGATCGTCTCCGACGCTCAAACCGGCAGCGGGCCGGCGTTCGTTTCACCCGCCGGCCTCGCAATCGACGCCACGGCGAATCGCGCATACCTCACCGATGGCGACGTGCGTGGCGTGCTCGCCGTGGACCTCGCCAGCGGCGAGCGGACGATCGTTTCGGCGGCGGATACGGGCGTCGGCCCGGCCTTCGAGTCGCCCGCCGGCCTCGCGTTCGACGACTCCGAAGCGCGGCTCCTCGTGACCGATCCGACGCTCGGTGCAGTGCTCGCCGTGAATCCGACCTCCGGCGAGAGACGGGTGATTGCCAGCGCCGAGATCGGCGGCGGCGAAACACTCGCGCCTCGCGCCATCACGCTGGCCAGCGAGCCTGGCAGCGCGTGGATCGTGAATACGGGCCGTCGCGAAATCCTGTCCCTCGATCTGACGAGCGGCGATCGCGCGGTGATCTCGTCCGGCGACACCGGCACCGGACCTTCATTCGAGGCACCCCTCGGCATCGCCATCGACGCCGACCGCGGCACCTTGGTGCTTGCCGATCCCAACGCCCACGCCACCTTCGTCGTGGCGCCAGACACGGGCGAACGCGTCATCCTCTCCCGCTGAGCGCGCAGCCAGCCATCACCCCTCGTGAAACCGAGGTGACGATGCAGACGCAAGCCATCACGAAGCGGCCCCGATCCGCGAGGCGCCGTGCCAGGCTCGGCGCGGCGATCGCGCTCGTTGACGCGCTTCTGGGAGGAACCATGGCCAAGAGCGAGTCGTTGGTGCTCACCACCTCCGCGTTCCCATCCGGCCAGCCGATTCCCGCCGAGCACTCGTGCCAAGGCGCCGACCGCTCGCCGGCACTCACGTGGAGCGGCGACGTCGCGGGTGTGAAGAGCTGGACGCTCGTGGTCGACGATCCCGATGCTCCCGGCGGCACCTTCGTCCACTGGCTCGCGTACGACCTGCCGCCGGCTACACGCGGGATGCCCGCAGGAGTCCCCGCGGGCGACAGCGTCGCGGGTGGCGGCCAACAGGGGCGAAACGGCTTCGGCAGCGTCGGCTATCGCGGTCCCTGCCCACCGCGCGGGCACGGACCGCACCGCTACGTGTTCACGCTCTCGGCGCTCGACCTCGCGAGCCTGGGATTACCGGCAGGCGCGAGCCGTGCTCAGCTCGACACAGCCATGCGCGGCCACGTCCTCGCTTCCGCGACCTACACGGGAACGTTCGAGCGCAAGTAGCGACCATCCAGCAGCACTGGTGCGCGAACGACGGAAGCTCTGCCGCTCGCACGAGCGACGGCCGCTCACCCCACCCAGTAGAGGATCCGGCCGCAATGGCCGCAGGTCTTCACCGACAAGTTCTGGCGGATGTTCTGGACCCAGGCGGTGGGGATCATCATGAAGCAGCCGAGACAGATGCCGCCATCGATGGGCACGATCGCCTCGCCGTAGCGGTCCTTGAGCCCCTGGTAGTGGGTGAGCACCTCGGGATCGAGCTGCGAGGCACGCTTCGAGCGCAGCTCGATGAGCTGCTGGCGACGCTCGGGCTGCCACTGGAAGCCCAGCTTCTCGAACTGCTGGACGTTGTCGGGAATGTCCAGCTCGGCGAGACGCTGATCGATGTGCTGGATCTCGAGCAAGATGTGAAGCGTTTCCTCCAAGCCTACTCCTCCCGGCGCCGGGTCGCGCTCCGTGTCCGTCACGCGCTGGCCGCCAGCGCTTCGACGAACTGCTCGAACGTCTCGATCTCCATCAGCTTGTCGCGGTTGGGCTTGGCGCGAACCAGCTCCACCAGCTTCCCGAGCGTGGGCAGGTAGACGTTGCCGCGATCCTGGAAGGGCGCCACCACCAAGAACACGAGATGCACCGGTTCGCCATCGCGCGCGCCGTAGTCGATTCCCGCCTTCGAGCGACCGAACACCACCCGCAGGTGGCGGGTGAGCAGCGTGCGGCCGTGCGGGATCGCCACACCGCGGCCGATGCCGGTGGTGCCGAGCATCTCGCGGTGATGCAGCATGCTCAGAAGTGTCTGCTTGTTCTGCTTGCCGAGGGCCGTGCACAGCGCATCGACCATCTCTTCGAACGCCTCGGCCTTGTTGTGCGATTTGAGATCGGGGAGGAAGAGCGCTTCGTCGAAGAACGCGGCGAGCCCGGTGAGCTGAGGTTTCTGCGCGGGCTTGACGGCTGCCGTCTTGGCGGCCTTCGACGACGTTTTCTTTGCAGTGGGCATGCGACCTCGGTGACGAGAGGATTCGACGATCCTAACGCGCTGCGTTGCAGCCATCAATGGCCGCGAAATCACGCAATTTGCCCGGAATTTCAGTGTTCCGCGAGGAACGCATCCACGGCCTCCCAGAACGCCAGATGATTCTTCTCCACCGTGATGTAGTGGGTGCCGTCCGGCACCTCGACGAGCGACTTGTCGGTACTGCCCAGTGCCTCGAGAAGCAGGTTGGACCCGCGCGTGTTGGTCTCGGGATCGTCGCTACCGCGGATCACCAATGCAGGGGCTCGCACCTTCGAAGCGTCGTAAGGCGGATGGCCGAGCAGTACCTCGTAGCTGTCCGCGAGCATGCCGTTGGGCACGCGCACCGACGCGGGTTCCCGTTCGGCCACCGTCTCGTCCGATGCTAGAAAATCCCGCACCCAGGTCTCGAAGACCGCGGGATCGCGGTACGCAGTCTTGTCGTCGACGGGAATCATGCGATCCCAGCGTTCGGCGACGTCCGCCTCCGAAGTGAGCCGGTATGCGCCCACGAAGTTGGTGATCGAGGTGTCCGGATCGAAGGGAGGTAGCCCAAGCGGCGAGAGCGGACCGAAGGTGGCGCCATAGAGCACCAGCGACTGGACGCGCTCGGGTCGCTTCTCGGCGAACGCCAGCGCTGGCGCGCAGCCTGCGGACCAACAGATCACGTGAAAACCCTCGTCGCCGGTACGCGCGGCGACCTCGTCGGCAACACGCTCCGCCTGCTCTTCGACGACGGCGCTGCGAGTGATCGGGTGGTTTCGGCTGGGAGGCTCGTCGAGCTCGGGCGGATCCGAGGACGAGCCATATCCCGTCGGATCCCAGCGCACCACGCGATACCCGAGCGACGCGAGGTGCTCGCTCCACGAATAGCCGGGAACCGCGAGATCGAAGGCCACGCCAGCAGGCGTGGTGGCCCCCATGAAGAAGAACACGACCTCGCCGTGCGGCGGGCCGGCGGGACGCTCTTCTGCACCCACGATCTCGTCGTTCGAGCCCGATCCCGCCCACACCAGCGGCTCGTCGACGACACCGCGGCTTCCGTCGCTCGTGCCGGCACAGCCGGCCGCGATCACCGAGAGCAACCCTGCCCAGCGTCGTCGCATCGTGCGCTCGCGCTCCGTCGCAGCAACGCGCACCATACTCGCCACGAAGCAGGCGCGTCGAAGTCGGGCGCTTCTTGCGGGAATCACGAACCGTACGCGCCGCCAGGGCCGTCGAGCGACCGCGGCCCTTCAGCCGAGCTGCGAAGCGGTCTCCACGCGCGCCGTCCATCGCTCCGCGAGCCAGAGGCGAGCCGCGAGCG
>CAYUSL010000528.1:0-4467 GCA_964447125.1 uncultured bacterium | reverse complement strand
TTCAAGCCCCCCGAGCGTTGCGATGGGCGGACTCAATCCGTGATCGCGGCGCGAACGCGCCCCACGACGAGTCCACGGTGGTTGGTGCGAATCGGCGCGGCGAAGCTCGCCAGCGACGCGCGCGCGGCTTCGTCGAGGAGCCCCAGCCTTTCCAGGACAGCGAGCGCCGCCGGTTCGGAGCCGCGCGTCTGCCCATCG
This sequence comes from uncultured bacterium, assembly GCA_964447125.1. Classification (GTDB taxonomy): domain Bacteria; phylum JADJOY01; class JADJOY01; order JADJOY01; family JADJOY01; genus JADJOY01. The sequence goes on along the minus strand of CAYUSL010000528.1, from coordinate 4,269 downwards.
CGCGCCTTCACCGCGACACCGTAGACCTCGCCGGTGGTGCTGCGAACGCCGATGCACTGCAGCGCCTCGGCGCCGACCTTCGACACCGCACGCCCGGGCAACGCTTGCATCAGCGTGGTGTCGAAGCGCTCACGGCCACCGACCAGATAGGGGTGCTCCATCATTGCTCCGCTCAGGGTCGCAAGCGCCGCATCGTGAGCCACGACCAGATCGCGAAACACGAGAGCGATGGCACGTAACGGCAGATAGAACGTGACGGCGCTGCAGCCGTCGACGGCGATGGGCACGTCGCGAATCCCCGTGAGCGATTCGAGCTGGCGACGGATGGTTCGTTGGACGAGGTGATCGGGGGCGGTGTAGCCGCGCGTCTCGACGCCGAGATGTCGCGCCAGCGCGAGCATGCCAGCATGCTTTCCGGAGCAGTTGTTCTGCAGCGCGCTGGGTGCAGCGCCTTTGCGCGCCAGCTCTGCCGCGGTGACGGCGTCGGCGGGCGGGTGAACGCCGCATTCGAGATCCTGCTCGGTGCAACCGATGGCGCGAAGCATCGCGGCTGCGCGCTCGACGTGCACCGCCTCACCGTTGTGCGAGGCGCAGAGGAGCGCTCGTTCCGCTGCTCCGAATCCGAAGGCATCCGCGGCCCCCGACTCGACCACCGCCAGCGCTTGCACCGGCTTCGCCGCCGAGCGCAGGCAGACCCAGCCGTCGGTGTCGCCAGCGCTGAACCGGCTCTTCCCCGCACCGTCGACGACGACCGCGTCCACCTCGTGGACCGCTTCCGCGAGCGGCCCGCGCTCGACGTACACCCGGACGTTCATCCAGCTCTCCCGACGAGCGCAGCGCGTCGCGCCTGGTTGGCTACAATGCGCGGCCGAGCGTACCGCACATCGGCGAGCGCGCTCGTGGGCCACACATCCGAGATGAGCGAACGATCCACACCTGCGCCGAGCCTCGGTAACGTGGTGCCCTTCGACGAGCGGCTCTTCTATCTCGAGGAGTTTCATGGTCGCACGCTCGCGCTCACCGCGCTCTCGGGCGCCCTCACCGCGAGCGACGCCGTCGCGGTGCGCACCGTCGTCGACACGCTCCTCGCCAACGGCACCCACGTGGTGCTGCTACTCCCGAGCGACGCACCGAGCGTGCTGATCCAGGACGCCGAGGTGCTGGCGCCGTCGGTCGAGCCGTTCTTGCCTGCGACCTGGCGCGCTGCGCGCCACGACCGTCCGGTGTGGGTGCCGGTCGACGAGCAGCCGACGCTCCCCGCCGTGCGCCGGCTCATCGCCCCGCTCCACGTCGCCAAGCTCGTGATCCTCGACCGCGAGGCGGGCGTCAGCACCCGCGACGAGACACGCTCGTCGTTCGTAGACCTGCTCTCGCTGCGCGAGCATCTGCGCCGCGGCGCCGGGGCTCGCGAGCCGCTCTTGCGCGAGATCGAGAGTGCCCTGAGCGCCGGCGAAACCGTGAACCTGTGCACAGCCCAGGGGCTCGATGCCGAGCTCTTCAGCTACACCGGCTCGGGCACGCTCTTCACCAGCCGCCGCTACGTCAACGTGCGCCACCTGGGCATCGACGACCTCGACGCAGCCGCAGCGCTGATCGCGCGGGGCGTCGAAGAAGGGTTCCTGCAACCGCGCAGCGAGCAGGATCTCGATCGCGTGTTGGCGCGGGCCTTCGGCGCGTTCATCGAGGATCGTCATCTCGCGGGAATCGGCGCACTCCGGATGTATCCCGCCGAGAGCACGGGAGAGCTGGTGTCCCTCTACACCCTGACGCGCTTCCTGGGTGAGGGTATCGGCAAGCATCTGATCGATCGCATCGCGGTAGAAGCGACGGCGCTCAGCCTGGCGAGCCTGTTCGCCTGCACCACGCGCGACGCCGCCGCGCGCTACTTCGTGCGCGAGGGATTCCGCGAGATCGACGCTCGCGAGCTGCCGGCAGCAAAATGGGTCGGTTACGACGCCGAGCGACGTGCTCGCCTGCGCTGCTTCCGGCGCGCGTTGCCGCCGTCACTTCATCATTGACGGCAGACGATCGGGGAGAACGAGCCACATGAGCAGCACTGCTTCGTCCATCGCCGAACGAGTCGCCGCGTTGCGCGCCGCGTTCGACTCTCACGACATCGGCGCCTACGTGGTGCCCACCTCGGATGCGCACCAGAACGAATACGTGCCCACGTGCTGGCAGCGCCGGGCGTGGATCAGTGGCTTCACGGGCTCGGCGGGAACGGCGGCGATCACGGCCGCGAAAGCGGGCCTCTGGACCGACTCCCGCTACTACCTCCAGGCCGAGAAGGAGCTCGATTCCGAGGTGTACACGCTGTTTCGCGCGCAGCTTCCCGACGTACCGACGCTCGACGAATGGCTCTGCTGCGAGCTCGGCGAGGGCGGGCGCGTGGGTTACGACCCGCAAACACTCTCCGTCGAAGCCATCGAGCGGCTGCGCTCGAAGCTCGGCGGGCGCGGGCTGACACTCGTCGCCATCGAATCGAACCTGGTGGACGGGATCCTGCCTGCGCCGTTGGCGCTGCCACACGAGCTCGCGTTCTCGCTGCCCAGCGAGATCGCCGGCGAGACGGTCACCGAGAAGCTCGCGCGGGTGCGCGAGAAGATGGCGAAGTCGGATGCCCGCGCACTGGTGGTCACCACCCTCGACGCGATCGCGTGGCTCTTCAACGTGCGCGGCACCGACATCCCGTACAACCCGGTGGTGGTCTCGTACGCGCTGGTCACCGCAGAAGGCGCCGAGTGGTTCGTGGACGAGCGCAAGGTATCGAGCGACGTCCGCGCGCTCCTCGATCCCTCGGTCGCGATTCGACCCTACCAAGCCTTCGGCGACGCGCTCACTGCGCTCGCCCAGGCCAAGACTCGCACCTGGATCGATCCCGCGGCAGCCAGCGATTGGGTCCTGCAAAAGCTCGGCGAAGCACCGCTGGTTCGCGGCTTGAGCCCGATCGCCAAGCTCAAGGCGGTGAAGAGCAACGTCGAGCTGGCAGGCATGCGGCAGGCCCACGTTCGCGACGGCGTCGCGATGGTGCGGTTCCTGCGCTGGCTCGCGGAAGCGGTGCCAGCCGGTGGCATCACCGAGGCGTCGGCGGCCGACAAGCTGGACTCGTTGCGCGCCGATTGTCCGCGGTTTCGAGGACCATCGTTCGAGACCATCAGCGCCTACGGTCCTCACGCGGCGATTCCCCACTACCGCTTCACCGAGGAGAGCAACCTTCCCCTCGAGCCACGCGGCCTCTACCTCGTGGACTCGGGTGGTCAGTACCTCGACGGGACCACCGACATCACGCGCACCGTCGCGCTCGGTCCGGTGGACGCCGAAGCGCGCGACCGATTCACGCGGGTGCTCCGCGGCCACATCGAGCTGTCGCGGCTCTCGTTCCCGCGCGGATCGGGTGGACACCAGCTCGAGCTGGCGGCGCGGCTACCGCTGTGGGACGCGGGCCTCGACTACGGGCACGGCACTGGCCACGGCGTCGGTTTCTTCCTGAACGTCCACGAGGGGCCGTTCAGCATCTCGCCCCGCTCCACCGACGTGCCGCTCGAGCCCGGCATGGTGTCGTCGAACGAGCCCGGCTACTACGAGGCGGGCGCGTATGGCATCCGGATCGAGAATCTGGTGGAAGTCGTGCGCGACGAGGCGCGCAGCAACGCCCACCAGGGCCGCGAGTTCTTCCGCTTCGAGCCGCTCACGGTCTGCCCGATCGATCGCTCGTTGGTCGACACCGCGCAGATGTCCGCGGCGCAGATCGCCTGGTTCGACGCCTATCACGCACGAGTCCGCGACACACTGACACCGCTGCTGGGCGATCCCGCCGATCGCGACTGGCTCGCGGCAGCAACGGCGGGGGTCGGACCTTGACGGGGGCCTTTTCAAGCCCCCCGCCCAGCGCAGCAAAGCCGCGCTGGGACCCACCCCCGAGGCGCGTCGCTTCGCACGCGGCTCGCCTCTGGCTCGCGGAAAGATCGACGGCGAGCGCAGCGATCACTGCGTCGCACCCACGATCGATCGGGCGATGCTTGGTTCAGGATCGACGGCGATCCCAGCGGCTGAGCGTGACCTGCAGCGGGCCGTTCTGCCACGCGAGGAATCGGTCGAAATCGGGATGCATGCGCTCACGGCGCCGAAACTCGGGCGTGTGATAGCGCAAGTGCCCGGCGGCATCCTTGTCGTGCCCGAGCTCGGCGTGCAAAAGCTCGTGGAAGAGCAAGAATTCGATCACCCAGGCGGGCACCAGGTCGAGATCCAGTGCTGGGTGGATGCGGACCG
>CAYUSL010000527.1:0-4485 GCA_964447125.1 uncultured bacterium | reverse complement strand
GCTGATCGTGCGCTGGCCGCGCGTGCCGATCGCGCTCAGCCTCCACGCCGTGGACCAGCGCACCCGCGCCGGCCTCATGCCGATCACCGAACGCTGGTCGCTCGCCGATGTCTCCGACCGGCTCGCCCGTCTCTCTGCCGAGCAACGCCAGCCGATCTTCGTCCAGTACACGCTCTTCGCGGGGGTGAACGATTCACCAGCCCACGCCGAGGCGCTCGCCGCGTGGTGCCGCTCGTTGCCACAGGTGAAGGTGAACTTGATCCCCTTCAACTCGTTCCCGGGATCTGGGCTTCGAGCACCGGACGAGGAAGCCGTGGCTCGCTTTCGCGCGGCGCTTCACGCGACGGGTTTGCGCGTCATGCGCCGTCACAGTAAAGGCCCGGACATCGCCGCCGCCTGCGGTCAGCTCGCGTTTCGCTGAGCGTCCCAACCCCGCGCACAGGTAGCCGCAACTCACTCCGCGCACGTTGACCGGCGCGCGGATCGCCGTGCTACAAGCGCAGCAGTCTCACGCTGCGCGCCTCGTTGCAGCGTGCTCGCACCAACTGCCGCCGGAGGATCGAATGATCGTCGCCATTCGACGAGCGCTGCGTGCATTCGCGCCGCTCGTGCTGCTTGCTGCCGCCGGTTGCGTTCAAGTCTCGAACGTGACTCCGCGTGATTCGTGCCCGGGCGAGCAGGTCGTCATCGCTGGCTCGGGCTTCGGCGCCACCCAGGGCACGAGCACCGTCACCTTCGGCGCGGCGACGGCGAGCAGCATCGCGAGCTGGACGGACACGTCGATCTCCGTGGACGTGCCTTCCGGCCTCTCGGGAGTGGTGAACCTGGTGGTGCACGTCGGCCTCTCGACCTCGACGCCGCTGCCCTTTCGCGTCATCGACTGCCCGCTCAAAGGCTCGCTGGGCGCGCCGCGCCTCGCCGTGGGCGCCGCCGGCCAGCCGTACGTCGCGATCTCCCAGAGCGGTGCCCTCGTATACCTGACCAAGAGCGGCGGCGCGTGGTCGACGCCCGAGAACGTCGATGCGCTCGCCGGCAGTTACGACATCGCCGCCACCGCCGATGGACGACCGCACGTCGTCTACGAGCAGAACACCGGCAACGCGCTCTACGTGCCGGGCATGTGGCGCTACCGCGATTCCGCCGGCTGGTCGGCGGCGGTGGTGGCTTGCGCGGAAGGCTCGATCGGAACCTCGTGCCCGGGCATTCATCTCGTGGCGCCCACCGACACCACGCTCGCGGTTCTCGACAGAAACGGCGACCGCTATGGAAATACCTGGGTCAGCGCACGCAGCTTCGACGGGACCTCGTGGGGTGGCGTGTCGTCGGTCGATTACGCCTCGATCGGCTCTTACATCCAGGACTACGACGCCGCCGCCGGTTTCGGATCCTGGCAAGCGACCCTGCATCGCAACACGTTCGACTGGGGAACGTTTCAAACGACCTACGGCGTGATGCACGTTCTCCCCGGCTCCACGAACACGCTGGCGAGCTTGCTCGGCAGCGATCCCTACACCACGCCGTCGGCGGCCGCCTCGCTCGGCCGCATGCACTTCGTGTGGCGTGACGGAGCGAACCTGGTCCACCGCTGGCGCGACATGACCACCGGTGCCTACAGCGCACCGCTCACCATCGCCACCGTGACGGGCTCACCACGACCGGTGGTCGCCGCCGACGCCAGCGGCGACGACGGCGCCTTCGCGCTCTGGGTGGAGAGCGGCAAGCTCATGGGCGCCGTGTTCGACGCCAGCTCCGCGAGCTGGGGCTCTCCGATCGTGGTTGCGTCGAATGCGGCGACCACACCGGTGGCCGCCGCACGCGAGGGCGTGATCCACATCGCGTGGAAGGGCAGCGCCGACGACCTGCGCTACACGACGCTGCCCTGATCCTGCGACCTCACTCGAAGGTCTTGGCCACCAGGCTCGCGGCGTTGGGGTTGCCACCCACCACCGTCGCCCACGTCGCCACCGCACTGCCGCCGCCAGCGGCGACCGGCACGTGTGAGCCCCACCAACCGGCACCGAGGGTGGTGCGCGACCAGCTCGCCGTGACCGTGCCCACCGAGGCGCGCGCCTCGCTGGTCCAGTTGTCGATCCAGCTCACCACCGCCAGCGAGCCGTCGCCGGCGTACGCCGCTGTGGGCCATTGGGCGTCGTCACTCGCCGCCGAGAGCCGAGTGGTCGTCCCCCAATCGCCGCCTGCGGGCCGCGGACGCACGTACACCGTACCGGCGTTGCCAGCATCGAGCGCCTGCCACGCGGCGATCACGTCGCCCGCGCCGTCCATGGCCAGCGCCGGGTAGTAAACCGTCTGCGCTGCCGGCGAGACCTGCGCCGGCGCGTCCCAATCGCTCGTGGGCTTCCGCGACGTGACCACCATCGCGTAGCCATCCAAGTAGCCCACCGCCGCATTGCCTGCGGCGTCGAGCCCGGGTTTGGGATTCCACGTGGCGAGCCCACTGCCCGAGGGCAACACGCGCGGCGCTTCCCAGCCACCGCCAGCAGGCCTGTACGCGGTACCGATGGCGCTCGGATTGCCGACGCTGCCTTGCTGCCACACGGCGAGCGCCGCGCCCGCTCCGTTGACGGCGAGATCGGGCAATCCCGCTCCTGCACCGGAGGCGGAGAGCTGTACCGGCGTGGACCACGTACCGAGCGGTGCGCGGGTGCTCGCGAGGATGCCCGCAGGCGCCGCCCACACCAGGGTGACGCTGCCGTCTCCGGCGACGCCGAGCTTCAAGTAGTACACGGAGGTCCCGAGCGCCACCTGCGTGGGTGCGGGAAAGTTCCCGCCAGGGTCGCGCACCGAAGCGACCACGTAGGCCGGCGTGAACTCGGTTGCGATCGTGACCCACGCCACCGCGGCGGTCTCGTCGTCACCGATCGCCGCGGTCGTGAACTGACCGATGGCACCGATCACCACCGGGCGCGACAGCGACCAGGCGCCGCCCTTGGTGTGTTCCGCGTAGCGCGGGATCCCGATGGGATCCCAGACCGCGAGGGTGTGGCCGAGCCCGTTGGTGGCCACCACCGCAGGCTCCGGCGGCGACGAAACGGCAAACGTTCCCTCGAGCGTCTTGAGCGCGGACCACATGCCGGGCACCGTCACACACGCCGCGAGGCCCGCGATCAGCAGCGTCCCCAAGCCTCGAAACCCAACACCCCAGCGCTTCATCTCGTCCCCCGTCTCGAATTCGTGATGACTCGGTGACGCATGGCTCTGGCCCGCGCGAGCCGCTCCTCGAAGCTGCGCCACTCCGCTTGAATGCAGCAGTGCAAAGCGCTCGCCGCGCCCATGGCCGCGCAGCATCACGCTCGTAGATGCACGGCCGTCACGAAGCGGTGTCTCGATCGGCCATCACGCGCTCGTCCCGGGCACGAGTCGGTGTCTCACTTTCGTAGAAAATCCCTGGTTCTCGGGAATTTTCGACGTGTGAAGGCGGCACCAGCAGCGCGCTGGTGCGATGACGATGCGTCTACGCCTCGGACTCGGGGACAGCGCGCGCAGCGCTCAAACGATGGCGAACGCGCGCACCGGGAACGTGCCGAAGCGTTTCACCTTCACCGGCACGGCGAAGAAGCGCGCACCGCGCTCAGGCACGGCGGCGAGCCCACGCATGTGCTCCACGATGGGGATCGAGCGGCCGAGCAGCTCCGAGTGGACCGGCCGCTCGCCGCTGTCGATGGAGTCGATGTTGTACGAGTCGATTCCCACCAGCCGGGCACCCGCATCCGCGAGCCAGCGCGCGACCTCGCCGGTCAAGTACGGGTGCCCCTCGAAGTAGGCGTCGGTGCGCCAATGACGATCCCAGTCCGTGTGGATCAGCACCGCTCTGCCACGCACGTCGTCCGCCGCGAGCGGCAAGCGCTCGATCGCACGGCCGCTGCCGCGCGCCACGCGCACCACCACGCAGCGCAAATTGGCCAGGGATTCGAGCGGCAGCTCCGCGAGGTCGGCGCCATCGGCGTAGCGGTGGAAGGGACTGTCGACGTAGGTGCCAGTGTTGGCGACCATGTCGATCCGGCCGATGTGAAACTCGGTGCCCGGCGCGTAGCGTTCGCGCGACGCCTCGCGGCTCAGGTAATCGCAGATGACGGGCGCGGGCAGGCCTCGGTAGGTGATCAGTCCGTGCTCGATCGCATGGCTCAGGTCCACCAGCGTGGTGCCTTCGGTCATCGGATCCTCCGCGCGTCCCGCGCACGTGCTCGCAGCGATCCGTCGTACCACACCACGCGCCGCCTACGGTGAGCTCGACGACCGCGGGTAGTGGTTCGCTTTCACGTCGAACCCGTGCGAGGCGTGCGGGGCTGGGGGCACGTCGAAGGGCGCTCCGCGGCCGCGCACCCCGGTCACGCTCGTGGGGAGTGAGCCCCATTCGCGCGGCCGAGGCTCGAGGCGAGCCTCCGATTCCAAGCGATCGAGTTGGGGCGAGCCGTGCCCGCCGACGGGTCCCCAGACCCGCGCGACTCGTCCGAGAGGATCCCGGGC
>CAYUSL010000526.1:0-4486 GCA_964447125.1 uncultured bacterium | reverse complement strand
ACGGCGATGCCCCAGTCGAGGATGTAGACCTCGCCGAAGTCGCCGAGCATCAGGTTGCTGGGCTTCAAGTCGCGGTGGATCACGCCCAGCACGTGGGCGTAATCGACGGCGAGAGTGACGCGCGCCAGCGCATCGAGCAGATGGCGGCGCGGATAGGTCTTGCGAACCGCATCGTCGCCCGCGTTGCTGCGCTCGAGGATCTCGTAGAGCGTGATGCCCCGCACCTTCTTCATGGTGAAGAACGTGCGCCCGTCGGGCGAGCGGCCGATGTCGTACACCGGCACGATCGAGGGATGCTCGAGGCGCGCCTGCAGCCTCAGCTCGTGCTCGAACTGGGCTTGGGCCGCGGTCCCCGCCATGAGGTCCGATCGCAACGTCTTGAGCGCGACCTCGCGCCCCAAGAGCTCATCCTGGACCGCGCGCACCTCCCCCATGCCGCCCACGCCGAGCAGCGCGACCTCGCGATAGCGATCGTTGCTCGGATCCTTCTCGGGTGCCGCCGCGAGCGGATCCTCGCGACCGCGCAGCGACGCGCGCGTGCGACCCGGCTTGGTGGCCACCGGACTGCGAGCGGCAACGACCTGGTCCTCGCCTTCCGACTCGAAACGCTCTGCGCGCTGCATGTGCTCCTGTCGCTCGATGCCGCGACGAACGCTCGTCGACGCCAAAGCCAGCAATGGCGTCGTCCGCCTGTGCAAGCACAGTGCCGCAAGCCGAGAGCGCGCAAGCTCGCGAAAGGACGCGTTTCGCGCGCGGAACAGGCTCCACGCACCGTCAACGATCCGTTGTTCGCGTCGCCGCGCTGACCGCGCCACGGTGCGTTCGCACGAACCGGCAGCGCGCCCAAGACGGCCTCGCTGCAGGATCCGCATGCGGAGTCCGCGCCGACGTTCCGAGCTCGGGGCCGCCGCCCGGAACCGCACGCGCTCCGCCGGTGCCGGGCGTGACTACGGCAACGAGGTCGGTCCCGATCGTGCGCCGAGCGATCCACGGCTCATCGCAGAGCTCGACGACCGGCCGCGCGTCGAACGACACGCCACCGGCAGGCGCGGACACCGGCACGGAGCCAGGCGGATGCGTCCGACTGGAGCTGCGCCGGGCTCGGCCTGACCGGTCAGTTCCCCGGGGACGGCTCGGGAGGAAGCTTGGCCTCGGCCTCCTCGATGAGCGCGATCGAACGCCGATCCGTCGCGGTCAGATGCTCGGCTCGAAATCCAGGCTTGCGCCGGTACCACCACTGTAGATCGAAGAATTCCTGCCACGCAGCATCGTCGAAGGTCGCGCCGTTGCGCGCCTGAATGCCACGACGCATCACCGCCAGCAGGAATCGGCGCGAATCGACGGGCTCGTGAGCCGACTCGATCTCGTGGAGCTCGGCGCGCACCTGCGCCTCGTCGGTGAGCCAGAGGATCCCGTCGTATTCGGCGACCTCGATGTCCTCGGTGGGCTCGAGGTTTCGGAAGCGCCACACCAGCTTGGTGCCCTCCCGGCGCGTGAATGGCGGGCTGGCGCGCACGAATCGAGGGTCGTAGCGATCGAGCTCGATCGTGATGGTGGCGTCTCGGATCGCACCTTTCCAGAGCGATCCCGTCTGCAGGATGTAGTCGAGGTAGCGCACCCGCTGATCGTGCATCCCGGGACCGTCCCACCATCGATCGAAAAGTGCGCGGCTCGCGCCCGGCTCACGCGCGGCCGTGTCGCCAGCCCGACCGTCGAACACAGCGTACACGTGGCTCGCGTTGCCGCCGTTCGGGCCGAAGTCGTACGTGGATTCGAGCCGCCGCCGCTGTCCCTTCGCGAACTCGACGGGCCAGGTGTAGACGGCGTCGTACTGCAGATCGGGGTGCGCCGGGCTCACTCCCCCTGTCTTGCGTTCCGTCGCGACCTCGCGTCCATCGACGAAGCTGTGGAACTCCCGGATGCCCGGCTCACCGTCCTCTCCGTTCCATTCCGGGAATCCCATCAGCACCGTCGTGGCCGCCCCGTGATTGACGAACTCGAAGCGGCAGCGCGCGCGCAGTCCCGAGATCGCGATTCGTTCGCGCACGAGCTCGATGTCGGGGTGATCGAGCGGGACCACCGGTCCACCGTTCCCGCCGAAGTAGCCGTCGTTCGCGCCCGCGAGCGAAGCCACCACCGCCAGCCCCACCGCCACAGCGACCAGCGCGGCACCGACAGGATGTCGGTAGCCACACGCCGAACGACGCCGCAGCCTCGTCGAGGTGAGCGCCGCGCTCACGTCCCCTCGAGCAGCCGCGCTACGGACTTCTTGAGCGCGGGATGGCGCTTCTCGACGGGCAATCCCGCCAGCCAGTCGGCGAAGGAAACGTAGGCCGCGAGCTTGGTCGTGGCGGGATGGATCTTGGTGGCCTCGACGAAACGGCTCACGAACGTGCGCGAGAACCCCACCTTGCGCACTCCCGTCACCACCGCTGGATTGATGACGACGAGCTCCTCGAGCCGCGCACGCCGCGCCTTGCTGAAGAGCCACGCGCTGTAGAAGTCGGTGGGCGGCAGGCTGTAGCCCCAGATCACGAGCCGCTGCGCCCGTGCGATCTCGCGCGCGGCCACGTTCCACAGCCGCCGCGCGAATCCGAGGTCGAGCACCCGCTTGTTGAGGGTGGGCGGCACGATCATCCACTGCAGGCGGTCGAGGCAGTAGCCGCACGACGGGCGCGTCGACGACCGCGCGAGCGGGAAGACCCGCCCGCGGTTCCGGCACTCGGGAGCGGTGCAGATCGCCCAGTCGAGCGAGCCGTGGAGCTTCAGGTAGTAGCCCTGCGACGAGCGCCAGCGCGCGAACGGTGGCGGCATCGATGCGTTGGCGATCAGGCCGTCACCGCGGGCCGTGAAGTCGCGAAGAAATGCGGCGTAGTGTGCCTTCGGCGTCTTCGCGCCGAGGTCCTTGAGCAGCGCGAGGCGACCCAGCGCATCGTCGAGGAGCACGTCCCAGTTGAAGGTGATGATCGTGTCGGACTTCTCGACGTGTGTGAGAAGCGTCTGGTACTCGAACGTGCCGGCTTCCGCTTGCTTCTGGAGACGCCCGAACGTGCGCTGGATCAAGCGAATGAGCTGGGAGCGCGCCGACTGAAGCAATCCTGTGTTCTCGAGCGTCGACTCGATGTCGAGGAGGGTGAGCACCACCTCCAAATCGATCGGCTTCTCTGCGTCGAGGCCATAGCCGTAGATCCGTCGCAGAAACGTGTCGAGCGCATCGAACGAGCTCGCGTTTCCAGCGGGCGGCGTCACCACCACGCCCAGGCTCTGGGCCGTCTTCGGCAGCTCGACCAGCGTAGGGTACGCACCGCCGGACGCCGATTTCGACGCGCCTGCACCGAGTATCCAGACGGTCTTCACTCGAAAGCCCCTCCCCACACCCGCTCGCGCTGACCCGCACCTCGTTCCACGCTCACAACAGCCGGTGCACCGATCACGAAGCCAACCAGCAACGGCAGCGTGCTCGCGATCGGGAAGAGCGGGTCGGGGATGCAATCGCTGCCATCTCCCTGAAGTGCGCGCGCGATGCACGCCGCGACGGCCGCGGTGACCCAAAACGCCCGAGCCGTACCACGCCGGAAGCCGATGGCGAATCCAGCGCCGATCGGAACGACGACGAGCGGCAACACGGCACTCTGGGTCCACTCGGCTGCGGCGAAGCCATCGTACACTCGGCGCGTGTTTCGACGGCAGGCCTCTCGCCGCGCAGCCCAGATCGGGCGACGGGCCGCGCGACCGACGCCCGCGGTCCTTGACGATTGGCGACCCATGTCACTACGTTTGAGCGCTTTTTTCGCAGGCGCTGCGCGAGCACCGCCTGCGGGCCTCGCTCCATGCGCGTTCGCATCGACGACCTGCCGCCAGAGGGGCGTCGCTTCACGATCGAAGTGCCGATCGCGGAGCTCGACCGTGCCGTGGAGGCGGATCGTGATCCTGGTTTCACGTGGGGCGAGCAAGCGCACGCAGACGTCGAGCTTCACAAGGCCGGCCGCTCGCTTCGGGTCCGAGGGGACGCACGATTTTCGTTCGCAGAGCCTTGTGCCCGCTGCCTGGCCGAGGTCGCTCGTACCTTCCATGCCAGTTTCGATCTGACGAAGCGCTTGGGTGCCGCCCCCGATCAACCGCGAACCCACGAGGTTCGCGAGGACGAGATCGACGAAGACTATCTGGACACACCCGAGATCGATCTCGACGAGGTGGTGCTCGAGCAGATCGTGCTCAACCTTCCTCTGCGCGTGCTTTGCGCGGACAGCTGTCGTGGGCTCTGCCCGAGCTGCGGAGGGAATCTGAACGTGAGCACGTGCGCGTGCCAGCCGAGCCACGGCGACCCCCGTTTCGCCGTACTCGCCAAGCTCCGGCCCGACGAGCCCCCCGCCGAAAGCTGATCCCAACGACCGCACCCCAGAACATTCCCGAGGAGAAGTCACCATGGCCGTACCCAAGAAGAAGACCTCACGCATGAAGCGCGGCATGCGCCGCGCGCACAAGC
>CAYUSL010000525.1:2835-4501 GCA_964447125.1 uncultured bacterium | reverse complement strand
GACAAGGGCTTCGGCTACGACGTCTTCGGCGCCGAGAAGGAGTCCTTCGAGCTCGCGTATTTCGCGTTGCGCTGGGCCTACCTTCACTACTTCCGCGTCGCGAGCCGTGGCCACGAGAACGTGCCAGGCGAAGGACGCTGCATCCTGGCCTCGAATCACAGCGGCGTGTTGCCGATCGACGGCGCCATGATCGGTGTCGACATCTTGCGTCACGTCGACCCACCGCGGCTCATGCGCGCCGTCGTCGACAATTTCGCCGCCGCCGTGCCGTACGCCGGACTCTTCCTGCAGCGCTGCGGTCAAGTGATCGGCACGCGCCGGAACTTCGAAGAGCTCCTCGAAGGCGACGAGATGGTCTGCGTCTTTCCGGAAGGTGCCAAAGGGACCGGCAAGCCGTTCTCGCACCGCTACCAGCTCTTGCGGTTCAACGTGGGCTTCGTGGAGCTCGCCATCGAGCACAAGGCGCCGATCGTGCCGGTGGCCGTGACCGGTGCCGAGGAGCAGGCGCCGATGCTGTTCGACGTGAAGCCGCTGGCGCGTGCCTTGGGCTTCCCGTACTTCCCGATCACGCCGACCTTCCCGTGGCTCGGCCCGCTCGGCATGGTCCCGTATCCGGCCAAGTACCACATCGACTACGGCGAGCCCTTCCATTTTCACGAGGAATACTCGGCCGAAGCGCTGGAAGATCCCCATCGCCTTCGCATCCTGGCGGGCCGCGTGCGCAAGCGCATCCAGGGGATGCTGCACAAGCGTCTCAAGGAGCGCGACGGGATCTATTTCTGAATCACGACCGCGCTCGCGTGCCTGGACCCGTTCGAGAACCCACCGTGCCCACTTCCAAGATTCCGCCGAAGAAGAACGTGCTCATCGCCGGCGCGACGAGCGTGATCGGCCGCCAGGTCGCCGAGCAGCTCTACTACGACGATCGCAACGTGGGCCACATCATGGCGGTGGCCCGAGAGTCGCAGAAGCCGTATTACTTCGACGAATACGACACCGCGCGCTTCTCGTATCACTCGCTCAACATCTTGAAGCCGCGCGAGCTGACCAACCTGTTCCTCTCCGAGCGATTCCGCGAGGCACGGATCAACACCGTGCTGCACCTGGCCTTCATGCACCGCAGTGACGCTTCACCCGCGGAGAGCCACGAGCTCAACGTCGACGGTACCCGCGCGCTCTTGATGAAGTGCGCCGAGACGCCGGGCATCCAGAAATTCGTGTTCCTGTCGAGCTGGGACGTCTACAGGATCAAGCCCCACAATCCGGTGTTGCTCGACGAACGCTCGGATCTCAACTTCGCGCAGCGCACCCACGGCTGGATCAAGGATCGCGTGGACGCGGACATGCAGTGCCGGGCGATGATGGACCACCCGCGCTTGCAGGTGGTGGTGCTCCGGCCTACGGGCATCATCGGTCGCAACGTGCGGTTGCCGATGAACGAATACCTGTCGAGCCGCATCTGCCCGATGGTCGCCGGTTTCAATCCGATGGTGAACCTGATCCACACCTTCGACGTGATGAGTGCCATCCGTTGCGCCGTGCATCGCCCGGTGAAGGGTGTCTTCAACGTCGTGGGGCAGGAGTCGGCGCCACTCTCGGAGTTCGTTCGGCTCGCCGGTCGGGTCGGGATCGAGCTCCCCGAGCCGGCGCTGCGTGCCTTCAACCG
>CAYUSL010000525.1:0-2735 GCA_964447125.1 uncultured bacterium | reverse complement strand
TCGCCGGTCGGGTCGGGATCGAGCTCCCCGAGCCGGCGCTGCGTGCCTTCAACCGTCTCCAACGCCGGCTCGGCCTCACGCTGTGGGACTTCACGGTACTTCCCGAGCGCATCAAGTTCTCGTGCTTGCTGGACGGCAAGAAGGCCGAAGACATCCTCGGCTACCGTCCCACGCATCACGTGAAGTTCTGATCGAACGCATCTCCCCATGGCCCGCGCGATCCGCCTGGTGATGTTCGACTGCGACGGCGTGCTCTTCCATTCGGAGCGCGCCAACGTCGAGTTCTACAACGCCATTCTTCGCGCCATGGGCGAGCCGGTTCTGAGCGGCGAGCTCGAGCGCTTCTGCACGTACGCGTCGGCGCGTCAGCTTTTCGAGGCTTGCTTTCCCGGAGACGCCACGCGTTTCGAGCGCGCCCTCGCGATCGCCCACGAGATCAGCTACGAGCCGTTCTACGCGTACATGGTGCCGGTGGCGGGCCTGTTCGAGACCCTCGAGCACCTCGCGGGCACCTACGCGCTGGCGATGGCCACGAATCGCAGCCGCACCGCGGCCGAGCTGGTGCCGCGCTTCGGGCTCGATCGCCACATCCAATTCGTGAGCGCCGTGGGACCGGGCGTTCGTCCCAAGCCGGAGCCGGACATCCTGGTGCGTTGTCTGGAGCACTTCGGCGTGGCCGCTGACGAGGCGGTGTACGTGGGCGACGCCGAGACCGATCGGGAAGCAGCGCGGCGGGCGGGTACCCACTTCGTCGGCTTCGGCGATCGCATCCTCGCCGGGCCGCGCGTCGACTCGTTCGCGGAGATCCCCAAGGTGGTTCCAGGTCGCGACCGCTGACCACGACATCTCGTGGCTCGCGTTGACCCTCACCACTACATCCGGTAGAGTCGCGCCGCCATCCTCGATACGTCTGGCCGTGTGTGGAGGTCGTCCCGTGGCGATCCGCGACAACGCATTTTCGTGGTCGATGTCGCGCTCGACGCGGCTCACCGAGTGCCCGCGCGCCTACTACTACCAGTACTACCTCGCCCACGGCGGCTGGGATCCGTCGGCATCTCCCGAGGTGCGCGAGGCCGATCTCCTGAAGCGCCTCAAGAATCGCTGGGCATGGGCCGGCATCGCCGTCCACGACACCCTCGCCGAGGTGGTGAACGCGATCCGTGAAGGCGGGTGGATCGCCGCCGAAGAGGCCGAGAAGCGACTCACGCAGCGCATGCGCGCCGATTGGATCGCTTCCAACAAGAAGCGCTACCGCACCGACCGCAAGGCGGCAGCGCTCGTCGAGCACGAGTACGCCGAGAGCGTCGCCGACACCACCTGGCAGGCGCTCTACCAGCAGAGCCTGCAGAGCTTGCGGAATTTCTACGCGATGGAAGTGGTGGGCCGGCTGCGCGCGCTCTCGCCCAGCCAGTGGCTCTCGATCGAAACCCTCGACACCTTCGACTTCGCGGGCACGCCGGTGCACGTGGTTCTCGACCTCGCCTTCCGCGGCGCCGACGACGAGATCGTGATCCTCGACTGGAAGACCGGCAAGACCAAGAACGACGACTATCAGGTGCAGCTCTTCTGCTACGGCTACTACGCGCGCTCGCGGTGGGCCGGTGCCAACGAGCCGATCCATCTCGAGATCGCCTATCTCCATCACCGCGAGATCGATCGCGTCGGATTCGCCGATGCCCAGTCGGAAGAGGGCGAGGCGTACATTCGCGATTCGATCGTGGAGATGAAGCGACGGCTGGTGGATCCCGAGCACAACGTGGCGCGCGAGGAAGATTTCGAGCCGCTGCCCGAGGCGCGGCGCTGCGGCGGCTGCAACTTCCGGCGACTCTGTGAGCGACGCGGCATCCTCGCGAATCTCGGGCCGGCCCCCTCCTACGCGCGCGGCGGATGGTCGAATGGACGCGCGGCAGCTGCCGCCACGGCCTCGCCCCGCGGCTGATCGCCGAGCGATGCGTCGCGCAGCAGCGGGTGCGCGTCGAGTGTGGGGCCCCCGACGCGTTTCGAACGCGCTCGTCGTTCTCGCCGCGTTCGTCCTGGCGGTGGCCGGGACCTCGGCGCGAGCCGAAGGCGCTCGACCGTCGCCAAAGGCTGCGCCCGCAGCATCCGCGGCACTGCGCCAGAAGGCACTGCGCGTGCTCCTCGTCGGCAACAGCTACACGTACGTCAACGACGGCATCGACCTGGTGCTGGCGAAGCTCGCGCCGGGAAGCAAGACCGCGCGTCTCGCCGAGGCCGGGCACCGGCTGGAGCAATTCGCGAGCGAAGGGAAGCTGACGGCGGCGCTAGCTCGCGATGCGTACGACGTGGTCGTGCTTCAGGAGCAGAGCCAGACGCCGGTGCTCTTCACCCACAACTTCCGGCAAGGTGTGCTGGCGCTCGATCGCGAGATTCGCGCCGCGGGAGCCAAGACCGTGCTGCTCATGACCTGGGAGCGCCCCGACAGCGCCCGTGAGGGAGTCACCACCGCGAATCTCGCTGCGGCCTACAGAGGCGTGGCCTCGGAGATCGGCGCTGAAGTCGCGCCCGCAGGTCTCGCGTTCGCGCGATCGATTCGCGAGCGGCCGGACATCGTGCTCACCTCCGAGGACGGCCACCCCACGCCTGCGGGGACCTACCTCGCCGCGTGCGTTCTCTACGGCACGCTCTTCGGCCGTGGCCCCGCTGGGAACGCCTACGCCGATCCCAACGTCCCGGCCGAGGTCCGCGAGCACCTGGAGCGCATCGCCTCGAGCGTG
>CAYUSL010000524.1:0-4504 GCA_964447125.1 uncultured bacterium | reverse complement strand
GAGCAGCGCGCCAGCGACCTGCACTTGAGCGTGGGCTCGCCGCCGGTGATCCGGTTCAACGGGGACCTGATCCCGATCAAGTTCCGGGATCTGACCCACGGCGAGCTCACCCGCATGCTCTACGAGACCATGAACGACGCGCAGATCGCCGAGTTCGAGCGCGAGCTCGACCTCGACTACGCGTACGCCGTTCCGGGCCTCTCGCGTTACCGCGTCCACGTCTTTCTGGACGATCGCGGCATCGGCGCGGCGTTCCGGATGATCCCGGAAGAGATCAAGAGCATCGACGACCTGACGTTGCCCCAGTCGATCAAGCGGTTCGCGTCGTTCGACAAGGGGCTGGTGCTCGTCACCGGCGCCACCGGCTCGGGCAAGTCCACGACCCTGGCGGCGATCCTGAACGAGATCAACGAGACCCGCCGCAAGCACATCATCACCATCGAGGACCCGATCGAGTTCATCCATCCCGCGAAGAAATCGGTGTTCTCGCAGCGCGAGGTCGGCGCGCACACCCCCGACTTCGCGAGTGCGTTGCGCTCGTGCTTGCGCGAGGCACCCGACGTGATCCTGATCGGCGAGCTGCGCGACATGGAGACGATCTCGCTCGCGCTCACGTGCAGCGAGACCGGCACGCTGGTGTTCGGCACCCTGCACACCCAGAGCGCCTCGCAGACCGTCGACCGAATCATCGACGTCTTCCCCACCGTCCAGCAGGAGCAGGTGCGCGGCATGCTGTCGCTCAACCTGCGCGGCGTGGTGAGCCAGACGCTGCTCAAGACCGCCGACGAGACCAAGCGCTGCGCTTCCGTGGAGATCCTGTTCGGCTCGCCGGCGCTCGGGAACCTGATCCGCGAGAGCAAGACCTACCAGATCGAGACGCTCATCCAGCTCGGCGGCTACGACAAGACCGGCATGCAGACCCTCGATCAGGCGCTGGTACGCCTGGTCGACGAAGGCCGCGTCTCTCCCGACGAAGCCCGCAAGCACGCCCGCGATCCCGGTGTCCTCGCGAAATACTTCAAAGTCGCATGAGCTACGAGAAGGAAGGACGCAGGCTCGCGCGGGCGGGTGAGTTCGCGGCCGCTGCCGAGCAATTCCTGAAAGCTGCCCGCTTCGATCTCGCTGCCGAGGCGTTCGTGAGCGCGCGCGATCACGGCGCTGCTGCACGCTGCTTCGAGAAAGCCGCGGACCTGGAAAAGGCCGCTCTCAACTACGTGCGTGCCAACGAGCCCGAGCAGGCCGCCCAGGCCTACGTGCTCCTCGGCAAGCCCTCGCGTGCGGCACAAATGATGGAGCGCACCGGCGACCTCGCGCGCGCAGCACAGCTCTACGTCGATGGCGAGGAATACGGAAAAGCGGGTGGCTGCTACGAGCGACTCGGCGAGCTCAACGCCGCAGGCGAGATGTACGAGCGCGCGGGTCAGATCGTCGAGGCGGGCGAGTGCTTCATGCGAACCGGGCTCTTCGGACGCGCCGCGCGCTCGTTCCAGTCCGCCCACGCGTGGGCACGTGCAGCGGACGCCTGGAGCCAAGCCGGCGACCTCAAGCACGCCGCCGCCTGCCTGGTGCACGCGGGCGACCGGGTGGCCGCAGCGCGCGCCCACTGGACCCGCGGCGATTACAGCGAAGCGCTGCATTTGATCCGCAACGCCGCTCCTCACGACCCCGATTATTTCGAGGCAATGGAGACGTTCTTCTCGGTGCTCGCCGAGCGCGGCTACCTCACGCCGCTCGACGAGAAGACGGTCGAGGCCTTCGAGCGCAATCCCGTCACCATCGAGACCCTCGCCGGCTTCCTCGATCTGGCCAAGCTCTACCGCCGCTCGGAGCTCGAGGCCGAGTTCCAGCGGCTGGCTGGGCGGCTCGCTGCCGAAGCCCGCTGGTCGCCGGAAGTGACACGCGTCCTCGAAGAGCTGGGCGCTGCGGAATCCTCTCCGCCGGTCGCGGCCGCATCGTTCGAGACACTCCTCGAAGAGAGCTTCGACTACTCGGCCACCACCCGGCGTCTCGAGGAGATGCGCGAATTTCAGTCGGCGCTCGATGCGGCGATCGACCAGGGGCTCGGCATCGCGCCCGAGGCGGCTACCCGCGGCACAACCACCCGCGGCCGCACCGCCGTGAGTGCGGCCCCACCCACCGCCCCATCGAAGACGCTCGGATTCGCCGATCTCGTCGACGGCTTCCTCTTCGACGGCCGTTACCGCATCGAGCGCAAGCTCGGCGCGGGGGGCATCGGCGCCGTGTTCCTGGCGCGCGACGAGAGCCTGGACGAAACCGTCGCGCTGAAGGTGCTGAAGCCGATGGCCGACGTGAGCGACGACGTCGTCGGCCGCTTCAAGCAAGAGATCAAGATCACCCGCCGCATCGTCCATCCCAACGTGGTGCGCACCTACGACTTCGGCGAGTTTGCGTCGCTTCCCTACGTGGCGATGGAGTACGTCGGCGGCCGCGACCTGAAGCGCATGCTGCGGGAGGTCGGGCGTTTCACGGTTCCCGAGGGAGTGCGCATCGTGCGCGCGGTGTGCGGCGCCCTCGCCGCCGCCCATCGCCTCGACGTCGTCCACCGCGACATCAAGCCGCAGAACATCCTCATCGACGCCAGCGGCGAGGTGAAGCTCATCGACTTCGGCATCGCCAAGATCAAGGATGCCGTGACCGCGACGCTCACCGAGATGTTCATCGGCACTCCCGAGTACATCTCGCCCGAGATGGCGCTCGGCAATCCCGTGGACCGGCGCACCGACGTCTACTCGGTGGGCGTGGTCATGTACGAGATGTTCTGCGGAACCACGCCGTTTCGCGGCGGCACGCTCGTGAGCCTGTTGCAACGGCACGTCTCCGAGCCCCCCAAGCCACCCCGCGAGCACGTGCCCGAGCTACCGGCGGCGCTCGAAGCCTCGATCTTGCGTGCCCTCGCCAAAGATCCGGCCGACCGGCATCCGGACATCGCCGATCTCGACGCCGAGCTCACGTCGCTCGGCGTGTGACGGCAGCCGCCAGCTCTTCCAGCTCGGTGACCAGCGCACCCCACGCGGCTTCTCCGCGCGCAGCTCGGATGTGCTCCTCGAAACGGGGTCCCAATCCCTCGCGCACGAAGCGCACGATGGCGTCGGCGAGCGCCGCAGGATTGCTGGGCTCCACCAAGAGCCCATTGGTCCCGTCCTCGACGGCATCCGGCAGCCCACCCACACGCGAGACGATCACCGGCCGTCCCACGCCGAAGGCCAGCGGCACCACGGCACTCTGGGTGGCGCGCCGATAGGGCAACACCACCACGGCCGCTGCGCGCAACAACGAGATCATCTCTTCGTCGGCCAGGTAACGGGGCACGACCGTGACCGCATCCGTGATCCCGAGCCGCGCGATCCGCTCGCGGTAGCGGCTCTCGCTCTGCCAGAACTCGCCGGCGATCACGAGGTGCACGCGCTCGCGCGCCAGCACCTGCGGCAGCGCGTCGAGCAGCACGTCGAGCCCCTTGTAACGCCGCACGAAGCCACAGAAGAGCAGGATCGGCCGATCCTCCGGCAGCGCGACGGGCAACGGCGCCGGCACCGTCACCGCCAGCTCGCCGAACACCGGCATCGGCGCATGGCGGATCTCCGCGTTCGGGAACACCACGCGCAACCGCTTGGCCTCGCTGCGCGCGTGCACCAGGAATCCGTCGGCCTGGCCGAGTGCCGAGCGCAACGCCAGCCCGTCGGCGTATTTGCCGAGTCTCGTGCGGTCGTGGGGGCGCGTGTTGTGGCAGATGCAGAGCAGCGTCGGGCGTGGTCGCGCGCGCCCGAGCGCCCACCCCAGATACGCCCACGCAGGCGCCCACACCGGGATCCACCACGGCAGCACCACCCAATCGGGCTGGAACTCGTGAATCCGGCGCACGGCCCGCGCCCAGCTTCGCGGATCGAGAGGGCTGAGCAGGTACTCGGCTGGCGAGCAGAGCGGCTGGACCGACGGATCGCGATCCGTGCCGCCCGGCAGCGCCCAGCGCGGGTACTGACGTGCGAACGAGACGAGCTGAAGTGCGTGGTGACGCTCGAGCTCACGGGCCAGGAGCGTGGTGTGATGCGCGATCCCCCCGCGGAACGGGTGGGTTGGCCCGATCAACGAGATGCGCGCGCGTGATCCAGCCATGGGGAAAATCCCGCACGGCGCCGCATCCCATCGTCAGCGCCGCGCGGGGGCGCCGAGCATAGCCGCTCACCCTGCACGGCGCCTTGGGCGCGGGCCGGAGCCCATGCCGGGAGTGAGCTCCCGACATGGGCTCCCTCAATCGGCGATCCGGAGGACCGCGAGCGCGCGATTCACTTCTTCGCGGGCGTCACGGTCACCATCGGCTCGAGCCGCTTGGCGAGGTTGTCGGAGATGCCCTTGATCTCGGCGATCTCGGCCGTGGTGGAGAAGCCGCCCTTCTCGGTGCGGTATTTCACGATCGCCTCGGCGCGCGACGGGCCGATCCCGGGAAGCGCTTCCAGGTCGGCGACGCTGGCGTGGTTGAGATCGACCA
>CAYUSL010000523.1:2505-4519 GCA_964447125.1 uncultured bacterium | reverse complement strand
TCCGCGAAGTTGGTGCCGTAGAGCGTGGTGAAGAGGATCGAGTCGACGTGCATGTCCATCACGAAGAGCCGCTGATGGAGCGCGCGCGCGTCGGCGACGCTGCTTCCGCCACCCGAGCCTGAGCCGGAATCACAGCCGGCGACACATGCCAGCGCTGCGAGCCCGGCGAGGACCGCGCGCTTCGCTCGCTGACGCGTCACACGTCCTCGTCGGACGCGACGCCGTCGGCGCGAAACACCGCGATCAAACCCTGGAAGCGATCTTCGTCCTCGAGCGAGCGCACGCTGTATGGCACCGGCGCCTCGCCGGCACGGGCGATGGTGCCCTCCCAGCGCAGCCCCAGAGCTTCCGCAGCATCGAGACGGGCGAGGCGCTCCGCACCCGCCGCATCGCCCAGCTCGGCGAGCAGCTCGGCGAGCGGCTTTCCGGTGAGCGAGCCCATGAGCACACCCAGCAACCGCGCGATCGCCACGTTGGCGGTGCGGATGACGCCGTCGGTGCCGGTGAAGAGCACGCCGTCGCGCACCTCGTCCAGCGCCGCACGCAACGAGTACGCCTCGGTCACGGCGGCGCGATCGCGGGTCAAGTTCCGCACCACGTGCACGACTTTTTCGACCTTGCCTTCACGCATCTCGAGCGGCGCGATCTGCACCTCGAGCACCGTGCCGTCCGGGAGAACGATGTCACGCACCGAGGCCTTGGCGGTGCGGATCACAGGCTCGTGGGCGCAGCCACCGCCGCGCAGCTCGGTGCTCTTGAGCACGTCCGTGCACGCTCTGCCGAGGATGTCCGTGTACTCCCCGCCGATCAGGTCGCGCATCGAGCGGTTGACGCGGATCACGCGGCCTTGCGGGTCGACCACTGCGATCGGCTCCTCGAAGTGGTCGAAGACCGCTTGGGTCTCGCGCCGCGCCTTCGATACCCGCGCGAACAAACGCACGTTCTCGACCACCGTCCCCATGAGCGTGCCGAGAAGCTCGAGCGTGGGTACGTCACCGGTCTGGTAAGCGAGCGCCACGTTGCAGCTCAGCGCCAGGGCACCGATGGAGGCCCGCGACGCGATCAGCGGCACCGCCACTGCGCTCTTCGAGCCTTCGTTCTTCATGTGGCGAGCGATGCCGAGAAGTGGATCGAGCTCGCTGCGATTGGTCACCAACAGCGAACGCTTGCCGCGCACCACCGGCGTGAACGGCGAATCGTCCGCGCGCACCCGCGCCACCGGCAGCTCGGCGGTGGTGCCGAGGCGATCGCCGTCGATCACGAGCAGCTCCGCCGAGTCGGGCTCGGCGAGCACCAGCGTCACGCGGTCGGCGCGGAAGCGTGACCGGACCACCGCCACCAGATCGCGGAAGAGCTCCGCCTCGTCGACCTCGAGCCGCGCGATCAGTGCCCCCACCCGGCGCAACATCTCGACTTCGCCGGCGAGACGCTTGGCGTCGTCGAGCGTGTAGGCGGGCAAGCCGCTACGTTCACTGCCCTCGAACACTCATTCGCTCCGATTCGCGGTGCTCGCGGCCGCGCTGGGTAGCAGCAGGTCCTCGAGGAAGAACGCCGACAGGTCGTTGCGGCCGGAGAGCCCGGCCTTGCGATAGAGCGAGAGCGATTGCTGACGCACCGTCTGCTCGTTGGTCTTGCGGATGTTGGCGATTTCCTTGTGGCTCAGCCCCTTGAGCAGTAGGAGGCCAATCTCGCGTTCGGCCGCCGTCAAGTGCCAGCGTTCGAACTGGCGATCGATGGCTTCACCGAGCCCCTGCAGATAGCCGTGGGCTTCCTCGCGCCACCGCGCCGTCTCGGCTTGGGCCCGGGCCAGGTCCCGTTCGAGCTCCACGACCTGCGATCGGGTGGACTGCATGTAGCGCCACGACATCACGATCCCGGCGAGCAGGACCGCTTCGATCGTGAGCTCGAGCAAAAGATGGGGCCATTCGACCTTCTGCTGTGCGTCCTCGATCACGTCCGTGCCGATCAGCAGGAAGAGCACCGTGAGGAACGCGAGCGCACCGCGGCTGGCGCG
>CAYUSL010000523.1:0-2405 GCA_964447125.1 uncultured bacterium | reverse complement strand
CCCACCAACGCGCTCTTCGGCTTCACCAACATGCTGCTCAAGCTCATCAAGGATGAGCGCCCCGATCACCTCGCCATCGCGTGGGACCCGCCCGGCAAGACCCATCGCGAGGAGCGCTACCCCGCGTACAAGGGCACGCGTCCCGACATGCCCGAGGACCTGCGGGTGCAGATGCCGTATTTCCAGCGCATCGCCGAGGCCTTCGGCATCCCGTTCCTGGAGGTGCCGCGCTACGAGGCCGACGACGTCATCGCCACGCTCACCCGCCGCCACGAGCACGATCTGGACGTGGTGATCGTGACCTCGGACAAGGACTTGATGCAGCTCGTCGGCGACCACGTCACGCTGCTCGACACCATGAAGGACAAGCGCATCGGCCGCGCCGAGGTGCTCGAGAAGTTCGGGTGCGCACCCGAGCGGGTCCCCGACGCGCTGGCGATCTGGGGCGACACCTCCGACAACATCCCGGGCGTCAAAGGCATCGGCGAGAAAGGCGTGAAGGCGCTGCTCGCCAAATGGGGCAGCCTCGCCGACGTGTACGCGAACCTGGAGCACGTCGAGCCGGCAGGAATGCGCAAGAAGCTCGAGACCGATCGTGACAACGCGTATCTCTCGCTCGAGCTCGCCACCGTCGACGCCGACGCGCCCGTGGAAGCGAAGCTCGCGGAGCTGGCGCTCGAGTTTCCGCCGCCGGTCGAGCGAGCACGGCCGCTCTTCACCGAGCTCGAGTTCCGGGGGTTGTTGCGGGAGTTCGGCGGCGAGATGGTGGCCATCGACCGCAGTGCCTATCGCCTCGTCACCAGCGAGGAGGACCTCGCCGAGCTGGTGAAGGAGTTACGCGCCGCGAAGCGCTTCGCCGTGGACACCGAGACCACGTCGCTGCGCGCGCTGGAAGCCGAGCTCGTGGGGCTCTCGTTTTGCTGCGACGACCGCATCGCGTGGTACGTCCCCGTGGCGCACCATTACCTGGGCTGCCCACCGCAGCTCTCGTGGGACGTGGTGCGAGCCGCGGTAGGCCCGTTCCTCGAAGACCCACGCAAGGGCAAATTCGGGCAGAACCTCAAATACGACGTCGAAGTCCTCGGCACCCACGGAGTGGAGGTGCAAGGCATCGACGGCGACACGCTGCTCGCCGACTACCTGCTCAGCCCGGAGCGGCGCTCGCACAACCTCGACGACCTGGCGCTGGTGCACCTCCAGCACCGCATGATCACGTTCGAGCAAACGGTGGCGAAGGGCGAGACCTTCGCGTCGGTGCCTGTCGAGCAGGCGCGCGACTACTCCGCCGAGGACGCGCACGTCACGTGGCTCCTGGAGAAGCGGCTCGCACCGCGGCTCGCGAGCGAGGGGCTCGAAGGTCTCTATCGCGAGCTGGAAGTGCCGCTCATCCCGGTGCTGGCGCGGATGGAGTCGAACGGGATCGCCGTCGATCGCAAGGGGCTGAGTGAGCTGTCGCGAGAGCTGGATCGCCGGATCGGCGACGCCGAGGAGGCGTGCTACCGCGCCGCGGGAACCAAGTTCTCCATCGGCTCGGTGCCGCAGCTCCGCGAGATCCTCTTCGACAAGCTGCAGTTGCCGGTACTCAAGAAGACCAAGACGGGCGCCTCGACCGACGAGGCGGTGCTCTCCGAGCTCGCCGTGCAGCATCCACTGCCCCAGGCGATCCTCGACTACCGCTCGCTGGTGAAGCTCAAGAACACCTACGTCGACACGCTACCCACGCTGGTCAACCCGCGCACCGGCCGCATCCACACCAGCTACTCGCAGACCACGGCTGCCACCGGCCGGCTCTCGTCCTCCGATCCCAACCTTCAGAACATCCCGATCCGCACCGCCGAGGGACGCCGCATCCGCCACGCGTTCTGCGCGCCGCCTGGGCGGCTGTTGCTCGCGGCGGACTATTCGCAGGTGGAGCTACGCGTGCTCGCCCACCTGGTGGGCGGCAAGGGCGGCTTCGCCGACGCCTTCGCCGCAGGCATCGACGTCCACACCCAGACGGCTGCCGGAATCTTCGGCGTGCCGGTCGAGAGCGTGGACAAGGACCAGCGCCGCATTGCCAAGGCCGTGAACTTCGGGATCCTCTACGGCCAAGGCGCACACGGGCTCGCCCAGACCACCGGCATCTCGCGCACCGAGGCCAAGGAATACCTGCACCGCTACGCGGAGCGCTTCCCCGAGGTGGCGGCGTATCAGGCGAGCACCATCGCCACCGCCCGCGAGAAGGGCTACGTGGAAACGCTGCTCGGCCGCCGGCGCCGGCTCGGTGATCTCACCAGCGGCAGTCAGGTCGAGCGTGCGCAAGCCGAGCGAATGGCGCTCAACACGCCCATCCAAGGCACCGCCGCCGACCTCATCAAGAAGGCCATGATCGCCATCGACCGCCGGCTCGCCGCCGAGCACCCGGG
>CAYUSL010000522.1:0-4523 GCA_964447125.1 uncultured bacterium | reverse complement strand
GAACGCCACGTAGAGCCCATCCGCATCGACCGTGAACGAAGTCGGCACACCTTCGAGTGGCAGCGCGGCGAGCCAGCCCTGCGCCGCGAGGTCGTAGCGCTCGATTCGCGGCGGGTTGGTGAACGCAAAGTAGGCGACGTCCCCAACCTGCTGCGCATCCAGCCACTGGGTGCGCGCCGGGGAGACGCTGGCCAGAGACGAAAGCAATGCCAGCCAGGGCCAGGCGAGCGCCGCGCGGATGCTCATCCCACGCGCCTCGCGCTCCAACGGCGTGCGCTCAGCACGACGAGCAGCACCGTGGCGAGCGGCACGAGCGCGCTCGCTCGTCGGCCCCTCTGCGTGGGAATGGAGCCACACGCGGCCGCGTCGCACGCGTTGCCCAGCCCGTCGCCATCCGTGTCGGTCTGATCGAGATTGGGGGTTGCGGGGCAGTTGTCGACGGCGTCTTGAATTCCATCGTCGTCCGCATCCGGCATCGCGAGCGTCGGATCCGTTCGCGTGAAGAGCGGCGCACCCGTTCCGCGACTGATGGCGACGAGCCCATCGTCGAATGCGATCAACCAGCGCGGCGTGCCGGCGATGGTCCGCTCCGCGAGGATGTCGTAGTTGTTGCCTCCCCACTTCTGCATCTTCCCGTCGGAGCCCGAGGTGCGCAGCGTGAAGAGCGTGCTGCCGATCCACGCTGCATCGACGATGTCGTTGGAGAGCGTGTCGACCTGCGTGAGCGCAAGCGCGTCGAAGAGCCGGCCGGTGCCGACCAACACCAGCGAGCCGTCGGGCGACACACGGATGGGATGCACCCAGGCAGCGCTGTCGTGATACGGCGATTCCTTCTTGGTTCCGATCGAGCCGTCCGCGCCGACGTCCTCCCATGCCAGATCGCGCGGGCTCGAGTTGTCCGACATGAAGTAAACCTTTCGGTTCGCCGCGCTCCAGACGTACTCGCTCGAGTAGTGCGTGAGGCTCTTCTGGTTGATGAGGACACCGTTCGGCGAGTAGCTGACGTGCGTCTTCCAACTGTTGACTTCCTCTCCCGCGCACACGAACACGAACGCATCTGCGGTGGTGATCCCGCACAGGTTTGCGAGCGGCCCCACCGCGAACGGGGACTCGACCTCGCCCGCCAACGGAAGCTGCGTGATCGTGTTCGAGGCGTACGTCAGGTAGAAGGTCTGGGTTGGCGCCGCGTACCCGACGTGCATCGGCGCGTGCGCCAAACGGATCGTCTCGCCGTAGATCTGCTGGCTGATCGACCAGCGAAAGATGCTGAGCAGCATGCGGCTGACGACATAGAGGGTGTCGCCGTGCCGGAACACGTCTTCCGGGTCGTAGGCGATACCGTGAGGATCCACCGGGGCGTTCGTCGCACCGGGTGCGAGCGCCGCGATGGGAACGATTTCCGTCGTGATCTCGCCAGCGCCGTTGCCAAAGGCGAAAACCGAGTCGTCGTGGACGAAGACCGCCGTGGCCGGCGTGGCGAGCGGGTAGACGCCGGTCATGACGAACGCGTTCGAATAGCTCGTCAAGATCCCGTCGTTCAGCACGATCGGTAGGTCGACGTAGAAGGACAAATCGTCGATCGGCGTGGCGAAGCTCGTGCTGTGCGTCAGGTCCTCGTTGTAGACGTGACCCGCCGAGTCGGCGACGCGTCCGCCACCCGGGAACGTCCACGTCCGCAGCGCGTCCGGGTACTTGCCCGCGTACGGCCCGACGGACTGGGCACCGAGCGTGCCGTCGTCACGGAGTCCGACCTGGACGATGTTCGGCGGGTTTGAGGACGTGGTCCGCCCGAAGATCTTGCCGAACTCGCGCGAGATGCTGTTGCCCGAGAGGTTGCGGGTGAAGGATCTCGAATCGACCGGAACGCCGGTGAGCTTGTTCACACTGTGGTAGGCGTCGGCGTCCACGTAGAGAAACGCACCGCGCGTGAGCAGCGACGTGACGTCGGCGGTCGCCGTGAACAGCGGGACTTCGACGGATCCCGCCAGGGCAAACCGGGAAACCCGGTGACCGAACGCGACATAGAGCCCGTCTGCGTCCACGGTGAACGCCGTCGGCGGGTCGGCGAGCGAGATCGGCGGCTCCCAGCTCCCTGCCGCCAGATCGTAGCGTTCGATCCGTGGTGGCTCAGCGAACGCGAAGTACGCGACGCCGTCCTGCTCACGCGCGTCGATCCACGCGGCACCCGCCCGCGCCGACGCGGCGAGCAGTGCCAGCGACGTCAGTAAGTAGAGGCGCGACCGCGGCATCGCCGACAAGCCTCATCTCGAACTGTGACTCGTAAGAAACACCTAACACATTCGGTCGATCCCAGTCGATCCGCGCGCGGCGGAAGGCCGCTTCGCCCGGGGGCCTCGGGCAATCGACACACCTCCGGGCGAAACGCTCTCGACTCGCGGGCTCGCCACCGATCCGTCGGTGGCGACCACCGGCAGTCACGCCACCGACTCAGAAGAGCGGTTCGTAGGGGAAGATGTCGGCGCTGACCTGATTGGGGACGAAGCTCGACTTGAAAGCCGCGGGCACGACCTCGGCGACGGGAGCTCGAATGGCGAGCTTCCGAACACGCCGACGCACGAGGGTGAGCCCGACCAGGATCAACACGAAAGGTGGCGACGTGCTCACCTTCCGCCCCGCCGCTGCGGCGATCGTGCCGCACGAATTCGGATCACACGCGTTGCCGAGACCGTCACCGTCCGAGTCGCCCTGCTCCGGGTTCGGCAGCGCCGGGCAGTTGTCGACGGGGTCGCTGACGCCATCGCCGTCCGCATCCGGCATCGCCAGGTCGAAATCCGTGCGGGTGAAGCGTGGTACGCCGATCGCGCGGCTGATCGCGACGACGCCTTGGTCGTAGGGCACGAGCCAGCGTGGAGTACCCGTGACCTTCCGCGTCCCCACCACCGCATACCCCGCGCTCCACTTCTGCATCTCCGCGTCGGAGCCGAGGGGATGCAAGGTGAATAGCGAGCCGCCGCCCCACGCCGCGTCCGAGATCGTATTCGCGAGCGTGGCGACGTGTACGAGCGTGGTGCCATCGAACACCCACCCGGAACCCAGCACGACCCGCGAACCGTCCGGCGCGACTCGCACGGGCTCGTTCATGCCGGTGCTGTCGTGATAGGGCGATTCGAAACGCACCCCGAACGATCCCTGTGCGTTGACCGCTTGCCAGAAAACGTCCTGGGGACTTCCGGAGTTGCTGCGGAAGTACATCCGTCGTTTGGTCTCGTTCCAGACGTATTCGTCGGCACGGTACGTCGTGTCCTTCAGCCCCACGAGCACACCCTGATGCGTGTAGGTGTAGTGGGTCCCCCAGTTGCTCAGGCCCGCGCACACGAACACGAACGTGGACGCCATCGACAGGCCGCACACCTCGGGTGGCGCCGTGACGAACGGCAGCTCGATCTGGTCGGCGACGGCCATCTGCGTGACGGCATTGCCGTAATACGACGAGTAGAACGTCTGAGTTCCGGGGGCGTAGGTCACGAACTTCGGTGCGTGGGCGAGGGGGATCGTCTCCAGGTACTCCTGCTGGGAGATCGACCACCGGAAGATGCTGAGCAGCGACCGGCTCACCAGGTAGATCGTATCGCCATCGCGAAACACGTTCTCGGGATCGTAGGGGATGCGATGCGGATCCACGGGAGCGTTGGGAGCTCCCGGATGGAGCGAAGCCACGGGGATGAGCTCGACGGTGAAACCCGAGGCACCGTGAGCGAAAGCGAAGATCGTCTCGCCGTGGACGAAAAGCTTCGCGGGCCGCGTCGCGGGCACGGTGCTTCCGGTCCAGACGAATGCGTTCGAATACATCGAGACCACACCGTCGAAGAGCACCACCGGTAGATCGAAGTAGAAGGCGACGTCGTCGATCCGCGTCGGGAAACTCGTCGCGAAGGTCAGATCCTCGTTGTAGATGTCCCCCGAGCTGTCGACCATGCGCGCGTCTCCGGGGAAAGTCCAAGTCCGGGTCGCGTTCGGGTCTGGGTCCCGGTAGGGCGTCGACCGCAGCTCACCGAGGGTTCCGTCGGGCAGGACGTCGAAGGCCTCGACGTAGTCGGTCGTTCCTGCGCGCCCGAAGATGCGACCGTAGGTCCGCGAGATGCTGAGCCCGATCAGCGGCCAGTCCCAATCTTCGGAATCGAGCTGCGCGCCGTCGAGCTTGTTCACGCTCGTGTAGACGTCGGACGCGATGAATAGCGCTGCGCCGGATGTGAGCAGCGACGTGACGTCGGTACTGGTGTTCCGAATGTGTGCCTCGCCGGTGCCAGCCAGCGAGAAGCGCGAGATGCGCCGGCCGAACGCTACGTAGAGGCCAGCGCCATCGACGGTGAACGCCGTGGGAACCGCCGGCAACGCGATCGACGCCAGCCAGGCGGCACTCGCTAGGTCGTAGCGCTCGATGCGCGGCGGCGTCGTGAACGCGAAGTACGCGATGTCTCCACCCTGTTGCGCATCGAGCCATTGCGCCCGAGCCTCGGGCGCCGCGCACACGGTGCTCGCCGCGAGCACCACCGCGATCAGCG
>CAYUSL010000521.1:0-4551 GCA_964447125.1 uncultured bacterium | reverse complement strand
CGACGTGCAGATGCTGGTGACGTCGATCGCGGTTCAGAAAGAGGTCGGCGGCAACTTGCCGGAAGTCCTCGCCATCTTGGGTCAGACGATCCGGGCCCGCTTCCGAATCCAGGGCCAGGTGCGTGCGTACACGGCGCAGGCGCGGCTTTCGGCGAAAGTGTTGATCGCGCTGCCCGTGCTGTTCGCGACGATCCTCTACGTGATTCGTCCGATGTATCTGGCGGTGCTCTTCACCGACCCTGCGGGACACGCGCTGCTGGCGCTCGCGCTGGGCGGGTGGCTCGTGGGCTGGGTCGTGATCCGCTGGATCTTGGCCGTGAACGTGTGAGCGACGAGAGGGCGCCATGGATACGTCTGTTGCCGCTTCGGTGAGCCTCCTCGCGGGCCTGGCGCTCTTCACCGGCTTGCAGGCGTTCCACGCGCTGGTGCGGCGGGGCGGCACGACCGCCGAGCCGGTCGCGACGAACGGCACGAACGGCGTCCATGGAGGCGGCGAGGATTTTCTGGTCCGCCTCGCACGCTGGACGCCACGAGCACCCGGTTTGGCTCAGCGCTATCAGCCGGTGCTGGTCCATGCGGGCTATCAGCGTCCGGAGCACGTCGACGGCTTCTTCGGGTTGATGGTGCTGGGCGGGTTTCTCGGTCTGGTGATCGCCGGGCTCGGCATTCCCGGATCGGGGCTTGCACCCGCGCTCCAAGCGCTGTGGATGGTCGCGGCGCCGGCGGCAGGCGCGGTGCTGCCGATCTTCTGGCTGCGCGCGCGAGAGCGCGAGCGCCAAGCCGAGATCGCCCGCACTTTGCCGGACGCGCTCGACCTCATGAAGATCTGCCTCGACGCTGGCTTGGGCATGGAGCCGGCGATGACCCGAGTGGGCGAGGAGCTCGGCAAGCGCCGCTCGGTGCTGGGTCGCGAGCTGGTGCTGACGAGCCGTCAGATCCAAGCAGGCCGTGGCCGCGCGGAGGCACTTCAGGCGCTCGCCTCGCGTTGCGGAGTCCCCGAGCTGAGCAACGTCGTCACGTTGCTCAATCAGACGGAGCGGCTCGGAATGGGAATCGGCGACGTCTTGCGCACCGCTGCGGACACCAGCCGCACGCGACGATTGCAGCGCGCCGAGACGGAGGCCTCGCAAGCCTCCGTGAAGATGATCTTCCCGCTCGCGCTCTTCTTGCTGCCGGCGATGTTGCTCGTGGTGCTCGGCCCCGCTTTTCTGCAGCTGCAGCGCGGTCTGGCGCCACTCGTGGGTGGACCGTGAGGCGGGTGTGAGCGACGGTTCGGTCGCGGTCTTCAACCTGACCCGCGGTGTGGCGCTGGTGCACAACCTCGAGGTCGCCGAGTCGTTGTCAGCGCGGATGAGGGGGCTCTTGGGGCGGGCCGGGCTCGCGGTGGGTGCGGGATTGTGGATTCGACCTTGCTCCAGCATCCACACGGTTGGAATGCGCTTCGCGATCGACGCTGCGTTCGTGGATGCCCAAAGTCGTGTGCTGCGCACGTACCACGCGCTGTCCCCGTGGCGGGTGACCCGCATCGTGTGGGGTGCCCTGGGCGTGCTCGAGTTGGCTGCGGGCACGCTCGCCGCGACCGGCACTCTCGTGGGCGATCAGCTCGATCTCGGCACGCTCCCGAGCATTCGCATCCGAGGTACTCGCGGCGCACGCCATGCGGCTGGACCTCTCGGCGATTGGGATCCAGCACTGGGGGTGAGTGGTCGCACTGGCGTAGCCTTCGCTGCGCGGGATTTCGAGCGCGATCTCCAAGGTTGCCGCGAAGTCCTGAGATTCCTTCCGTTTTCCCTTGACCCGCCGCAACGAGTTCCGGTATACCCGTGCCACTTCGAGCCCCAGCAGTCGAGAGCCAGGTGAAGGTTCGAAGGCAGAGGACCGATGCGCGCGGTGGCCAAATTCACCTTCGGCGTGGTCGGATGCGCTGCGGCAATCGTGGTGCTCGGCCCGCTGATCATGAAGCTGATGGACTTGGTGTTCAAGTTGTTGGTGAAGTGACGGGTTGGAGCCTTCGGATGCCGAGGACACCTCGTTCCGTCGATATGAATCGCAGGCGCTCACCGTCGAGCGCCGCCCGCAGACCGAGAGCGATCGCCGCGGCAGGCGTCTGGGCGATCGCGTCGTTGCTGGGCTTGGTCGTTGCGTTGAGTGGTTGCGCCGCGGACGTGAGTCCCGCTCAGACCAGCCCGGCAGGTGCGGACGTCGCCCAAGCACCGAAGCTGTCACCCAAGGGCGCCCCGCAGGCGGTCGCGACGCAGCCGGCCGGCGCGCCGGTCGAGCGTGCGGACGCCGGCGGAAACGGCAACGGCGCCACGCCGCAGACCTACGTGATCCAGCCTGGCGACCAGATCGAAGTGCGCTTTCTCTACCACCCGTACTTCAACGCCACGGCCCCGGTGCGGCCGGACGGCAAGATCACGCTGCAGATGGTGCACGACGTCCAAGCTGCCGGGCTCACGCCGATGCAACTCTGGTACTACCTGACCAAGCGCTACGAGCAGCTCGTGGATCGCGAAGACATCACGGTGACGCTCAAGAGCTTCGCCGCCGCAGGCAAGGGACAATCGATCTACGTCGGTGGCGAGGTGGCGTTGCCGAAGATGCTCGAGATGACGCCGGGCATGACGGTCGTGCAGGCGCTTTACGAGGCTGGCGGCATTCGCGACACGGGGAATACCGAGAGCGTGCTGGTTCTGCGGCGTCTCTATGCGGCCGAGCACCAGGTGCTGACGGTGAACGTGGAGCAGGTGCTCGAGGGACGTTCGGCCGACGTGACGCTGGAGGATCGCGACGTCATTTACGTGCCGAAGACGTTCATCGCGCAGGCGAACGTGTACGTCGATCAGTACTTGAACCGGATCGTGCCGCGGTGGGTGACGTCGGCGTTCGCGTTCACGTACCCAATCGGCAAAGTCGAGACGCAGACCCAGGTGATTTCGTCGCCCAACTGAAGCGCTTCAGCCAACGGGGCGAGGACATCGTTCAGTCATGAGCAAGAACTTCGAGGTCCTGGAGAAGAGCCTCCGGGAGGGGACCGGGTCGGGTACGGGGACGAGTGCGCTGGCCCCGGCAGGTCTCACGAGAGATGCGGCCCTCGTCCAACCGGCGACGATCCCGCCGCGGTTTCGAGTGCCCGACGACGTCGCGGAAGAGTTCATCAAGCTCAAGACCAACCTCGCGATCGGCCGCGCGCAGAAGCCGCTGCGCGTCATCGTCGTCACCAGCGCCAAGCACGCCGATGGCACCAGCACCGTGGCGAGCAACCTGGCGATCGCCTACGCCGCCGATGGCAGTCACCGCGTGTTGTTGATCGATGCCGCCTTCCACCGCCCGGCGCTGCACCGCATTTTCCGGATCCCTCGCGATCCCGGGCTCACGGACCTTCTGGTCGGAAGCGGCGACTTCGAGGAATCACTCAAGCCGTCGCCGATCCCCGATCTGTCTGTCTTGCCGGCCGGTCGCCCTTACGGCAATCCGACGCGGCTCTTGGAGGGCGATCGCCTGGCACAGCTCCTGGCGTTCGCACGCGAGCGCTTCGACGTGGCGATCTTCGATGCCAGCCCAATTCTGCCGTATTCGGACGCGCGCGTGCTGGCCACCAAGGCCGACGGAACCGTGATGGTGATCCAGGCCAATCACACCCAGATCGCCGCCGTGGAGCGCAGCAAGCGCCAACTGGTCGCGATGGGTGCTCAGGTGGTGGGTGCGGTGATCAGCCGGCAGCGGCATTTCGTGCCCGAGTTCCTCCACGAGTGGGTGTGATGGCGTCCGCCAGGGGGTCGAACGCGTGAACGCACCGAGCGGTGGGCCGAGCTACGAGAGTAGCTTCTACAACTTCCTGTTCGTGCTGTTCAAAAGGAAGTGGACCGTGCTCGCCACGTTCGTGGTGACGCTCGGTTCCATTCTCTTCGCGACCTACCTAGAGACGCCGCTCTACGAGGCGTCCGCCAAGGTGTGGGTGCACAAGAATCCCAAGCAGTCGATCCGCTTCTTCGGCGACCTCGAGACGCCGCAGATGCCGATCAGCCTCTACTCGCCGACCAGCAACATCGTCGAGGTGGCGATCGCTCAAGAGATCGCCGTCCAGATGGTGAAGGAAAACGGCCTGGATGAGCGGCGCCGCAAGCTCAAGGAAGAGCCCACCGAGTTCCGCGACGTCTTCATGTATTGGTACAAGGCCGTGCTGAAGGCCCCGATCAAGGCGGTGAAGTGGCCGCTGATCAAGCTGGGAATCCTGCAGCCGTCGCAGCGCGCCTGGTTTGCCGAGGCGGTAGACGAGTTCACCGACGACGTGCTCGACATCAGCTCGGTCGGCCTCGAGACCGAGGTGATGAGCGTGGGCGTGTGGCTGGACGATCCGGTGCTGGCCGCCAAGATCGCGAACTCGCTCACCGACGAGGTGATCACGCGTTTGCGCAAGATGGACACCAAGGACGCCGACATCTCGTTCGAGTTCGCGCGCGACCAGGTGGTGAACGCCGAGCGCAAGCTGCGCGAGGGCGAGGCGGCGGTCAGCGAGTTCAAGCGCCAGACGAACGTGCTCAGCCTCGA
>CAYUSL010000520.1:2722-4552 GCA_964447125.1 uncultured bacterium | reverse complement strand
TTCCAGCGCATCATGCCGTAGAACGTGCCCGCCGCGAGCGCCAGCGCGAAGAAATCGACACCGCCGCGCTCGGGAAAGATCGTGTGCATGCCGAACCACACGGCGAGGTTGAGCACCACGCCCACCACCGCGGCGGTGACCGCCGTGAGCGCGTTCCGCAGTGCGCGCACCTGGCGAAGCTGTTCCACGTGCGGCGCTCCCGCGAAGATCCACAGGAAGCACGGCAGGAACGTGACCCACGTGGTGATGAGCGCTCCCAGTGTCCCCGCCACCCACGGCGCCAAGGCACCGGGATGGTGGAACGCAGCCAGAAACCCCACGAACTGCACCACCATGATGAGCGGCCCGGGAGTGGTCTCGGCGAGCGCCAACCCGTCGATCATCTGGCTCGGCGCGAGCCAACCGAAATGCTCCACCGCCTGCTGTGCCACGTACGGCAGCACGGCGTAGGCACCGCCGAACGTGACCATCGCCGCCTTGCTGAAGAAGACCCCCAAGCTCACGAAGGTGCTCTGCGAGCCGAACGCGAGCCCTGTGGCGATCACCGGCAGCCACCAAAGCAGTACACAGATAGCGACCACGCGTGCCAGGCGACTCCACGGATTCGCGGCCAGCGCGCGCTCCGGCAGCTCGACGCTCTCGTCTCCGCTCGCGTTGGCGTGCGGGTCCTTGGAAGCGAAGAGCTCGGGATGCGCGCGCCCGCCCAGGAAGCCCACCAGTGCGGCGCCGCCGATGATGAGCGGGAATGGCACCTTCGCGAAGTAGATGAGCACGAACGCGAGCCCCGCGAGCGCCCACGCCATGCGATTGGGCAGCGCCTTCTTGCCGATGCGCAGCACCGCGTGCGCCACGATCTCCAGCACCATCGGCTTGAGGCCGTCGAACATCGCGGCCACCAGCGGCACCTTGCCGTAGAGCGCGTACACCAGGCTCAGCGCCCACAGAAGAAAGATCGACGGCACCACGAACAGCGCACCCGCCACGATTCCGCCCGGCGTGCCGTGAAGCAGCCAGCCGCAATAGGTCGCGAGCTGCTGCGCCTCGGGCCCAGGCAGGAGCGTGCAGAAGCTGAGCGCGTGGAGGAAGCGCGCTTCGTCGATCCAACGCTTCCGCGTGACCAACTCTTCGTGCATCAGCGCAATCTGGCCCGCCGGCCCGCCGAAGCTCACGAAACCCAGCCACAGCCAGAAGCGAAACGCCTCGGCGAACGAAGGGCGAGCGGGTCGAAGCGGCGCTGGCGGCGTGGGTTCCGAGGGGATCATCGGGCTCTTTTCTCGCCCAAGTCGGCCGGGTGTGCGCATCCCGGCCGGAATGGGAGGCGGGCTATATTCGCCGCGCTTTGCGACGGTGGGGAGGTCCTGTGAATCGAGCGCGACCCGTGGGCGAGGTGGCGATTTGGTGGGCCGCGGTGTTCGCGGCTGCGCTCGCGGCGAGCACCGCCCGCGCCAGCGAAGTGCGGGTGCCGATCCTCTTCGATCACGCGCTGGTGCGCCAGCACCTCGTGCAGCAGCTCTTCACCCAGCCCGGCCCGGCCATGGACGTGTGGCGGGACGAGAGCGAGTGCAACACGCTGGTGCTCACCGACCCGCACGTGGACACCTTCGAGGGTCGCCTGCGCATCACCACGCACGCCGAGGCCCGCGCCGCCACTCCAGCGCTCGGGTATTGCGCGCTGCCCCTCGAGTGGAAGGGCAACTTGGTGCTCTTCGAGGAAGCCTCGATCGACCCCGCAGGCGCGGTGGTGCGGTTTCGCGTGGTGGAGACGCGCATCTTCGACGAGAAGGGCGAGAAGGGAATCGCCGGGACGCTCTGGGATCTGGCGCGCGGCGC
>CAYUSL010000520.1:0-2622 GCA_964447125.1 uncultured bacterium | reverse complement strand
TACCTGGTGAAGCGCACCGCCATCGACGCGCCGCCAGCGGAAGCGGAAGAGCTGCGCGCCGATCTCTTCGGGGTGTTGATCGACGCCCGCCTCGATCTCCTCGAAGCGCTGCGGCCCACCGAGCCCGGCCAGCCGGATCCAGTGCGCCAGCTCTTCGTGAAGAGCTGGGAGCGTCTCGCGCCGGTCTTGCATCGCATGGTGAACACGCTTCCCGGTCAATCCGGACTTCAGTACCTGAGCTTCGTGGCGGCGGCCGACGCGCTCAAAGCCCTCGACGAGCTGGGACCGGATAGCCCGCTCGATCTCTCGGCGGACGGGCTCCGGCGCATGGCGCGGATCGTGGGACCACAGGACGAGGGAGACCCGCTCGTCTACTCGACCGACGTCGATCCGCAGTTGCGCCAGCTCTTCGGCTTCGGCCCCGCCATCGATCCGCCCGACGATTATCCCGAGGACACGCCGCTCGCGTGGCTGACGCGCTTCTTCGTCGCCACCGCGAATGCCGCCGACGGTCCGGACTCGGCGCTCGGGAAGCGACTGCATCAATGGGTCCCCGGTCCTGCCGACCTCGACCAGTACCTGCCGGTGATGCGCGAGCTGCTCCAGCAAATCGGCGCGCGCACGCTGGAGTCGAGGAAGCTCGACCCGCCCTTCGCCGAGGTCTACAAGCGCGCGGTCTACGCCACCGCGTGGCAGGAGAGCTGCTGGCGCCAGTGGGTGAAGGATGGCGGGCGCGTGAAGCCGATCGAGTCGGCTGTGGGCTCGGTGGGGCTGATGCAGATCAACAAGGCCGTGTGGCGCGGCGTCTACGACCTCAAGGGGCTCGTCTCGGACGTCGCGTACAACGCCCGCGCCGGCGCCGAGATCCTCATCCACTATCTCGCCGATTACGCGGTGAAGAAGGGCGAGCACAGCGCCACTGGCAACGTCGACAACCTGGCGCGCTCCACCTACGCCATCTACAACGGTGGTCCGGGTCATCTGCGTCGCTACCGCGATCCCAAGGAGCGAAAGGACCTGAAGAAGATCGACGATCTCTTCTGGACCAAGTACCAGGCGGTGAAAGCAGGACGCGAGCTGGAAGTGGCGCAGTGCCTCGGTGGAGCCGACCCCGGCCACTGAAGCGGAGCGCAACGTGGGGCGCACGCGGTCGGTGATTCTCGCGCTGTGGGTGGCAAGTACTGCGCACGCCGCCGAGCCCCTCGATCTCGCTCCCTGGGCGCGGGTCACGGCGAGCGGAACGCGTAGCACCGTCTTCGGCCTGTGGCCGCGAGAGAGCGACGACGCACCGGCAACGGTGCGCGACGGAGACACCGCGACCGCGTGGAAGGTGCCGCACGACGGCGCCACGTTGAGCCTCGACCTCCTTTCCGGGATTGGCCAGGCGCCGACGCTCGCGCGGTTACGTCCCACGTGGAGCACTGCACCCGCGCGTGCGCCGCGGCTCCGCTTCCTCGACGGCTGCGGTGGCGCGCTGTTGCGCGAGATCACATGGGAGCGGCCCACCGACGAGCTGTTGGTCGATCCACCGGTGACGGCGAGCTGTGTGACGCTCGCCGTCGACGGCGCAGGTAAGCCCGCGCTTGCCGAGCTCGGTGTGTTCGCAGCGCCCGTCACGGCGCCGCCGCGGATCGTCGATCTGCGCGCCGACCTCGCGAGCGTTGCCCCGGGTGGCGTGCGCCTCGTGTGGAGCGCCGCCGACGGCCCGGCGCCCCACCACGTGGACGTCCACTTCCTCGACGCCGCCGACGAACCGCTCACGGCTGCGAATCGCGTGGCGCAGTCGCGCGCGGGCTTGGTGCGCGAGATCACGCTTCCCGCCCACGCTGCGCTCGCCGCGGCCATACCCATCGCCGAGGACGGCAGCGCGGGCACGCAGATCTTCGCCGCGCTCCCGGCGCGCGCGCCGGCCACCGCCGCGCTGAGCGGCACCGTGGAAGGTTTTTACGGCAGGCCGTGGTACCACGCCGAGCGCCGCGAGATGATCGTGCGCCTCGCCACCGCCGGCCTCGGCCACTACGTCTACGCACCCAAGAACGATCCTCTTCACCGAGCCGAATGGCGCACGCCGTACGACGACGCGGCGCTCGCGCGCTTCTCCGAGCTTCGGGCGCTGGGCGCGCGCGTGGGTGTCACGGTGTCGATGGGGATCAGTCCCGGCCTCGACATCGTCGCGTCCGATCCCGAAGACCGCAGGGCGCTGGTGCGAAAGCTCGAGCCGTTCGTGGCCCGCGGCTTCCGCGACTTCACGCTGCTTCTCGACGACATCGAGGACGCGCTCGAAAGACCCGTGGATGCGGAGCTCGGCGCCGAGCATTGCGATCTCGCCAACACGCTTCTCGACGCGCTCCAAGCCGCCGCCGGCGAGCGCGTGTCGCTCGCGCTCGTGCCCACCGTGTACTCGACCGAGCGCCAGCACCGTTTCGCCGACGGCAACGGCTACCTCGACGCGCTCGCTGCCCTCGATCCTGCGATCGAAGTGATGTGGACGGGCACCGACACGCTCTCGCCCACCCTCGCCGCAGCGGACCTCGCCGACGTGACGCGCCGTCTCGGCCGCGCGGTGATGATCTGGGACAACGAGCACGCCAACGACGGCGGCGACCTCTTCTTCGGCAAGAT
>CAYUSL010000519.1:0-4554 GCA_964447125.1 uncultured bacterium | reverse complement strand
AGCTCTGCATGTGGATGGAGTCGAACAACCGCGTCTACGGCCGCTCCAACAACCCTTACGATCCGCGCCGCACCGTGGGCGGCAGCTCGGGCGGAGAGGGTGCCATCGTGGGCGCCGGCGGCGCGCCGTTCGGTCTGGGCTCGGACGTGGGTGGTTCGATCCGCATGCCGGCCTTCTTCAACGGCGTCTTCGGTCACAAGCCCACCGGCGGCCTCATCCCCAACTCGGGCCAGTTTCCGATGCCCGAGGGCGAGGTGCGTCGCTACTGCACCACCGGTCCGCTGGCGCGCCGCGCCGAAGACCTCATGCCGCTGGTGCGCATCCTCGCCGGTCCCGACGGGATCGACGGCGGTTGCATCGAGCGGCAGCTCGGTGATCCGGCCAGCGTGCGGCTCGACGGCTTGCGCGTGGTGAGCATCGAGGACAACGGGCTGATCCCGGTGAGCAACGATCTGCGCCAGGCGCAACGACGCGTCGCCGAGGCGCTCGCTGCCCGCGGTGCGCGCGTGGAGTGGGAGCACGTGCCGCGGCTCAAGCAATCGCTGGAAATCTGGTCGGCGATGCTTTCCACCGGTGGCGGCAGCGACTTCGCCACGATGCTCGGCAACGGCATCGCGGTGAATGCGTGGGTGGAGCTGGTGCGCTGGTCGCTCGGTCGCTCGAACCACACGCTGCCGGCGATCATGCTCGCGCTCCTCGAAAAGGTGCCGAAGTGGACGCCGGGGCGCACCCGCAAGCTCGCTGCGCTGGGCGCCGAGCTGCGTGAGTCGTTGGTGGATCTGATCGGGCCGAGCGGTGTGATGCTCTATCCGCCGTACGCGAGCGTGGCGCCTCGCCACCTGTTTCCGCTGGCGCCGCCGGTGTGCTGGGCGTACACGGCGATCCTCAACGTCATGGAGCTGCCGGTCACCCAGGTGCCGCTCGGCCTCGACGCCAATGGGGTGCCGCTGGGTGTGCAGGTGGCGGCGGTGCACGGTAACGATCACCTCACCATCGCTGTGGCGTGCGAGCTGGAACGGGTCTTCGGCGGTTGGATCGTGCCATCGCTCGCCCGCTGAACGGTCGGGCGGATGTCCCGCCGCGGCGATCCAAGTCGTCCCGTCGAATGTCCCACACTCGGTCAGGAAGCCCCGACGGGCCGAGACGATTCGTCAGCAATGTGCCACTCGGAACAGGCCGATTCGGCCCCGCCCCGAGAAATGCCAATGGTTCTGGGGCCCCGGTTTCGGCGTCCGCACGCTGATCCCGGGCCCGCCGTTTGCTTTGGTTCCGCTCGGACCGCAGACCGGCAGGGGTCGCGCGGGTCCGAAAGGTGGCTTGCGGATGATCGTCGAATGCGCCTGGTGTGGCGCCCTCCTGGGACAGAAGGAGCCCCTGCTCGATACCCGGCCCACGTCCGGGATCTGCGACGAGTGCGTCGAGCAACTGGAGTCGGGGCAGGTGTGTGCCGCCCCTCGCCTCCACTCGCACTCGCCCCGACTGCGTGCGCTCCGGCGCGGTGGAGCTTACGAGCTTGGATCGCCGGCGATCCTCGGCATCCACGACGCCCCCACCGTTCGCGTGCGTCGTCACGACCGACACTGAGCCGCGGCGGCGGCGGGCTGCTGAAAAACTCGCACTAGCGAGTTTTTCGAGCCTGCCGATGCTTCCTCGGGGGTCTCAACCAGACCCCCGCCCGCTGCGGCAAAGCCGCAGCGGGGCCCACCCCCAAGTCGCCTCGCTGCGCTCGTCGGCGCGCCTCAAGGCGCGTGCCTCTATC
The DNA here is from genome assembly GCA_964447125.1 of uncultured bacterium. Classification (GTDB taxonomy): domain Bacteria; phylum JADJOY01; class JADJOY01; order JADJOY01; family JADJOY01; genus JADJOY01. The sequence continues at coordinate 2,795 of CAYUSL010000519.1, read as the reverse complement.
GCAGCCTGTGCGCGGCGGACACGACCGCCGCGCTCTCTTCGATCTCGACTGCAGCCGCGCCATCCCTCGATGGGCTCGTCGCCCCGGGGGTGACGCGCCGTGCGACGGCGTTTGCCGATCGCCGCGCTCGCGCGCTAGGTGAAGTGCGCGCTGCTCGCTGGCTCGTTCGCGCTTGCCTCGCGAGCCACGCAGGGTGGAGCTCCGGGCCGAATCGTGGACGATCTCTTCGCGGGAACCTGGGCGCTGGTCACGGGCGCGTCGTCGGGGCTGGGTGTCGAGTTCGCGCGCCAGCTCGCCGCGCGCCGCACCAATCTCGTGCTCACTGCGCGCTCGCGAGCCGAGCTCGAGAAGCTCGCGGCGGAGCTCGCCGACCGGCACGGCGTCAAGACGCACGTCCTGGTCGAGGATCTGGGAGCCGTGGGTGGTGCGGCGCGCCTTGCAGCCGCGGTCGATGCTCTCGGTGTTCCCATCGAGCACCTGATCAACAACGCGGGCTTCGGCGCGATGACGCGTTTCACGCGCAGCTCGCTGGATCGCCAGACCGAGATGGTGCGTCTCAACTGCGAGAGCGTGCTGGCGCTGACGTGGCACTTTCTTCCCAAGATGGTCGAGCGTGGCCGCGGCGGGGTGATTCAGGTTTCGTCCACGGCTGGGCATCAGCCGGCCCCCTTCTTCACGACGTACGGGGCCACCAAGGCGTTCGTGTTGAGCTTCGCGTCGGCGCTCGCCGGCGAGCTTCGCGGCAGCGGTGTGCGCATGCTGGCGTTCTGCCCCGGCCCGGTCCAAACGGGTTTCCAGAAGGCCGCCGGCCTGCCTGTGCCCGACTTGAAGCGCGGTGGGTTGCGAGCGCGGCTCTCGTTGCTCGGCGCCGAGGCAGTGGTGCGGCGTGGTCTCGCCGCGTACGAGCGAGGACACGACGTGTGCGTTCCAGGCGTGGTGAATCACCTGATGATCCTCGCCGCGAAACATGCGCCGCGCGCGTGGATCGTGAATGCGGCGGCGCGCTCGCTCGCGCGTGGCGGCGAGTCGCGAAAGGCGAGGGCATGACCGCGACGGCGACCATCGCAACGGGTTTCGCGAATCATTGGGGCCTCGATCGGACGCTCACGTTCCTGAATCACGGCTCGTTCGGCGCCTGCCCGAAGGCCGTCCTCGCCGCGCAAGCCGAGCTCCGGGAGCGGCTCGAGCGCGATCCGTCGCGTTTCATGGCGCGAGACTTCGACGATCTCCTCGACGAAGCACGTGAAGAGCTGGCCACGTTCGTTGGTGCGGACGCCGACGACCTCGCGTTCTTGCACAACGCCACCACCGCGGTGAGCACGGTGCTGCGTTCGATCTCGTGGCACGCGAGCGACGAGATCCTCATCACCGATCACGCGTACAACGCCTGCGCGAACGCGGCGCGCGAGATCGTGGGTGCCGCGGGTGGGCGCGTGACCGTGGCGTCGATCCCGTTTCCAGGCACCACCGCCGACACCGTGGTGGAAGCGGTGCTGAGCCGCGTCACGCCACGCACGCGGCTCGCGCTTCTCGATCACATCACCAGCCCCACGGCGCTGGTGCTGCCCATCGAACGGCTGATCCGTGAGCTCGATGCGCGCGGAGTCCCCACGCTCGTGGACGGCGCTCATGCTCCTGGCCAGGTGCCACTCGATCTGGGCGCGCTGCGTGCCGCGTACTACACGGGGAATTGCCACAAATGGCTGTGCGCACCCAAAGGTGCGGGATTTCTGTGGGTGGAGCGCAGCCGGCAAGCGACGCTCCGTCCGCTGGTGGTGAGCCACGGTGCCAACTCGCCTCGCACCGATCGCAGCCGCTTTCGACTCGAGCTCGATTGGCTCGGCACCGACGATCCCACGGCGTTCCTCGCGGTCCCTGAGGCATTGCGCTTTCTGGGGGCGCTGGTCGCGGGTGGCTGGCCGGCGCTCAGGGCACGCAACCACGCGCTGGTCGTCGAAGGGCGGCGAGTCCTGTGCGATGCGCTCGGCGTGGAGCCGCCGTGCGACGAATCGATGCTCGGTTCGATGGCGGCGATTCCGCTTCCCGACGCACAGGGTCCGCGGGACGTCGATCTATCGGGCACGGATCCGTTGCAGGGCCGGCTGCGCGACGACGATCATATCGACACGATCGTGAACAACTGGCCAGCGTGGCCGAAGCGACTGCTGCGGCTCTCCGCGCAGCTCTACAACGAGCCCGCCGACTATGTGCGGCTCGCGAAGGCACTCGTCGCCCAGCTCGCACGCGAGGCCGGGTCCGCGCGCAACCCGTGACGGCGATCGCCGCGATCTCGGTCGTCGCCGTAGGAGCGGGCGCGCGCCCGCCCAGTGTCCCCGGCGACGTGTCTCGCTCTTCGGAGGGCCGCGCTCCCGCGCGGCCGCGACCATCGAGCGGCGCATGACGCGGACTCACGATTCCGCGGCGGTGGATCGCATCGCGGCGAGTGGCGGCATCATTCGCGCACCGCGCCGTCCGCTGGGGTGGGTGGCACCGGGACCGAAGCCCGCTGGTCCAGGCGATCGCGCCGACGGTTGGCCCGCTACCGACGAGGACCTCTGCCACCTCTGCGGCGATTGGCGGATCTTCCAGAAGCTGCGCGGTCACCGCTTCAGCCTCGACGATCTCGTCACCGCATGGTTCGCGCTCCAGCATGCGGGCGCAGGCGAGGTGCACACGGCGCTCGATCTCGGTTGCGGCTCGGGCTCGGTGCTCTCGATGATCGCGTGGGCGCGACCGGAATCACGCGTGATCGGGATCGAAGCGCAAGCGGTGAGCGCGGGCCTCGCGCGTCGCTC
>CAYUSL010000518.1:2074-4564 GCA_964447125.1 uncultured bacterium | reverse complement strand
TGCTCATGGACGAGCCGTTCGCCGCCGTCGACGAGATCACGCGCCACGGGCTCGACCAGCAGCTTCGCGAGCTCTGGGAGCGCTCCCCGCTGACGCTGGTCTTCGTCACCCATTCGGTCGCCGAGGCGGTGTATCTCGCGCGACGGGTGCTGGTGCTGAGCGCGCGGCCGGCGCGGGTGGTCGCGGACTGGGTGATGGAGCTTCCGGAGCGGCGCGCGCCCGCGCTGCGCTCGAACGCACGTTACGCGGAGCTCGTCGGGCAGGTGCAGGCAGCGCTCTCGCGCGGTTCGCTCGCGGGAGGGGCGCGGTGACGCAACGCGCGCGGGACACGCTGGGGGCGCTCGTGCCGCCCACGCTGCTGCTGCTCGCCGTGGGCGGCGCTTCGGAGCTGGCGCTGCGCGAGCTGCCTCTCGACGCGGCCCATCGCATGCTCTTGCCGCTGCCGAGCGCGGTGCTGCGCGAGTGCTGGCTCGCGCGGAGCGAGCTCGTGGCGCGTGCCGGGATGACGGGGCTCGCGGCGCTGCTCGGCTTCGCGGCGAGTGCAGCGATCGGAATCACCGCGGCCATCGGGCTCGCCACGGTCGCGTGGGTGCGTCGCGCATTCTATCCGTACATGGTGTTCTTCCAGACGGTTCCGATCGTGGCGCTGGCGCCGATTCTCGTGGTGCTGCTCGGCGCCGGGCTCAAACCCGTGGCGGCGTCCGCGTTCATCGTGTCGGTGTTCCCGGTGATCGCGAACACGCTCAACGGGCTGCTCTCGACCGAGCCGGCACTCCTCGATCTCTTTCGCCTCTATGGCGCGGGGCGTGCGTTCACGTTCGCGCGACTGCGCTTGCCGGCGGCGCTTCCCGACATCTTCACCGGGCTGCGCATTGCCGCAGGGCTGGCGGTCATCGGCGCGATCGTGGGTGACTTCGTCGCCGGCGCCACGCATTGGAGTGGCGGCGGGCTGGGGCTCTCGATGGCCGAGGGGCTCAGGCTCTTCCAGACCGCGCGGGTCTACGCCTCGGTGCTGCTCGCGTGCTTGCTCGGCCTCGTCATGTTCGGTCTCGTGAACACGGCCGGCTGGCTGGTGCTGCGGCGCTGGCACGCGTCGCATGCGCCAGGTCGCTGATCTCGCAAGCTGGCGCGCCAGCGTCCTTCTGCGCCGCTGCGGCTCGCCGCCCCTGCCCCCATCCAAAAGTTGGCAGCCGAACCGCAACGAAAGTTGCGGCGTCTGCGACCGCGGGTTCGTTGCCTGTGCAACACGGCGCCAACACACGAGCGTTGCAATTCGTTACATTCGGCACGCTCCCTGCTGCGCGCCACGTATCGCCGCGGGGTGAGGCGGAACCACGATCTCGCCGCAGCGCGCGGATCGCGCACGGAAGGCCCTGGGTCACACGTCGGAGAGGACATGCGGACGCGCGTGCGTCGCTCGAATCCGATCATCCCTGCGCTCACGGCGGTGACACTGCTGGGCGCCACCTGCGAGGGGCCCTCCATCACCGTGACGGGCCACTACGTGCGTGCCTCTGGCTCCGACGGATCCACCGACCGGCTCACGATCACCGGAGTCCTCTTTCAGACCGACCAGTTCAACCTATCGTTCCAGTCGTGCCCGCTCGGCGAGTGCGAGCCGCCGGAAGTCCTTTCGGCAACCGGCTACGCCTCGAACGAGCTGGTGGTCTACGACGACGAGTCGGCGGAGATCGAACGATTCCAGGCCTTCGACGACGACGGCGATCATCAGGCCGACCGGATCGCGATGACGTTTCCGGAGGCCGGCAACCCGTACACGATCGGTGACTGCGCCAACTGCGGTGCCGGCCGCGACGGCTACTACTTGGGCGCCAGCAGCGCCGGCGACGTGGCGCTGCGGTTCAAGACCGAGACCACGTCCGCTTTCTCGGGAAACGTGTGGCTCTTCGGTCCGGGCAACATCTATCCATCCCAGACCTACAACATCAGCAACGGCCATCACTCGCAGCTCACCGGCACCAAGTACGCGTACGACGCCACCGCCGTGAACGTGAGCACACCCACGGACACGCTCGCGGTTTCCGGCAATTTGCTGGACCAAACTGGCGACGGCGTGGCCGAGATGGCCAGCGTGAACGTGGGCGGGCCCGGTGGCGAGACGCTGCTGCTCTACCGCACCTCACGCGCGGACTTCGATCGCTACCGTTGCTGGGATGGGCCGGGAAAGTGTCAGCCGGCGCTGGCACAGCCGTCCTGCAGCTTCACGCTCGGTAGCGTGAATGGCTCAGCGACGACCTACGATCTCTCGATGTCGATCCCGTACCTGGATCCCGACGGCAACTTGGCCCCCGGCTCGCTCACCTACCGCGAGGCGGGCTGCACCGGTGACTTGCACGGCGAGACCAGCGCGCTTCCGGGAACCGGCGTGCGCGTGACGGCGTCGGCAACCGGCACCACTTCCGGCACCATCGGCGTCTCGGTAGACGACTGGAGCGGCGTTCTGGACGCATACGAGGTGAACGTGGTCGC
>CAYUSL010000518.1:0-1974 GCA_964447125.1 uncultured bacterium | reverse complement strand
GACACGCTGGTGGTGGGCGCCATCGGCATGGACGATCTCGGTCCCGACTCGGGCGCCGCATACGTGTTCGAGCGCGATGGCTCCGTCTGGAATCTCATCCAGAAGCTGCTTCCGCCCACCACGGGAACCGTCCAGTTCGGCTACCGCGTGGAGCTGGCCGGTGACCGTCTCGCCGTCAGCGCAATCGCGGACGAGCCGGGGGGAAGTCCGGCAGGCGCCGTGTTCGTGTTCGAGCGCAGCAACGGCGTGTGGAACCCGATCGCCCGCGTGAGCCCGAGCGACGGCCTGTCCGGCGACGAGTTCGGCTCAAGCCTCGCGTGGGTGGGTGGCACGCTCCTGGTTGGCGCGCGCCACCACGACGAGCCCGGCGGCGCGGTCTACGCCTACGAAGAGTCGGGCGGCGGATACTCCGAGACCCAGAAGCTCACACCGCCAGAGGACATGGCCGGATTCGGCTACGCGCTCTCGGGCGACGGCGAGCGCGTGCTGGTCGGCGCGCCGTACTCGACGATCGTTGCCGATGGCGACGGCGCCGCAGTGGTCTACGAGCGGAGCGGTGGCTCGTTCGCTCCGGTGGCGACGCTCCGCGCCAACGACCCCGGCGCCATCAGCTACTTCGGGCAAGCCGTGAAGCTGAGCGGCGACCGACTGATCGTGGGCGCAAGTCCGCGCGAGATGGAAGCCACGGAAGTGCTGGATGCGAGCGGCGGCTATCTCTTCCACCGTGCCAACGGCGAGTGGCTTCAAGTCGCCAAGCTCAAGAACAGCGACGACAACGTCGGCGACGCGACGAGCGCAGGCGTGGTCGGCCTCACGGACGACGGCGCCGCGATCAGTGGCGGCGGCGGAAACAACGCCAAGGGCGGTATCTACACGTTCGTGGTTCAGTGAGCCGGTTGCGCCGCGCTCCACGCGCGGTCGGGAAGCCGGGGTGTTCACCCGCGATGGCGCGAAGCGAGGCCGCGCAGTAGGCTTCCGCGCCATGCGCACCCTCGCCATCCGACGATCTCTCCTCATCGCTCTCGCCGTCGCAGTCGTCGTCTCGCCGCTCGCTCTCGCCGAGCGTGCTCACGCTGCGGACGCAACGCCGTCGCGCATCACCCTGGGGCTCAACTGGGTGCCTGAGCCCGAGTTCGGCGGCTTCTACACCGCCGAGATCGAGAAACTCTACACCGCACACGGCCTAGACGTGGCGATCCGCCCCGGTGGGCCAGGCGTGCCCACGGTGCAAGAGGTGGCGCTCGGCCGCCTCGAGTACAGCGTTGCCGAGGCCACCGAGATCGTCCTCGGACGCGCTGCCGGCCTCGACATCGTCGGCCTCTTCGCCGTCTACCAGACCTCGCCGCGGGCGATCATGGCGCGGAAGGAAATCGGCGCCACGAACCTCGCAGAGCTGATGGCCCGCCCCGTCAGCCTCGCCGTGGAGCCGGGCAGTGTCTTCACCAAGTACCTCGAGCACCGCTTCGGCGGCAGCAAAGTTTCGATCGTGCCCATGGCTGGCGCCATGGAGCGCTTCCTCACCGAGAAGAGCTTCGCGATGCAGGCCTTCGCGACCTCCGAGCCGATCCTCGCCCACCGCCGCGGCGCCGACCCCGCCGTGTGGCTGCTCTCGGACGTCGGCCTGAATCCCTACATGACCGTGGTCATCACCAACGGCAAGCGCTGGCGTGAGAACCCGAAGGAAGCGCGCGCCTTCGTCGCCGCCGCGCGTGACGGCTGGACCCGCTACCTCGCCGAGCCTGGCCCCACCAACGAGCGGATGCACACCCTCAACAGCGCGATGGACCTGGAAACCTTTCGCGATTCCGCGAAAGCCCAAGAGCCGCTCGTCCTCGGCCCCGCAGGTCTACCCAGCCTCGGTCGCATGAGCCTCGAGCGCTGGAAAACCGTCATCGATCAGCTCGTCGAGCTCGGCCTGGTCGACCGCGCCAAGGCCCCCAAGCCCGAAGACTGCTTCGCCGACGCGCTGCCGCC
>CAYUSL010000517.1:0-4575 GCA_964447125.1 uncultured bacterium | reverse complement strand
GGAGCACCCGCAGCAGCTTGGCCTGGAGGTCGGGCTTCAAGTCCCCGATCTCGTCGAGGAAGAGCGTGCCGCGATCGGCTTGCTCGAAGCGCCCCTTGCGCATCCGGGTGGCACCGGTGAACGAGCCCTTCTCGTGGCCGAAGAGCTCGCTCTCGGCGAGCTCGAGGGGGATCGCGGCGCAGTTGAACTTCACGAACGGGCCGTTCGAGCGGCTGCTCTCACGGTGGATCGCGCGCGCCACCAGCTCCTTGCCGGTGCCGTTCTCGCCGGTCACCAGCACCCGACCCTGCGTCGGGCCGACGCGCCGGATGCGCTCGCGGACCCGCTCCATCACGGGGCTGTGCCCCACCAGCTCGTAGCGGCGCTCGAAGCGCTGCCTGAGGGTGACGTTCTCCTCCGCCATGCGGTGGAAGTCGAGGGTGTTGCGGACCGTGAGCAGGATCTTCTCGTCGGAGAGCGGCTTCTCGATGAAATCGTGGGCGCCGAGCTTGGTGGCTTCGACGGCGGTTTCCACGGTGGCGTGGGCCGACATCATCACCACCGGCACCCGCGAGATCCGGCGGATGGCCTTGAGCGCATCGAGCCCGCCCATGCCGGGGAGCTTCACGTCGAGGAGCACCAGGTCGAAGCCCGCCTTCTCGACGGCCCCGATCCCGCTCTCCGCGTCCGGCGCATCGTCGACGCGGTACGACTCCACCCGCAGGAGCTGGCCGAGGGAGCTGCGCACGCCGCGCTCGTCGTCGACCACCAAGATCCGCTCGCCCGTCACCGGCCCTCCCCTTTCACGCTGATGTTGCCTCGGGGGGCTTTTCAAGCCCCCCGCCGCGCAAAAGCGCGGTTTTTAGGGGGCCCCACCCCCAAGACGCCTCGCTTCGCTCGCGGCGCGCCGCTGGCGCGTGCCGTTCGTGACCGCTGCAAATCAGGCCCATTTCCAGACGCTCATTTCGGGATTCGTCGCGCTCAACGGCGCCCCGCGCTGCGCGGGTCGAGAACGTCCCGCAGCGCATCCCCTAGCACGTTGAATGCCACGCCCGTGAGAACCAGCACCACGCTGGGAGCGACCAGGAGATGAGGCGAAGTCCGGTACACCAACCAGCCTTCGTTCACGAGCGTGCCCCAGCTCGCGGTGGGCGGCCTGAGCCCGAGCCCCAAGAAGCTGAGCGTCGATTCCGCGAGGATCGTGGATGGAATCTGGAAGGTGACCGCCACCAGGATCGGGCCCACCAGGTTCGGTAGCACGTGGCGGGTGAGCAGCCGCGCGCGGCTCGCGCCGAGCGCGCGTCCAGCCTCCACGAACGCTTCCTCCCGCACGCGCATCGTCAAGCCGCGCACCAGCCGGGCCTCGTACGCCCATCCCACCGAGGCCAACGCCAACACGATCCCAATCGGCTCCCGCCCCAGGAACAAGGTGAAGAGCGTGATCACCAGCAGGTACGGCAGCGAGTACACGATCTCGACGAAGCGCATCAGCGCCTCGTCCACCCAGCCGCCCGCGTAGCCAGAGACGAGCCCCACGCCGGTGCCGATGACCAGCGCCGTGAGCGCCGTCGCGACGCTCACACCCAGCGATACCCGCCCACCCGCGAGCACCCGCGCCAAGAGATCGCGCCCCAGGCGATCGGTGCCCAGCCAGTGCGCGGAGCTCGGTTTCTCCATCGCCCGCGTGGATTCCTGATGCTCGGCCTTGGCGCCCTGAACGATTCCTGCGCCCAGACAAGTGAGCGCCAAGAGCACCAGGAATGCCGCTGCGGCGACGCCCAGGCGATGACGAGCGAAGCGCCGCGCGGCGTCGCCCCAGAGCCCTGCAGATGCGCGTGTCGCCCCCTCGACACTCATCCGCCCTTCCCTTCCAGGCGCACGCGCGGATCGAGCGCAGCCGCCGCCACGTCCACGATGAGATTCGCGATCACCAGCGCACCGGCGTAGATCACGGTCACCGCCATCACCATCGGATAGTCGCGATCGATCACCGAGGTCACGAAGTGTCGGCCCGCACCGGGCAGCGCGAACATCGTCTCAACGACGAACGAGCCCGCGCACAAGTCGGCGGCTAGCGGCCCCAGCATCGTGACCATCGCGAGCAGCGCGGGACGGAGCTGATGCTTGAGCAGCACCACCGCCGGCGCGAGCCCCTTGGCGCGGGCGGTCTGCACGAACTCGCGGCTCTCGAGCTCGACCAGCTCGGAGCGCGTGAGCCGCGCCAGGTAAGCGCCGGGTGCCAGCGCCAGCGTCAGTACCGGCAGCACTCCGTACGAGAATCCCTCCCAGAGCGCCGGCGGCACCACGCCGAGCCGCATCGCGAAGCCCTCGGTCAGCACCACCGCCAGCACGAACGACGGGATGCAGATGCCGATGACCAAGGACACCGCCAACGCCACGGCACCGAGACCGGAGCGCACCGAGTAGGCGGCGACACCACCCACCACACCGAAGAGCGCCGCCACCGCGAGACCGAGGACGCCGATGGTCGCCGACACGGGCAGGCCTTCGGCGAGGATCTCGCCCACGCTGCGACCGGGAAAACGCAGGCTCGGCCCGAAATCACCTCGCACCAGGTCGTGCAGGTAGTCGAGGTACTGGGTGGTGAGCGGTGCGTCGAGGTGGTACTTGCGTTGGATGTTGGCGAGCACCTCGGGTGGGAGCTGCTTCTCGCGATCGAAGGGACCGCCGGGGACCGAGCGCAGCAGCACGAACGTGAAGGTCGCCACGACGAAGAGCACCCCTGCACCCTGCAGCAGCCGCCGCGCCAGAAACCAGATCAGGGTCTTCATGTGTCGCTGGGGCGGCACCGCGGAGGGCCGATGCCCTCTACTGGCGCTGCGCCTCGGATGCGGGCAGCGCGAACGAGACCCGCGCCAGGTCGATGAGATCCATGGGATTGGGCTCGTAGCCCGCGACGCGCGGCGAGACCAGCTCGTTCTTGGCGCGGGAGTAGAGGCAGATCACCGGCACGTCCTGCTCGGTGAGAATCCGCTGCGCCTCGTCGTAGAGCGCGACGCGCTTCGTGACGTCGGGCTCCGCCGAGGCTTCCGTGACCAATTGGTCGAAACGCGGGTTCGCCCAGCGCGTCCAGTTGTTGCCGCTGTCGCTCAGGAACTGGGACATGAAGTTGTCGGGATCGGCGAAGTCCGCCTGCCAGCCGAGACGCCAGATCTCGGGCGGATGGGTGGCGAGCGTGCGCAGATAGACCTTCCAGTCCTGGCTGTCGATCGTCACCTCGACACCCAGGTTGCGACGCCACTGCGCCGCCAGGTTCTCGGACACCGCGCGATAGTCGGGGTCCTCGTTGTAGGAGACCGTCGGTCGTGGAAAGCCCTTGCCGCCCGGGAATCCAGCTTCCGCGAGGAGCTTGCGCGCCCGCTCGGGGTCGAAGCCGAGCCCGAGCGACGGCGCGTAGCCGAGCAACCCGGGCGGGATCCACGAAGTGGTCGGCGTCTGGCCACCACGCAGCACCCGCGGTAGCTCGCTGCGATCGATCGCGAGTGAGAAGGCCTGCCGAACCCGTACGTCGTCGAAGGGCTTCTTCTCGGTGTTGAAGCCGTAGTAGACGACGTAGAACTGCGGCTTCGACGCGAGCCGCGGGTCGGCGCGATACGCGGGCAGGTCCTGCCCGGTGAGCTCCATCCAATCGAGCTGACCGGTCTCGAGGAGATTGAGCCCCGTCGACTTGGTGCGGATCACGAAGGCTTCGATGCGGGGCACCGGCGGCGCCCCGAGCCGGTAATTCGGGTTGGCGCGCAGCACCACCCGGTAGTCGTGCCGCCAGCTCTCGAGCGTGTAAGCACCGTTGCCGACGAGGTGGCCGGGCGAGGTCCAACGGTCGCCGTACGCACGCACCACGTCCTCGCGCACCGGGAACGTGTTCATCATTTCCGCGATCGCAGGCAAGGTGACGAGCGGCCGCGTGAGGCGCACCTCGAACGTGGTGGGATCGACGGCGCGCACACCCAGCGCCTCGAGCGGCAGCTTGCCGTCGTTCACGTCTTTGCCGTTCTCGACGTCGTAAAGGATGTAGGCGTACGTGGCGGCGAGCGAGGGATCGACGAGCCGCCGCCAGGCGTACACGAAGTCGTCTGCGGTGACCGGCTTGCCGTCGCTCCAACGCGCCTGGGGATCGAGGTGGAAGCGGTAGACGCGCCCGTCCTCGTCCCTTTCCCAAGACTGCGCAACCGCAGGCATCGTCGATCCGTCCGGCGCGAGCTTGGTGAGCCCCTCGAAGAGATTCGTCACCATGTGGAACGACGTCACGTCCTCGGCGAGCTGGGGATCGAGGCTCGGCGGCTCGCTGTCGAGCGGCATGCGGATCGTCGGCAGAGCGGCGACGGCTTCGCGCTCGCGACAACCTCCGTTCGCGAGCGCGGCGAATGCCACGCACACGACCGTGAAGAGTCGGATTGCCTCGCGCCGCGGGTGGTCCTGCACTCTGCGCACGCGGCGTCTCCGTCGTTCAGGGTCCGGCAGCGCTCGAGCTCGCCGACGTGACCGCCGTGGTCACCACGGGTACTGCTCGATAGTGGAAGAGCCCGGCGCGCGCATCGATCGTCACGGTGGTGGTCTGGGCAGGGGCGATCGTGA
>CAYUSL010000516.1:0-4577 GCA_964447125.1 uncultured bacterium | reverse complement strand
TCGATGGTCTCCGCCAAGACGATGGACGAGATCCAGATCGCGTGGCGCAAATGGCTCGGCATGCGCGTGAAGATCATCGACGAGTACAACCGCATTCCCACGCGCACCCAGTCGGCGCTGCTCACGGTCATGGCGGACGACTACGCCGAGCTCTACGACCAGGTCTTCGAGTGCCCGCCTGCTGCTTGGTATCTCACCGCCAACGACGATGCCGGCGGCGGCACCTACCAGGTGATCGAAGCGCTGCGCGACCGCATCGACGTGGTGGTGAAGGCCCTCCACTTCAACACGCGGTTTCTGGGAGAGCTGCTGGAGCGGATCGAGGGTGGCTTCCGTCCCGAGGAGGTGCTGCCGCCCGAGATCGTGTTCGCACCCGCCGAGCTGGAGCGCATGGAGCGCGAGATCCGCGCGGTGCCGGTCCCCGAACCGATCTTGCGACGAATCGAGTTCTTCTGCGCCGAGTTCGAGTTCTTCGAGCCGGCGGCGCGCCAGATCGAATACATGACCAAGGACACGGTGAAGGTCACCGCCGTGCCGTGGGAGACCTTCGCCGACGCTCGCGACACCGCCATCACGGGGGCCCAAACGCGCAACGGCCTCTCGGTGCGGGCGCTCATGACCTGCCTGGCGTTCGCCAAGGCGATGGCCTGGTTCCGCGGCAATCGCGCAGTCACGTTCGAGGACGTCCGCCAGATCCTGCCCTTCGTGCTCCACGACAAGCTCGTGCAGCATCGCGAGGCGGCGTTCTTCGACGCGCCCGAAAACACGCCGTATCGGTCGGATCTGGTGAGCTGGATCCGCGCCCTCTTCGACCGCACCTGCGCCGAGTTCGACAGGCTCAGCCGCGATCGCAGCGACCCGGTCCGCGAGCTCCTGGCGGAGCTCGGTCGCGGCCTCGACGGCGTCGACGAGCGCACCGTGAATCAGCGCCTCGCCGTCGTCGAGCGGACGCTGCGCGACATCGAGAAGGGCGGCAAGCTCTACGGGCATCTCTTCGACGACGTGCTGTCGCTCAAGTACCTCCACCAGCGCTACACGAACTACAGGGCATGGCTGCGCAGTCGGTGAGCGCGCGCTTCCACGCGGTGCTCGAGCAGCACCGCGAGCGGCTCAACGAGCGCTTCGCTCGCCGTGGACGCGCGCTCGATGCGGCGGCGTTTCTGCGCTATCTGCGCGACACCGTCGACCCGCTGGTCGATGGCACCGGTGACGCCACCGCCGGGACCGTGGCGCTGGCGCTCTTCGAATTCGGCTTCGTGGCGAGCGAGCGAGGCTGGATCGGCGCCGAGCAGCCGAGCGCCTTCGAGCGCACGCTGGTCACCAGCCTGCCGCGCTTCGGAGCGCACTGGCTCGACGCTCCCGTGGTGCTGCTCCGGATCGTCGGCAACGGCTACGAGCGCCTGGCGCGAGCGCTCGATGCTGCGCGGGCGTGTGGCTGGATCGAGGGGCTCGCAGCGCTCGCGCCGAGCCTGGCGTCCCGCGAGGAGATCCTCGATGCCGGCTTGGTGCTGGCGTGGAAGGCGGGACTCGCCGAGGCCCGCGACGCGGCACTCGCTCGCTCGGCTGCACGCACGGTGGCATTTCGCCGCGCCACACTCGGCGCCGAGGAAGTCGACGCGCGGCCCGAACGCCGCTTCGTATCGCCGGAGGCCGGGCCGACGGTTCGGGTCGCCGCGCGGGCGATGGCGCGCGTCGGCGGATTTCTCGGCTTCGGCGGGCCGTTTCGGGTGCCGCCCCACGTGCTCTCGATCGAAGGCCGGATCGTCGCCACCGACGGCAACACGGTCACCGAGCTTCATGCGGACGTGTTCGGCGCGCGCCTGATTCCGGCGGGCTGGGCACTCGATCGGCTCACGGCGCAAGCCACACCCGCGCCAGCCGCGGTCTGTCATGCCGAAGCCAGTGCGCGCTCGGCGTTCGCACCGGCGTTCGCGCTGCTCACCTCCGCGACCTCGGTCGCGTCCGCGAACGGGATGGCGGCGGCGACCTTCGCCGACACCCACGACGTGGTGGTGATCGGTCTCGCACCCGAGGCACGAACGTGACGCTGGCTGCGAAGGCGCCGGAGCCCGCGACCCTCGAGGCGCTCGAGACCCAGTTCGACGCGGCCTGGCCCGAAGCGCTGACGGCGCTCAGTCCCTTCACACGCCTACCCCCGCCGATCTGGTGCAAGTCGGAGGCGGACGAAGAGCGCGAGGGGCTCGAGGGCTCGTTCGCCATGATCCGCATGAAGGACGACCGCATCGTGGTGAGCCTGCGCCAGATCGCCGAGCGCGGCCTCGCGGCGCACGCCCAGGCGATCCTCGCCCACGAGGTCGGTCATTACGTCCACGCGCCTGGAACCCTGGAAGACCAGGTGCGCCTCCTCGATCGCATCCGTCGCGCGCTTCCCGCCGAGCTGCGTGCTCACGCGGGATTGGTCGCGAACCTCTACACCGACCTCTTGCTCAACGATCGCTTGCAACGCAGCGGCGCCGCCGACGTGGCGTCGGTCTACGCTGCGCTCAGGAACGACGACGCCGGTGAGCTCTGGAGTCTCTACGCCCGCACCTACGAGCGCCTGTGGGCGCTGCCCAAGAACACGCTCACCCGCCCGGTGGCGAACGCGATCGACGTCGATGCCGATCTGGCGGCGCGCTTGGTGCGCGTGTTTCGCGACCGCTGGCTCGACGGCGCGGCCTCCTTCGCGCTGCTCCTCGAACGCTACCTACCCGATCTGCCCAACCAGGGCGCCGTGATTTCCCCGTGGCTCGACACCACCAGCGCCGGTGCAGGCGATCGCGTCCCCGACGGCTTCACCCACGACGACTTCGACCCGTCGAGCGTGCGCCACCCGATGTACGACGAGCGCATCAACGGTCAAGGCGCGAAGCCCCCTCCCGCGGACGAAGAGGGCAAAGAGGACGAGCGCAAACGCAAGACGACGGACAACGGCTCGACCGATGGCAATCGCAACGCAGCGAGCGGCCGCGCCACCCGCGGCGACGGCCGCGCGGATCGCCGCAACCTCACCCGCGGGCCGCGGGAATGGCTGGAGCTGATGCGCGCCGCCGGCGTCGAGCGCGCGCCCGAGGAACTGGTGGGCCGCTACTATCGCGAGCTGGCGATGCCGCACGTGATCCCGTTCCCGAGCCAACGCATCGAGCGCGCCGGCGATCCGCTGCCGGAAGGGCTCGACGTGTGGGAGAGCGGCTCGCCGCTGGAACGCATCGACTGGAACGAGACCCTGGTCCGAAGCCCCGTGGTGATCCCTGGCATCACCACGGTCGAGCGCGTGTTCGGCGTCGCCGAGGGCGGCGAGCCCGAGCGGCGCGTGCCCGACCTCTACGTCGGCATCGATTGCTCGGGCTCGATGGGAAACCCGTCGATGCAGCTCTCGTATCCGGTGGTGGCCGGTGTGGTGCTCACGCTGAGCGCCTTGCGCGCCGGCGCTCGGGTGATGGCGTGCCTCTCCGGCGAGTGGCACGGCAACGGCACGTTCACCCAAACCGAGGGTTTCGTGCGCGACGAGCGCAAGCTCTTGGGCGTGCTCACCGATTACCTCGGCACAGGCGCATCGTTCGGGTTGCCACGGCTGGTGAAGACGTTTCTGCAGGGAGCGAGGCTCACGCGCCCGGCGCACGTGCTGCTGGTCAGCGATTCCGATCTCTTCGGGGAGATCGACGGCACCCAGAAGGGCTGGGAGCTGGCGCGCCAGGCGGTCGAGCGGGCGGGGGGTGGTGCCACCGCGGTGTTGCGCCTCGACGCCGCCGCGCCGTACGGCCAGTGGCTCGAGCGCATGAAGAGCGCAGGATTCGACACGCACCTCGTCGCCACCGAGGAGGAGCTGGTGACGTTCGCACGTGCGTTCGCGCGCCGGAAATTCGAGCTGCGAGGGGCGCCGTGAGAACCGCCGACGTCGCGCGTCTCACGGCGCGGCTTGCCGAAGCGCCGGCCGTGTTCCTGGCGCCCGTCGATCCCGTGGCGCCGGCGGCGGTGCGCGTCGGCGCGGTAGTGGCCGATCTCTTCCGGGCGCGCGCGAATCGCGCGCTCGGCGCCGCCGAGATGAAGTCCTTCGTTTACCAGCCCGCATCGAGGAGCCATCTGGAGCTGGTGCTGGTTGCAGCGTGGTTGCTCCACGACGAATGCTTCCGCGACCTCGATGCCAAGGCGCTACTCGCGCTTCTCGCCGAGCGACTGCGTCCGCTCTCCGCGCTGGTGGTGGCACGCGCCTTCGTCGAGGATCCCGAGCGCCGCGAGGAGCTGACGCGGGTGAGCCTGAAGGCGCTCGGCATCGCACCCGCCGGCGAGAGCGCCGCCGTGGCCGACGATCGCCTCGCCACACTCGATTCGGTGCGCCGCGACGAGCTTCTGCGCGACGCCCGCGCTCGCGATCAGGAGCGTGAGAAGCGTCGTCGCGAGCTGGCTCAGCTTCGCGCCCAGGAAGAAGAAGAGCGCCGCAAAGCCGCACGCACCACCTTCGAGGACTAGACGCCTATCGGCGCGCGAAGCACGCCGAAAGGCTTCTAGTCCGACGTTTCCCCGGGGGTCTTCTATGGATCGACTTGTGTCAACTGGATCGTTCGTCAGGGCGGCCT
>CAYUSL010000515.1:0-4580 GCA_964447125.1 uncultured bacterium | reverse complement strand
ATCGAGGAGCTGCGCATCCTTCACGACCGCTATCAGGTGCGCGACATCCTGGTGCAGGACGACATCTTCAACTTCGATCTGGCACGTGCGAAAGCCGTGTGCGACGCGGTGCTGGCGTCGGGGATGCGCTTCAACTGGTCCTTCCCCAACGGCCTGCGCGGCGAGATCTTCGACGACGAGCTGCTCGACAAGTTCGTGCGGATGGGAACGATCTTCGCTGCCTTCGCCATCGAGACCGCCAGCGAGGAGCGCCAAAAGACGCTGGGACGCCGCAGCCAGATCGCCAAGATCTGCGAGACCATCCGCAAGTGCAGTGAGCGCGGAATCTTCACCCACTGCTTCTTCATGATCGGCTTCGAAGACGAGACTCGCGAGGAGATGGAACGGACCATCGACCTCGCGTGCTCGCTGCCGCTCAACTCGATCTCGCTCTCGATCGTCAACTACTACGACGATTCGGTACAGCCGAGCGCCGGCGAAGGCCATCGCACCGCGTTCACCCTCGACGCGATCACCGGGTACGACTATCAGACGCCCAAGAGCCAGCGCTCGCGCCTCAGCAACGACGAGCTGATCGAGATCCGCAATCGGGGCTATCGTCGTTTCTACACTCAGCCGCGCCGAGTGCTCCGGGTACTGCGTCAGACCCCCAACCCGAGCCAACTGCTCTACAAGGGCTGGGTCGCCGCGAAGCGGGCGTTCTACGGACGTCCGCGCGACGGCGGGGCCGCGCGACTCGAGCCCGCCACCGCCGCCGCGCCGCTGGCGTAAACGCCACACCGGGCGCTGCCGGCTGGTTGCAACGAACCGTCATCGACTGTCACCGCGTTGGCGGTGGCCCGCCGCGGATGCGCCGGCGGGCAGTCAGACGCGCAGGCTGCCCGCGAAATCATTGAGATAACGGTGCCGGGGACGCGAGGCGAGCGGCGGCACGTTCGTTGCTGGACTGGCGGTGGCGGGACTGCGCTCGAAGCGCGCACCGACCCCGCCTGCCGATGGGCGACCTCAAACGTCTCGAAACCGTGGCGCGCAAGTGCCGCTTCGGTACTCCGGTTGCCATCTTGCGGCGGCTGCTGCCGGGCATCGAGAACGAGATCCCCCACCTCTCGAAGATCGGCACGGCCGACGAGATCATCGGCGAAGGATTTCCGGTTGCGCCCAACCACGACCTCGACCGCGAGCTCGCGAAGCTCGTCACGCGCCTCGTCGATCAGCACCTCGACGACCCCCATCACCGCGAGGATCTGACCAGCCCCGAGGCCGAGCAGCGACTCTTCGGCGAGCGCTACGTGGAGGCGCTCTCCGATCTCTTGGTCAAGGCGGTCAGCGGCGGCGGCATCTTCAAGTTCGAAAACGTGGTGTGGCTGCTCTTGAGCGAGCGCATCGCCACGACGCTCAACACCCACGCCCGCCTCAACCACCTGCTCGGCCGCGACCCGGCTCGCTACGGGCGCTTGAAGCGGCTGGTGCTCGCCAGCCTCGCCACGCGCCATCGCCTCGCGAATGCCTCGCTCCGGCACGTCTTCCACCGCACCAAGCCGGGGCCGTGGACCGAGCGCGTGTTCGCGAACCCACTGCTCAAGATGCTCACCGAGAATCGGCTCATCGACAGCGAGCGCCCCGACTCGCTCTACCACCGGCCGAATCTGCGCAGCGTGTTTCTGGTCAAGGACTACGGGATCGACCCCGACTCCTTCCTCAAGCTCTTCGACGTCGTCGAGCAAACGCTGCGCCGCGACTACGACGACCTGGAGCACGGCCGCCCCAGCAGCAGGGCGCTCTTCCTCCAGGAGTCGTTCTTGCGCGACGTCCCGCCCCCCGCGGCGCGCGACGACTGGGCCCATCGCCTGGCCCACCGCGAGGACGTGAGCCGCTACGTGCTCTTCCACCTGACGAACGCGGACTACCCGCGCGATCTGAAGCGCGAACTGACGAGCCTGGCGCGGCTACGCGAGCTGGCCCGCGCCTTCGCGGTGGTGACCAACGATCTCTTGGTGTGGGACTTCCTGAACGCACTGCGGAGTCTGATCCGCGAGGTGCGCATCGAGGAAAGCGGCACGTATCTCCACGACATCGTGCTGAGCGAGCGAACGGTGCCCATCACCCTCGATCGCGATCACCTCTACAACCACAACCGCTGGGGCACGTACGTGCTCTTCGACATCATCGGCTTCAGCCGTCGCACCCGCGAGGTGCTGAACGAGTACGCCGGGCTCGCAATCCAGAACCTGTTCGCGATCCGCCGCGACCGGCTGAGCGAGTTCGACGGCCGGCCCGAGTCGTTCGAGGGAGACGCGGTCTTCGAGAGCTTCGAGCGCGCCATCGACGCGGTCCGCTACGTCTCGGTCTTCCAGGACCACTACGAGAGCCAGCGGGTCATCAAGCGACGCGTCCTGGACAGCCCGATGGAGAGCCCGTTCGTGGACGGTATCCGCGTGGGCATCGGCACCGGCGAGAGTGCTTTGATCTCGATCTACCAGGGCACGGCGCTCGACGGCATGCCGCGCGAGGAGTTCCGCCGCATCGGCCAGGTCATCAACCTCACGTCGCGGCTCACGACGGGCAAGGCCGGTGAGAAGTACTTACAAGGCCCCAATCCCAGCCGCGAGCCGGACCCCTTGCGCATCTTCCGCGCCTCCATCGACCAGGAGGGGGCGCTGAACAACAACGGCATCGTGTCGCTCGACTCGACCTTCCAGGAGCTGCGCGAGCAGATCCGTGGCGAGAACTTCCCACGCTTCGACCCCGAGGAGACGCGCGACGCGAAGTCGCCGTTCCAGCACTATTCGTTTCTGCTGATCTACAAAGACCCGGCGATCGATCGCATGGTGCTGATCCGCGAGATTCCGCATCAACCGGTCTTCAAGGGCTTCGAGAACCAGCGTGTGCGCTGCTACGAGTACCTGATCCTCACGGAGGCCGAGTACCGGCAGCTGCGCAGCCGCGACCAGGGGCTCAAGCGCGTCGCTCCCACGAGCCCGGCTCAGCGCCCCGTGGTGCAGCTCGGCGGAGAGGGCGCGACGGCACCGCGCTCGCTCGTCGCCGGCTCGCGCGCGCGCGGCTGAGCATCCAGGCGCGGATGCGCGAGCCTGCGCGACCTCCACTGGCCACGTTCAGATCTTGAAGAGCTTCTCGGCAGCCGCGCGCGCTGCGGCGAGCGACTGCGCATCGCCACGCTCGCCCTCCTGGAACACGAACCACTCGCACAGGTTCCCGCGCTCGGGATCGCGAACCTTCTCGGCCACCGGCTCGCGGCAGAGGCCGCCGGCGGCCTCGTCCCAATGGCGGCAGTTGCGACAGATGTGCAGCGGGCGCAGGCAGCGGGTGCATTCATCTCGAAACCCGACGCGCCCCTCGAACCCCAATTCGGTGCCACAAGCGTGACAAGTGCGCATGGTGTGCCCCAGGGTGCGACACGACCCGGCTTGCGTGCCAGTGAGTCGCGTTGCGTGCCGAGCGTGTCACCCCACGGGTCTCACGGCGGGCCCACCCCGTGCAGCACCGAGACCCGACGGCGAGCCGTATCGAGCGTGGCTGGCGATTCGTTGACGTTCGCCGAGCATGTGCCCTATACAAGCCCGGCCGTCAAATCCCGCCGCGGGTAGGTCGGCGCGACCTCCAGGAGAGCGCTCGAGATGGCCACCGACGTCGTCCTCGAGCCGAGCGAACGCGAGATCGAACGCGTTCGTGCCACCTACTACGTTTCCCGGATGCTCGCCCAATCGGGGATCCTTCACCTCACGAGCTTGCGCCTGGTGTTCGTACCGACGGGAACCATCGATCGTGCGGTCGGTGCCGAGCGCGTCACGGTGGGCGTCGAGGAGATCCAGCGCCTGGCGAGCGAAGGCGACGCAACCAAGAAGCTCACGATCCGAACCGCCATCAAGACCTTTCGTTTCGTCGGGCGGAATTTCGACAACCTGGAACGCGAGCTTCGCGGGTTGCTCAACCGCAAGACCGAGGGCGAGGCGACCGCCCGGGAAGAAGTGCTAGCCGAGGTCCGCGTCAACCTGTTCGTGAGCCGGCTCATCACCCAAAGCGGCCTGCTGCATCTCACCAACCGCCGACTGACGTTCACCCCCGTGGGCGTTCTCGACCGCGCCATGGGTGCGCGGGATTTGAAGCTCGCGCTGGAAGCGATCGAAGGCATCGAAACCAGCGGCAGCCTCGATCGCCGCACGCGAATCCGCGCCCGCAATCAGCAGCTCCTCGTCCTGGGCGACCTGCCCGCGGAGTTCGTGGGTGAGCTGCGGCGCGCCATGGCAGCCAAGGGATTGCTGCTTTCGATCGCCGAGGCGCCGCGAAGCAGTCGCAGCAGCACGCCGCCGTCCTACTGCCGAAGCTGCTCACGCGCCATCGATCCGGTGGTGGGGTTTTGCCCCCACTGCGGAACCACCCTGCCTGCCTGAAATCCCACCCCCACGCGCCTGGCCAGGGCGCGACGAGGCTCGTCGGGAACACTGCGAAAGCTCGGATAATCCTTGCATCTTTCGACGGAACCCTGATATAGACCTCGACGATTTCGACCCCCGTTGCGCCGCTTTTCGCGGCTGCAGACGAAGGGAGGATCCACGAATGTT
>CAYUSL010000514.1:2500-4586 GCA_964447125.1 uncultured bacterium | reverse complement strand
TCATCCCCTTGCTCTTCAACTCGGTGTTCGTGGATGGCTCGACCGACGACGCGCTGGGCGACATCGTCATCGGCTCGAATCCCGAGGGCGGCCCGTACAAGAAGCCGTTCCTGCTCTTCGACACCCAGCTTTCCTCGGTTCGAATTCGTGGCGCGTCGGTGGCGCACGATGGCGAGACCGCGGCGCTCAGGGACCTCTCCATCGCCGCCGTTCCGGGCGAGCCGACCACCCCGCTCTCGATGGAGCTGCGCCAGAAGCTCGCCCACAAGGTGCCGGACACCTCGTTCCCGGATACCTGGGTGTTCGGCTACAGCCAGGACTACCTCGAATACATCCTGCTCAAGGAGGACTGGATCACCGGCGGCTACGAGATGCAGCTCCAGCCCTGGGGACCGCTGTGGGGCGAGTGGATCATGAAACGCTCCGTAGAGCTGGCGCGCTCCTTGGTCACCACCGATCCGGCGCCGCCCGAAGACTCACCTGCCTACGACGATCCGGTTCCCCTCGAGCTGGTGCGGCCCACGGCGTCGCACGCGCTGGGTGTGGTCCGGCAGCCCGAGACGATCGATCGCTTCGGCACCGCGGTGCTCTCGTTCATCGGCGGCGATCCCGAGCTCGACACGCCGCACGTGGTGATCGAGCGCGAGAACGCGGCCGGCGAGTTCGAAGTGCTGCGCAGCGCGGGCGGACGGCCAATCGACGAAGCCGGCCCCGAGACCATCCTCGTTTACGACTACGACGAGACCCACGCCTCCACCGAGCCGCACCTCTGGTCCCTCCACTGGGAGACGGTCGCGAGCACCCCTGCCGGCACCTACCGGTTCACGGTCGAGGGCGTGAACTACGACGGCAGCGAGGCGAACGCCGAGCCTCCCTACTGGAAGGGCACGCCGTACCGGTTCACGTCGAGCCCGTTCCGGGTGCGCGAGTCCCGTGCGCTCGTCGTGAGTGACGTGCAGAGCGACGGTCGATCGGTGAGCGCGGTCGTGAGCTACCCCGAGCCCCGTCCCGACGCCGACCCCAACACACCCGACGCCTTCCGCTACCGCCCCGAGCGACCCGAGACCACCTCGGCGCGCTTCGAGATTCGCTCCCAGTCCGGTGTGCTGGTCGCCGTCGAGGGAACACTCGACGGCAATGGCAGCCTGGTGCTCCCCGAGCCGCTCGCAGCCGGCCGCTACGACGTGAGCGTGCTGGCGAGCGACGAGCACTCCAACACCGGACAGCTGGTGACGACCGTCGTCGTCCCGTGATCGAGATGCACCAAATCGACCCGTCGGGTCGATCGTGACGCAACAACTGCCGAGTTGCTGACGGTTGGCGCCTACGGCGCGACCACGCGGCACATTGACGCGCCGCATCTAATGCGTTGCGTCATTTGCGAAATTGTGCAACGATGTCACACGAACACCACACTATGACCTGTATGTTGGGGTCAAAAGGGAGACGTGACCCAAGATCCAGTGGCTATGGCACGGTGCTTGCGATGGTTTTTCGCCGTGAGACGGCCCTGGACGCAACCTGCACTGACCTCCGAACGCTGCGCACGCGCACCAAGTCAGGGGCAACGAAGGCAGGAAAGGGACCCTCGATGAACGCCATGGCACATCTGGGCATGAGGTGGACCGGCGCTGGTCATCGATCGGACGGCCGCAAGGTGCTGATCGCCGAGAACCTCGACTCCCACCGCCGCTGGTCGATCGATCCCGTCACGGGCATCGGCGAGCCCATCACCGACTCTGCCCCATCGGCGTCGGTGGCAACGCAACCCGCGCTCGAACCTGCGCCTTGGACCCTCGCCAGCCCGCCCGCGAAGCCAGCCCCTGCCGCCGCGGCTGCCGTGCCGCGTCGCAGCGGATCCTCTGGCCCCTCGGTCTGCGAGCACTGCGGCGCGAAGAGCGTCTACCAGATCCGCTTCTCGCAAAACGAGTTCGTGACCAAGTGCTTGAGCTGCAAGCGCTTCGTCGTGGACGGGCGCGTCGAGCGCCCGGGCCGCGAGCAGCGTGCCCGCGCACGACGCGGCGCCAGCCTGTGGCTACCGCTCGAGTGAGCACGCAGATCGTCGCAGTCTGACGGCCGTCTCCAC
>CAYUSL010000514.1:0-2400 GCA_964447125.1 uncultured bacterium | reverse complement strand
CTCCGTCGGCGTTTTCGTTCTCAGCCGATTCGGCCACGCACTTGGGCTCGCTCCATGTCGACGCGCCCGTCGGCGCCGAACGGCACGCCCTCCGCCTCCAGCAGCCCGCGCTGAATCGCCGCCCAGGTATCCCGTCCGCGACGCGGCACGGTCCCGTCTGCCGAGAGCACGCGGTGCCAGGGGACCTGCGTTCCATCCGGCAGGCCCCGGAGCACCATCCCCACGGCTCGCGCCGCGCGTGGCCGGCCCACCAGCCGAGCCACGTCGCCGTACGAAATCACGTGCCCGCGCGGGACGGCCTCGATCACGCGCACCACCTGCTCACGGAAGCCGAGCGGGTGGGGGCGCGCGGATCGTCGACGCCGCTTGCTGGCGTTTGCGGCGCGTCGTCCAGGAACACGAGGTTTCAAGGCTGGCACCCCGGGAAGTTCAGATAAGATCGCCGCCGATGCGGTTCTGGCCAACGCTTGCGACGTTGGCGCTCGTCGCTGCGCTCGGCTGCGCGACGACGGCGCCAGGTGAGCTCGACACCGAGGCGCGGGAGTCGCTCGCCACGCTCGCAGCGCGCCTCGATCGCGTGCCACCCGACGCAGCCGCGCTCGAAGAAGCCGTGGGAATCTACCTCGCCCACGGTCGTTTCGAGGACGCCGAGAGCACGGTGCAGCACGCACTGGAGCGCTCCAGCGTCGAACCGCGATTGCTCGAACGCCTGGCGCAACTCTACGGCTCGATCGCGAGCGAGGCCGAGCACGCCGCGCGCGACGACGCGCCGCTGATCTCGGCAGCAGACGCGATGGCGCTCATGCGTCGTGCCCAGACCATCGCAGCGTTGGCGCGCTTTCGCGCCCAGCGGGAACGCGCCGCGGTGAGCGCAGACGTGCGCTCGAGCGACGGCCGCATGCAGCGCCTGAGCGACGTGATGCTCGAATGCACCAATCACGACTTCGCCTCCGAGGGGGGCACAGCGGGCGCTTTCGCGGTGAGCTACTTCGGCGATCGATTGCGCGTCGAGGGCGGCCCGTCGAGCGACCCGCGCGGCTTCGAGCCGCGGCTGGGCGAGATCGCCGTGCTGGCGCTCGGGCGAGATCCCATGGGCCGGACGGTGCTTCGGATCGAGCCGCATCCGTGGGCGGTGGACACGCAGCGTTGCGACTCTTGCCGCCTCACGGACGCGTGTGCGCTGGTGGGTGACGTTGCGCCGCGCGGCGGCTTGACCCACGTCGACCTCACGCAAGCGAGCGAGGTCCGCTTCCACGGGGAGAATCGGCCATGACCAAGACCGTGGGAATCCGTCGCACCGAACCCGCGCCCACACCGGCACCCAAGCCGTCGAAATCGATCCGGCTCGCGCAGGTGCTGACCAGCCTCGCGGTGCCCGCCACCATCGCGGCGTTCTGGTGGCGTTACCACGTGGTGCTCCCGTCCGACGACGTTTTCTCGATGCGCGTGTTGCGCAAGGAGCACGGCGGCTTCGCGGACACCGTGGTCTTCGTGGGCAAGTTCGTCGACGACTACAACCGCGCCGGCAACGAAGGCCAAGCGGAAATCGAGAAGCGCTACCTCTACCGTCGCCTGGTCAATACGGGTATCGTGCGCCGTGCCGACTGAAGAAACGGCGAGTGTCCCCCGCGGAAGTTCCTAGCTAGCCCGAGCCGGGGCTGCCGGGCCTCGAGCGCGAGCCCGGGGGCGTGAGGCTGGCGGCACGATGCGCAGCAGAGATCTCGTGAGAAGCGGCTCACGCCGCGCGCATCCAGCGTCTAGCGCTCGCGATCGCGGCCACCACGATCCCAAGCGATGGATCGTGGTGGCCGCGTGGGTGGCCGGTGTCGGCACCGCTTGTCGCGGCGCAGGCTCGAGCGCCGACGCCAGCGCCGACGGAGTCGCGCAGCAGCTCGCAGCCTGCGAACAGCGCCTCACCGAGCTCGAGGAGGACGACCGCTTGCTCTTCGCGGAGGCCGCCGCCGACCTGGAACGGGGCTGGAACGACGCCGCGTGTGCGCGCTTCGAGACGCTGCTGCGGCGCTTCCCGACCAGCCCCCTCGTTCCGGAAGCGAAGAACCGCATCGAGCGTTGCCGCAACGGCGGCGGCCCGCTGACAGCGGTGCGCGGCGCGCCATCGCCCTCGGAGCCCGAACCGCCCGTAGCTCGTGCCGGCCCGACCGGAAGCGACACTGCAGCGAGCGGCAGTGCCGGCGCTGGCGCCAACGTCGAACCCGAGACCGCGGACGCCAACGGCGACGCACCCCTCGAGATCTCGCGCACCTGGCTCAAGGAAGATCGCTTCGGAGTGCCGCTCGCGAACCTGCGCCTCACCAACCGTAGCGGTCGCACGGTCGTGGGTTACAAGGTGGCACTGCGCTGTTACGATGACCGCGGCACGGCGCTCAAGCACCTCACCAA
>CAYUSL010000513.1:0-4597 GCA_964447125.1 uncultured bacterium | reverse complement strand
GCATCAACGACATCCTGATCGACCACGACGAGATGCTGCCCGAGGGCGACATCCCGTACGCCGATCGCTGGGACATCGACGACCTCGACCGCTCGAACGGTGGCATCGGCCCGTTGCCACCGGTGCCGGCAGGCGAAGGCATCGCTGCCGTGCGCTTCCCGATGGGGATCAAGCACGAGTTCATCGGCTTCTCGACCCCGGACGCGCCCGTCGACTGGGCGGTGTGGTCGCAGAACCAGATCGGGCTCTTCTTGTCCTCGGGTGGCCGCACCCTTCGCGACGATCTCTGCCTCGAAGACTCGTCCTGTCCCTTCGTCCCCCCCGTGCCGTAGCGATCTCCGGCGAACCACGCCGGCGCCCTCGACGGCTCGCGATCGGCCGCGGCTGTCGTATCATCGAAGCGCTCCATCACACGGCTGCGCCCCCTTCCCATCCTCACGAGGTCCCCATGCGTCGTCGCTCTTGGTTCTACGCGTGCGTCCGCGCGCTCTGGGTTGGCCTCGGGGCGCTCGCGATCGGCGCATCGACGGCTCGCGCCGACTACGTCACCACCTCGGTCGCCCCGTCGGCGGTGGCCACCTCGCTCGGCAGCACCGGCGCCCAGCCGCTTTCCGTTCTCGCGACCCAAGACCTCACCGGGACGAGCACCGATCTCGCGCTGGCGCAGCGCTACACGCCGTCGATCTTCGGCTACCAGGCGGTGTTCTCGTTCACCTTGCCGAGCGACCTCGACGTGGGCTCTGCGTCGGGGCTGGCGCTCGCCGCCAACTTCTACGGCCAGCCACGCAGCGCGCAGCGCTGGACGTTCCAGGTACGCGACTTCTCGGCGTCGAGCTGGCTCACCCTCGGCTACAACGACGGTGTCACGTACCACCAGTGGACGCCGCTCACATTCACGCTGTCCGGGGATTTTTCCCGCTTCGTGAACGCCGCGGGAGTGATGCAGATCCGCTTCACGACGTATTCGAGCATGGACTGGTGCGATCTCGATCTGCTGGTGTTCCGCGTCACCCGCTACGTCCCTCCCACGGCGAATCACCAGATCCCCGTGGGGCGCGGGTACTCGGACGTCTCGCCCCACCAGCTCGTTCGCACCAGCGGCGGCGTGCTCTACACGGTCACGCCCGATTGCAGCGCGTATCCCGATTGCCCGAACAACGCGGTGCACGTGATGAAGGCCGACCAAGCGGGCACGCCCACGAGCTTCACGGAGCTGGATGCGGCGCATGCCCCGGGAGGTGGAGTCGGTCAGCCAGCCGTGGCCCTCGATGGCCAAGACCGGATTCACGTGATCTGGAGCAAGCGCTCCGGCTACACCAAGTACGCGGCGTTCGACACCGTCACGGGGCTTTGGTCCAGCGCCGAGAGCCTCGGTTCGTCCGGCTGGACGGACTTCGGGCAAGGCGAGGAAGGCACGGCGCTCGCCGTGGATGCATCGGGTGTCCCGCACGCCGTATGGAGCACACGCACCGGCCCGAATGCCCGGCTCCGGCTCAAGTACGCGCGGCGGCTCGCGAGCGGCTGGGAAGCGCCCGTGGACGTCGCGGACGTGGTCGACTGCAACCCGGCGTCGGACTACTGCAACGCGTGGCATCCCGCGCTCGCGTTCGCGCCCAACGGCGATCTCCAGCTCGCTTGGCTCAACGGCACCTACGATTACGTGGGCGACGGCCGCATTCGCGTGCGCACCCGGCTCGCCAGCGGTGCCTGGCAGCCATCCGTGGTCATTCCGGACGCGGCGCAGACGGGGATCGATCAGGGGCCATCGATGATCGTCAGCGCTGACGGCGTGGCGCACCTCGCGTTCCTCGATACCGCGAATCGCATCCGCTATTGGTACCGAGACGCGAACGGTTGGAACGGGAACGCCCAACCTCCCACGCAGGTCACCCACAACCCGTCGCTCGGACCCGACGGCGCGGGCGGGGTCTATCTCTACGGCCACGGTACGCCGCAAGGTTCGATCGGCGGCTTCGGTCCCAATCTCTACTCGTATCGAAAACCGCTCGGTGGAAGCTGGGGAGCCTGGACGCTCTATGTGTCCGGTGCCGTCGACAGCTCGGTCACCACGCGCTGGTCACAGTTCTTCCACCACTACCCACAGCTCGTGGACGTCGCTTACTGGGGCAACGACTACCCCAATCAGCTCTACGTCGGCGTGAACTAGCGTGATCGAGCGCGTGGCGCTCGATCACGCTAGTCGATGTTTCTCGGGGGGCTACCCCAAACCCAATCTCGTATCGGGGGGGGTTCACCGGGGGTTTCGGCGGGGGGGGCGCTCCCCCCCGCTTGTCTATGTTTCTCGGGGGGCTTTTCAAGCCCCCCGCCCAAGCGTGGCAAAGCCACGCTGGGACCCACCCCCGAGGCGCTTCGCTGCGCTTGTGGCTTGCTTCTGGCGCGTGCCTTTCGCGGCCTCCGCATACGCGCTCACTCATCCGAGCGCTTACTTCAGGGCTAGATCAGCGGCCAGGAATTCGAAGGATCGCGTCGCACGGATCCGTAGGGCGCGGGCTTGTCCCGCGCCGCAAACCGACGGTGCGCCGAGCCTCGGTCTCTTCCTTGGCCGGTGATTCAACAGCGAGCGGCGCTCTCTCACCTTCCCGAGAGCGCTTGCTCGAAGTCCGACAGCAGATCGCGCCAATCCTCGATACCCACCGAGATCCGCACCAGCGAATCGGTGACCCCGGCGCGCTTGCGCTCCTTGATCGACATCTCCGAATGGGTGGTGGTCGCGGGATGACACGCCAGCGTTTCCACGCCTCCCAGGCTCACGGCATTTCGGCCAATGCGAATGCGGCGCAGGAAATCGAAGGCCTCGTCCTTGCCGCCCTCGACCTCGAACGAGAAGACACCGCCCGGGAATCGGCACTGACGATTGCGGATGCGGACTTGCTCCGGATCGGCGAAGAGCGACGGGTAGTGCATGGCCCGCACCCGCGGGTGGCGGGCGAGCGCCTCGGCGATGCGCTGCGCGTTCTTGCTCTGGCGGTTCATGCGTAGGTCGACGGTGGGCAGACGGCTGTCGAGCATCCAGCACTCGTCGGGCTGCAGGATGTTGCCGAGGATCGCGCGTACGCCCCGCAAGCGCTTCGTCAGCTCGGGTTCGCGTGCCAGCACCACGCCCCCCAGCATGTCGCTGTTGCCGGCCAGGTATTTGGTGGCCGAATACACGACCAGATCCGCGCCCAGTGCCAGCGGGTGCTGGAACGTGGGACCGAGGAACGTGTTGTCGACCACCACCAAGGCCCTGTCGCGGCGCGCCGCGACCGCCTCCGCCGCGGCCCCGATGTCCGACATGACCAGCGTCGGGTTCGCCGGCGTTTCGACGAAGACCAACGAGAGCCGCGGCGCGCGCCGGATCGTGCCACGCAGTGCTGCCGTGTCGCCCGCCAACACCGGAATGCCGCGCAGGCCGAGCGGTTCGAGCACCTGATGAATCAAGTGCTGCGTGCCGCCGTACACCGGCGTGGTGTAGACGAAGCTCGTCCCAGGTGCACAGAACGCCAGGAATGCCGTGGAAACCGCCGCCATACCGGAGTTGAAGACCGCGGCGTCGCACGCGCCGCTCTCGAGCGGAACCACCTGTTGCTCGAGGATCTCGGCGTTGGGATGCGAAAGCCGCGAGTAGATGAGATCGACCTGCTCGCCGTCCACTGGGCAAGATCGACCCAGCGCGATCGCGAACGCGCGCTCCGCGGCTTCCGGGCTCGAGAACACGTAGGTCGACGAGCGGAACACCGCCGGCCGCGCCGAGCCCACGGACAGCCGAGGATCGAATCCCGCGGTGAGCACCGCGGTGGATCGGCGCACGCTCTCGTGTGCCGTGCTGCGCTTGCGTCGCGGCATCGCGTCACCTCCTCGCGCGGATGGTCTGACGACGGAAACGGCCGCAACCCTCGTGCCATGATCGCACGGGTTCGCGACGTGAGAGGTGCGGAACGGCGAGGGCGGCTCGCCTTCACGTCACGCGCGCCAACGGGGAGCGATGACCACACAGGTTCGCATTCGCATCAACGCAGCAGGCGCGGTCGCGCTGGTGGTGATCGCCGCGTGGTGGTTCTGGCCGCGCGCGCCGCTCGACTCGCGTGCGATCGGCCAAGCCATCCGCCAAGAGCTTCGTACCGAGGAGGGCGCACGCCAGATGGCCGAGCTTCGTGACCGTGGCCGCACCGTGCCGGACGAGGCGACAGCGCTCTCTTGGAAAGCACATTGGGACGCCCTCGATGCCATTCGCATCGAGACCGTCGAAGCGCGCCGGTGCAGGAACCCAGCCCCGCTGCGCCGCGATCGCTGTGTGGTCGCGCGCGCCAAGATCGTTGCCCCGGGCGTCGACGTCGCTACCGCTCCGTGGCGCTATTTCCGGCTCCGCTGGCTCTACGACGGCAGCTTCCTCGCGTGGGGCGAAACCAGCGTCTGGGCCTGGCATCTGCGAATGTGACGCCACTCACCGAGCGGTGCGCGCGCCAGCAGTGAGCGGGCGAGCGACGCCGCACAGACCGAACAGCGTCGCGAGGGCGATCCAGCCGCGACGATGTTTCACGACTCCGCTACGGGAGAGGAATCAGCGCTGCGATGTCGACTTGGATGTCGGCGAAGG
>CAYUSL010000512.1:1352-4622 GCA_964447125.1 uncultured bacterium | reverse complement strand
AAACGGTGGCGATCCGGCCGACGCTGGTGTACGGGCCGCGTAGCCGCTTCGGTCATGCGGTGATGCTGGCGATCCTGTCGCTTCGCGCCAGCGCGCGCGCCCCCCGCCCGTTCCCCACGATCGCGGGTGGCGGCCTCGTGCACAGCGTCCACGTCCGTGACGTCGCGGAAGCTGCATATCTGGTCGCCGCACGCGGCACGCCCGGCGAGTCGTACAACGTCGCGGATCGCACACCGCTACCCCTCGGAGATTTCCTCACCACGCTGGCGACGAGTGTCCGCCTCACGGCGCGGCCGGTGGTGCGCTACCGCCCGTGGCTCTTCCGGCCGCTGCTCGGCGGCTTGCGCTCGGTGGTGCCGCGCCTCATTCCGCGCTGGGACGCCAAGCTCCTCGCGCTGTGGCGCCGCCGTTCGGATCGCTTCGGCCTGGCGCATGCGATCCGAATCGGTCTCGATCCCGAGTGGCTCGACTACTTCGCCGACGACCACGCGTACGACGTGAGCAAGCTCGAGTCACTCGGCTTCACGTGGACCTATCCCGCGCTCGAGCGCGGACTCGCCGAGACCGTTGCCTGGTATCACGCGCAGCGCTGGCTGCCGCCGGTGGCCGCCGACCACGCTCCCTCGGTCACCGCTGCCGCCGCCTGATCCCCGGTTCATGACCAAACGCAAGCTCGCTCTCGCCCGACCGCGCCGGATCCGCCGGCATTCGCCAGGGACGCCGCGAGCGACGTCGACACCCGCGGCGAACGCGCGCGCGTCGCGGCTCAAGATGAGCGAGGTGGCGCGGCTCTCCGGCGTTCCGGCGAGCACCATCCAGTTCTATCTACGCGAGGGATTGCTGCCCGCACCGCTGAAGACCAGCCGCAACATGGCCTACTACGACCCGGCCACGGTCGACGCGGTGAAGCTCATCAAGGAGCTCCAGGCGAACGCATTTCTGCCGCTCGACGTGGTGAAACGCATCCTCTCGAACGTGAGCGAGCCCGGCCGAGTGCGCGAGTACTTGGCACCCCGCAACGCCGTTCTCGCCGCCCTCGATGCTGGGCACGATGCCGCCACCGAGGACGAGCTGCTCGCCGATCGTGCGTTCACGGCGGCCGATCTGCGGGCCCTCGCCGCGATGGGCATCGTCGAGCCCGAGCGTCGCGATGGGCAACGCCGCTACTCCGGCGAGGACGCGATGCTGGTGCGCCAGATCGCGCGGATGCGCGCGGGCGGGCTCACCCCGAGCCGGGGCTTCGGCATCGAACGCATGCGCATCTATCGCGATGCCCTCGAGGCGCTCGTATCCCAGGAGCTGGAGGTGACACTCCCGGCCGTCGTCGGCACCGTATCGCCCGACGAGCTCGCGAGGGTCGCCAACGACTGGATCGAAGGCTCCAACGAGCTCATCGCCCTGCTCCACCGGAAGCTCATCCGCCGCAGGCTGCGCTCCATCGGCCCGCTCGTCGACGGCTGAGTCGTTGCACCGCCTAGCGGCGCACGCATCACCCACCGGCGGGGCGGGCGCCCTGGCGTGTTCGCCGTCGCCTGAGCCATGCGACGAACGCGGCAGCGACGAGGGCTTCCGCCCGATTCGATTCCGAGCCCGCGACATTGCACCCGCCGCCGCCGTGCGCGGCGGAGCGCACGGTGACGGTGCGGGTCTCGGGCGTCGGGTCCGCGTTGCCGGTGGCGTTCGTACAGGAGAACGAGACGCGGTGCGTTCCGGCGACCGCGAACGTCACGGCGCCAGGCGCGAGCGCATCGCTGGCTGGGACACCGGAACCGGCGCCGAACTCCCAGTGACCGGTGAGCCCTTCCGTCGCGTACGGGTCGGCGCAACTCCCGGCGAAGCGCACGGCCTCGCCGGCGCGCACCGTGACGTCCGTGGCGGGCTCGACGATCGTCGCCGTTGGCGTCGAGCCCACTTGCACGAGCAAGAGCTCCGCGGCGCGCTCCGCATCCACCCGCCCGAACCCACCTCGGTCCTCGAAGCCAGGCGCGCCGACGTCCACAGCGCCGTCTTCGAGTCCAGCGCGGATCTCGGACGGCGACGCGGTCGCGAACGCGCTCCGCAACAACGCTGCGACCCCCGCGACGTGGGGAGCCGAGGCCGACGTGCCGCAGAACGGGCTGTGGAATTGCCCCGCGCCGCTCAGCGAAACGCAGTCGATCCCACTCACGTCGGGCTTGGCACGGGACTCGCGCTCCGGGAACAGGATCGTGACCGGCCCCGCGGAGCTGTAGGTCGTGACGTCGTCGTTGCCTGGATCGGTGGCGTTGATGGCCGCCACGGACACGACCCCGCGCGCAGCAGCGTGGCCGAAGACGCTGTCGCGAGCGCTGCCGTACGCCGTGGGGCCGTAGCCCTGACGCTGGGTGAAGAAGATCTCGACTTCGCGCGGCTCACCGCCTTCCAGCCGGATCGCGATCTCCAGGTCACACGCCGTGGCGGTCGTGCACGGCAGGAACAGCACCTCGAAAGGTGCGGCTGGATCGAGTCGCGAGGAGCAGCTCCCGTCGTTCGAGTCACCACCGTCGACGATGCACACTGCGTAGTCGTCGGTGACCGACTCGAACGGGTTGGCCCACTGCAGGTACACGTTGAGGCCGCCAAGAGGCACGTGCACCGGCATGGTGACGTCACCACCACCGAAGTCGTGCGAATGCAGCGGATCGCCCGCGTCGAGGAAGGCGGACTGGAAATGGCTGTCACCGAAGTTCGCGGCTGCCGACACCCACACCGCGCCCTTCGCGATCGCCTCGTCCACGGCAATGGCATCGACGCCGTCCTCGAAGTAGGGCGTGCTCAGGAAGTTGACGTCGTCGACGATGACGTCGGCGTGGAACTCGTCCACCAGCCGCGAGGCGCAGTCGGCGAACTCGAGCAGCGTCTGCGGCGACGTCGGCCGACCGCTGCAAAAGGCGAGCTTGGCGTCGGGGGCGAGGTCGTGGACGATCTCGAGCAGCGCGGTGCCCTCGTAGCCATCGCCAGGGGAGAGGATCGACACGTCGCTCGGCAGCTCACCGGCGTCCCGAACCGCCTGCCAGTCGAGCGCGCCGTCGGAAATGGCGCCCACGCGCACCCCTCTGCCCGTGATGCCGACAGCGCGCAACCGATCGGCGCGGTGGATCGCGTCGCCTTCGGTCTGCACGCGCCCGGCCTGCGGCTCGGCGTAGAGGGGCGGCGTGACGCGACGGACGAAGTCGAGCGCAGCGACGGTGTCGAGCGCGGTACGCGGCAGCCAACCCTGGGCGATTCGCACGCGCTCGTTCCAGAGCTCGA
>CAYUSL010000512.1:0-1252 GCA_964447125.1 uncultured bacterium | reverse complement strand
TCGAGACCTCGATTCACGCTGCACCTCCGAGCGAGAGAACGCAGGCTATACCGATCGACCGAGATCCCGGTCAATGTCCGGCCACGCGCGCGACGGCGACCGACCCCGCGTGACGCCATGCCGAAACGAAGTGCCGGGCTGCTACTCCATCGCCGCCGGGGAAGCGTGCTCGAGGTGCTGCTCGTCCACCCCGGCGGTCCGTTCTGGCGGAACCGGGATCTCGGTGCCTGGTCGATCCCCAAGGGAGAGATGGAAGCGGACGAGGAGCCGCTCGCCGCGGCGCTTCGCGAAGTCCGGGAGGAGACCGGTTACGCAGCGAGCGGAACGTTCGCGCCGCTCACTGCGGTGCGACAGCGCAGCGGCAAATGGGTGCACGCGTTCGCCGTGGCCGCCGACCTCGATGCGGAGGCGATCGTCAGCAACACGATCGAGCTGGAATGGCCGCCACGGTCTGGACGGCGTCAAACGTTCCCGGAGGTCGATCGCGCGGCCTGGTTCCCCATCGAGGAGGCTCGTGACAGGATCCACCCAGGCCAGCTTCCACTGCTCGACGAGCTTCGCGAGCGGGTTCGGGGCGAGCATGCGGACCGTGTTTGCGAGCCGTGATCGATCGCCGTGTGCACAGGCGGCAACCCCGTGATCGCTCGCCGTCGAGAATCGACTCGGTGACGAACCGCGCCTTCCTCCTGCTGCCGTTGCTGTGGATCGCTGCCGCCTGCAGCGGTGGCGCGTCGAGCACGGTCGCGATCCGGGATCAGGGTGCATCGGTCACGCTCGTGGGCTCGGGCGCGTGGGTCGTCGCGAACCGCGACCCGTTTCGCCTCACCTTCTCCGCTCCCGACGGACCGGAGGTGAGCGAAGCCGGCAGCGGTCTCTTCTTCGTGGCCGACGGCGAGCGCGTGTTCCTCGATCGTCTCGAGAGCGTCCGGGGCGGCGACGACGCGGCCGTGCTCACCGTCTCCAGCCCGCGCGGTGACGCCACCGTCTCGATCTCGTTCCCGAGCACGGGCGTCGCGCGCGTCTCGTTCCAGCCGCCCGCCGCAGCGCACGCCACCGCCGCCGGGGCGCGCCTCGCTTCCCCCGCGGACGAGTCCATCTACGGCCTCGCCGAGCGCGCCGTCACCGACGTCGTGGTCAGCGAGATCTTCGCGCTGCCAGTGGGTGGCCTCGACCGCCGCGGTACCGCGGTGTCGATGAAGATGGAGGCGACGGTCGCGCTCTTCACGCCGTTCTTCCAGACCTCGCGCGGCTA
>CAYUSL010000511.1:0-4638 GCA_964447125.1 uncultured bacterium | reverse complement strand
CACTGACATGGAACTTCTCCACGTGATGGCGCTGCCGTTTCTCTCCTGCCTGGTGCTGGTCGGCATCCACGGCTACCTGGGTCTTCACATCCTCGCGCGCGGCGTCATCTTCGTGGACCTGGCGCTGGCACAGATCGCGGCGCTGGGCGCGGTGCTGGCGCTGGTGGTGGGTCTCGATCACGAGGGGCCGTGGGCGTACTGGTTCTCGGTCGCGTTCACGCTCGCGGGGGCCGCGATGTTCGCGTTCACCCGCACCCGCCGCCAGCGCATCCCGCAAGAGGCGGTGATCGGCATCACCTACGCGGTCGCCGCGGCGGCGGGTGTGATCGCCCTCGACAAAGCGCCTCACGGCGCCGAAGAGCTGAAAGAGATGCTCACCGGCGCGATCCTGTGGGTGAACGCCAAGACGGTGCTGCACTCGGCGGCGGTCTACTCGGTGATGGGGCTCATCCACTGGGTGTTCCGCGACAAGTTCGTGGCGATCTCGTTCGATCCCGAGCGCGCCATCGCGGAGGGCATTTCGGTGCGCCTCTGGGACTTCGTGTTCTACGCCACGTTCGGGATCATCATCACCATCTCCGTGCCGGTGGCGGGCGTGCTCTTGGTGTTCACGTTCCTGATCGTGCCGGCGGTGGCGTCGGCGCTGCTCGTGAGCGGGCTGCGCGCGCGGATGGCGACGGCGTACGCGATCGGAATGGTGGGCAGCGTGATCGGCTGCGTCGCGAGCTACACGCTCGATCTGCCCACGGGGGCCGCGGTGGTGGTGGTGTTCGGCGCGCTCTTGGCGGGGATCGCGCTGGTGTCGCGGCTGCGCGCCGTGCGGGCGTGAATTTCCGCCCCTCGCCGCACGTCGATGAGAGGACTAGACGTGCGCACGTCTGCGCCGAGGAGGCCTCCAGCTAGGATGCGTGTCGCCGTGCGCGGCACATTTTCCGACGGGCTCCTAGCCGCGATCTGCGCCATCCTGTGCCGACCTCTGCGCACCCACCCCGGGAATCCACATGCCTCCACATCCTTCGCGTCGTATCCGCGCGCTGCTCATCTGCCTCGTGCCGCTGTTCTTCGGTGGCGCGAGCGCCAGGGCGGACGAGCTCGCCGAGCGCTTCCCCGCCGACGTCC
The DNA here is from genome assembly GCA_964447125.1 of uncultured bacterium. GTDB lineage: Bacteria > JADJOY01 > JADJOY01 > JADJOY01 > JADJOY01 > JADJOY01. The sequence goes on along the minus strand of CAYUSL010000511.1, from coordinate 3,519 downwards.
GCGCGGCACTGGACGCGCTTCCCGAGCCCGCACGTCCGGTGGAGCTGCGCGCCACTCCGAGCGGAGTGCTCTACGCGGTCTTGCCCAACGGGGCCGAGATCATCGTTCAGGAGAAGCGCAACGCACCGGTGGTGAGCGTGCAGGCCTGGGTGCGCACCGGCGCGATCGACGAGCAGGAATGGATGGGCGCCGGACTCAGCCACTTCTGTGAGCACCTGCTCTTCAAAGGCACCACCAAGCGTCCCACCGGGCAGCTCGATCAGGACATCCGGGGTGGTGGCGGCGACAACAACGCCTACACCAACAGCGAGCGCACCGTGTACCACGTCACCACCGCTGCCTCGAGCTTCGCCTCGGCGTTCGACGCGCTCGCCGACATGGTCATGAGCTCGACCTTTCCGCCCGAGGAAGTGAAGAAGGAGCACGGCGTGGTCCAGAAGGAGATCGAGCGCGCCAGCGACGATCCCGATCGCGCCCTCTACGATCAGTTCGAGGCCACGCTCTACCAGGCCCACCCGTACCGCGTTCCCGTGCTCGGTTACGCGGACCGCTTCGCGCGGGTCACGCGTGAGGAGGTCTACGCCTACTACAAGCGCCGCTACAGCCCGTCCAACACGGTCTTCATCGCCGTCGGCGACTTCCGCGCCGCGGACGCGCTCACGCTCATGGCGAGCACCGTGGCGGGCTGGACGCGAACCAGCATTCCGCCAGCGTGGGTGCCGAGCGAGCCGCCGCAGATCGCCGCGCGCGAGGTGGCGATCTCGCACCATCTCGCCAAGGTGCCGAAGATGATCCTCGGCTTTCCGACGGTCTCGGCTCGCGATCCGGATCTTTACGCGCTCGACGTACTCGCCGGCGTCCTCGGTAGCGGCCGGTCGAGCCGCCTCTACCAGAGCATCAAGGACCAGCAGAAGCTGGCGCTGGAGGTTTCGGCGTTCAACTACACGCCTCGCTATCCCGGCTATCTCGCAGTCTCGGCCGCGGTGGAGCCTGCCAACATCGAGGCCGCGCGCGGCGCGATCCTCGCGGTGCTGGAGAAGGCGAAATCCGAGCCGCCGGGGCCTGAGGAGCTGGCGCGGGTCAAGCGCGACATCGAGGCGAGCCGCGTCTTCAGCCTGATGACCGCAGAGGGCATCGCCGAGCAGCTCGGCAACGACTGGCTCACCGCCGGGGATCTCGATTTTTCGCGGCTCTACGCCGAGCGGATTCAGCGGGTGACCGCAGAAGAGGTGATCGCCGCCGCGCAGAAGTACATCGACCTCGACAAGCTCAACGTGGTGGTCATGACGCCACCCGCGGGCGAGAGCAGCGCGCAGTCACCGCAGCCCGCAGCGGTGACGAGCGGTGACGCGTCCGGCACGGCGAGCGCTGCCGCGGCGGTCGATGCGCTGAAGGCGATGCCCGAGGTGGCCGACGCCAGCGTCCAGCACGTGGCGGGGACCGACGTCTACGAGGTGAAGCTCGCGAGCGGCCTGCGCGTGATCGTGCGCGAGGACGCGTCGATCCCCGCCGTCCACGGCGCAGTGGTGGCGCTCGGCGGCCAGCGTTCCGAGCCCGCGGACAAGGCCGGCGCCGGCAATCTGGTGGCGCACATGCTCGATCGCGGCAGTGCCGCGTTCACCAAAGCGGAGCTGGCAGCGAAAGTCGAAGGCCTGGGCGCCGAGCTGAGCCCGTTCGGCGGGCGCAACACCTTCGGCATCTCGTTCCGCTGTCTGAAGGAGGATCTGCCCAAGATCCTGAGCCTCGCGGGCGAGAGCTTTCTCAGGCCGTCGTTCCCCAGCGACGAGCTCGAGGCACTGCGCAAGGAGACGCTCGCGCAGATCGACGAGCAGGAGTCGAACCTCGCGAGCCTGGATCTCAAGATCCTGCGCGCCACGGTGTTCGGCGACCATCCGTATGCGCGGCCGGTGCTCGGCACCAAGGACACCATCGCGAGCGTGAGCGCGGCGGACTTGGCGGCGCTGCACCGCGCGTGGACGCGTCCCGAGACCAGCGTCGTGACCTTCTCCGGCGACGTCCACAGCCTCGACGCCGTGCATTGGGTGCTCGACTCGTTCCGGAGCTTCCCGCTCGCCACCGAGACACCGATCGTGCCGCCTGCGCTGGTGGCGATCGATGCTCCGCGCACCGCCGAGCGGGAGGTCGCAGGTCTCACCGGTGCAGCGATCGCGCTCGGTTTCCAGACCGTGAAGATCGGCGATCCCGACCGCGAGGTGCTCGACGTGACGGATCGCTTGCTCACGGGCCTCGGGGGGCGGCTTTACGACGAGCTACGCGAGAAGCGCGGCATCGTGTACCAAGCGTTCGCGCGCAACGAGAGCCAGCTCGACGCCGGCTTCTTCCTGTTCTTCGCGCAAACGGATCCCAAGAATCTGGAGCGCACCAAGCAGGTCTTCTGGGGCGAGATCGAGAAGCTCGCGCGCACGCCAGTGCCGGCCAAGGAGCTGGATCAGGTGAAGAAATACTTCGCCGGCACCGAGGCAATCGAGCTGCAAGACCAAGGACAGGTGGCGCTGCACATGGCGCTGTCGGTGCTCTACGGCGAAGGCATCGAGAGCGTCTTCACCCGCCACCAGCGGATCGAGCGGGTGACGGCAGCCGACATCCAGGCTGCGGCACAGCGCTACTTCCTAGCCGATCGCTCCGCGCTCGCCACCGTGCGCCCCTAACCGGGATCATCCACGAACATCGCGCTGCGGCCGCGACGAAGCGCGGCCCTCCATGCGTCTTGTACGCGCGAACCGATGGAGGGCGACGCTCCGTCGGCGCCGGCGCGCTATCGCGGGCACGAGCCACGCCCGCTCACGTCGATCGAAGGTGTGAATGCGGCGATTCCTGGTGTCTCTGCTGAAAGAGGCGCACGCCAGCGGCGCGCCGACGAGCGTAGCGAGTCGACTCGGGGGTGAGGCCCCGCAAAAACCGCGCCTTTTTGCGGGGCGGGGGCTTGAAAAGCCCCCCGAGGAAGCGTCGACAGGCTCGAAAAACTCGCTCCGGCGAGTTTTTCAGCAGCCCCCTGACGAGCGGCGGGCGCGGATGCGCAGGTAGACGTCGTCGCCGCGACGGAAGCGCTCGAATTTCTCGCTCTCGGCGACGGCAGCGAAGTACCGGACCTGGGTTGCGACGAAGCGCGGCAAGCGGAGACGCTCGATGCGGCTCGCCTTGGCGCTGCTCGTGAGGCGCAGCGCTTCGAGCACGTTCGCGGTCACGTCCTCCACCTCCACCGCGTCGAAGGCTCGCGATTGCTCGATCGCGCCCCGAAACGCCGCGGCGCGGCCGGCCGCGCGGAAGTCGGCGATCAGCAGATGCCCGCCAGGCTTGAGCACGCGCGCCGCTTCACTCAGGAACGCACCGAAGTCGGGGTACGTGTGCGAGCTCTCCACGCTCAGCACCGCGTCGAACGCGCGATCGGCGAACGGCAGGTGCTCGGCGTCAGCCCATTCGAAACGCAGACCGGGAGTCGGCGGATGGTGCGCATGGGATGCGCGCACGGCGGCACTGGAGAGATCGACGGCCACGTAG
>CAYUSL010000510.1:0-4652 GCA_964447125.1 uncultured bacterium | reverse complement strand
GGCGCGCGGCGCGTCGTCGCGCCGGATTTGGGGTGGGGCCCCGGCCGGATTCACTCCGGACGGGGCGGGGTCTTGGAAAGACCCCGTAGCAGCTCAGAAACCGCGGCTCGACGCAAAGCGTGCCAGCCGCTCGAGCGCCCGCCGCCCTTCGCCGCGCGGCAGCACCGAGAGCCGACCCAGCGCCGACTCGACGCACCCCTGCGCCCGCGCATGGGCGTAGCGGAAGCCGTCGTAGCGCTGGACGAGCTTGACCATCGCGGCGAGCTCGCGCGCGCCGCGGCGCTCGCCGGCGAGCAGGCTGCGGATCCGCTCCGCATCGCCTGGTGATGCGAGCCCAAGCGCAGCGATCACCGGCAACGTGTACTTGCCGTCGCGGAAGTCGGCGCCGCGCTTGGCGGCGAAACGTGCATCGTCGGCGACGTAGTCGAGCACGTCGTCGGCGAGTTGGAACGCCATGCCGAGGTCGAGCCCGAACGCATGCAGTGCGAGCTGCACGTCGTCGGATGCGTTCGCCGCCACCGCCGGTGCCCACGCGCAGGCACCGAAGAGCGCCGCGGTCTTCTTGCGGATGATGTCGAGATACTCGTCCTCGGTCTCGGTGGGGCTGTAGGACTCGGCGAGCTGGTGGACCTCGCCCTCGGCCATCGCGTTGGTGGCCTCGGCGATCATGCGCACCAGCCGTGCATCACCCATCCGCGCCAGCAGCACGGACGACAAGCTGTAGAGGTAGTCGCCCACCAGCACGCTCGCCGCGTTGCCGAACACGCGGTTCGCCGAAGGCCGGCCGCGGCGCACGGTGCCTTCGTCCACCACGTCGTCGTGAAGCAGCGTGGCGGTGTGGATCATCTCCACCACCACGCCCAGCGTCACCACGTTGGGGCCGCGCAGCCCGACGGCGCGGGCGCTCAGAAAGACCAGCGCCGGCCGAATGCGCTTGCCGCCGCCGCCCAGGAGATACCGCCCGACCTCGGGGATGAGCCGAACGTCGTTCAACACCACGCGCTCGAGCTCCTGCTCGAGTGTCCGAATCGGTCGCCGAATCGAGGGAAACGCGTCGTCGAATTTCACGGGGCGCGAAGGATAGCAGGGGCGCGAACCCGCAACGCGCATCGTCGACCGTACTCGGCGTATGCTCGCGGCGTGGGCACGCGGCGCTGCCAGCTCCCGATCCTCGGCCTCGTGGCCGCGATGGTGCTCTCGCACCCGCCCGCGCACGCCCACGGCGTGCCGCCGCGCTTCGCCGCGGTGATGGCCGAGATCGGCCACCGCTTCACGAGCCTGGGAGAAGCATTGAAGGCGAAGAACGACGACCTCGCGCGCTACCAGGCACGCCAGGTGGCCGACCTCTTCGAACGAGACCTGGCGCTCGCCACCCCGCCGCGACCGCTCTTCGGCATGGAGCTCGAACCGCTCCGGCGCAGCTTCCTCGAGGGCCCCTTCGCGACGCTACGCAACAGCGTCGAGGCCCACGACGTGGCCGCTGCGACGCGCGCATTCGAAGCCACCGTGGTGGCCTGCAACGAGTGTCATCGCACCACCGGCATCGCGTTCGTGGTGGTCCCCGGGCTGGGGACGTCGTCGCGCACCACGAAGTCGAAAGTCAGGACCTCGCCGCCGCGCTGAAGCTGCGCCCAGCCGCGGTAGAGCCCTGGCCCCGGCAGCCGCGCCAGGAACTCGATCTCCCCGCCTGCGGGCTTCCCGCTCGTTTCGTCGGGATGGGCGTGGACGAAGGCACCGCCGCCCTCGCCCACCATCATGAGATGGCCGTAGGCGCCGAGATACGGCTCCAGATCCTCGATCGGGCGACCGCCGGCGTCGGTCGTTCGCGCCCGCAGCCGCACGGTCCGCCCTGCCGGCAACGGATCTTCGGGCAGCATCCACTCGAGCGTCACTCCGCCGCGCATCTGCCTGAGCCCACGGTCCCCACGATACGCGGCGGCGAGATCGAAGCGCTGAACCTCCGTCCCCTCCACCCAGAGCCGGGTGGCCACCACCTGCGAGCCCGCTCCGCGCGGCGCGGCGTCGGCGAAGATCAGATAGGCGCCTCCCGAAGGAAACGTGAACGGCAACGTGAAGCGGCCGCCCTCGCCGAGATCCGGATGCTCGTGAGCGAAGGTGCCGAGATCGTCGCGAAGCACGAAGAAATGCAGCAGCCGCTCGTGGCTCACGTCGAATTCGGCGACTCGCTCGCCGTCGCCGACCACGCGCACGCTGCCATCGGGAAGCTCTTCGCGCCGCTCGCGGTTGCGAAACATCTCGATCGTGAGCGTCGTGGGCTCACCGGCGCGCGGCGGCTTGGCGGCGGACTCGACGCGCAGCTTGTAGCGCGGCGTCGACGTGCGCGCTGCACGCCCAGGAGGAGGCGCATCCGCCACCTCGAACGCGAGCTCGGTCTCGAACTCGTGCGTGGGCCGTGGCGTCATCGTGGCGGGTTGCTCGGCCGGCGGCAGGAGACGAACGTGCAAGCGGTATTCGCCGCCGTGGGAGAAGGTCGGATGGACGCCGTACTCGCCGGCCACCCCCTCGGCATGCGCGGGCTCACGGATGCTCGGCATCCCCGGCATGCTCGGCATGTCGATGGTGCACTGGATGCGCGCGTAGCGGACCGGCACGAGCGTCTCGCGCCCGCCCTCGGCGGAGCGCGCGGCGAGCCGGAACTCGATCTGCATCTCGTCGCCGGCGTAGAGCCCCTCTTCCGGCAAGCGCAGCGTGACCTCGTACGGCGGCGGCACGGGACGTGGCCGACATCCGGCGACCAGCGCCACGCATGCGACGACGACGGCAATCCGCGCGATCACACACCACCTCCACCCCGACGATCGGGAGACGCCGTTGTGCTCGGCAGAGCAGTGAACGTCAACGCTCGCGCGCTTCCGTCCGACGTGGCCGCGACGAATTGCCACGTTGCCATCGTCGCTTGGCGAGGCTAGCCCTCCATCGAAGGATTCCCATCCACGGCGGGAGGGCACACGCCGATGAACCTCACTCACACGCTGGATTCACCCCTCGACGACGACCAGCCGACGTCCGCGACAGACTCCGAGCTCACCGGCTGGCTCGCCACCACGGCGCCGAGCCGACTCGCGCGCCGCCACTTGCTGCTCGCGCTCGGCTTCGGGCTGGTTGGCGGGCTCGCCGCCGCCGCAATCCAGCGCGAGTGGCTGACTCCGCCGCTCGACGCGTTCGAGGCGCGCACCTTCGGGGTGCTGCTCTCGCTGCACGGGACGCTCGGGGTCTATTTCTTGATGGTCCCGCTCGTCGCGGCGGTCATGGGGCACACCCTGCTGCTCGAGGCGCTGGGTGCGCGAAGCGTCGTTTTCCCGCGTCTGGCGCGCAGCGCGTGGCAGCTCCTCGCAGCCGGCGGCGCGGTGGTGCTTGCGGGCTTCGTGGGCGGTGGGACCGAGAGCGGCTGGATGTTCGACGGCGAGCTGGGTTGGGGCTTTTCGGCGCCCGGCGTGGCCACCGCCGCCCTCGGAGTGCTGATCGGTGTGCTCGGGATCTCGATGCTCGCCACCAGCCAGGTGGCGACGATCGTGCGATGGCGGCGTGCAACGCCGCGCGAATGCGCCACACCGGACATCGCCACCGCGTTTCTGCTGGCGGCGCTGAGCGCGCTGGTTGCGTGTGCGTGCCTGGCGGCGTTGGTGTGTGTGGTGCTGCTCGACGCGGTGTTCGGCCTCAGCCTCTTCGACGCGACCAGCGGCGGCGATCCCGAGCTCTTCACCCGCGGCTTCCAATTCGCGGTCTCGGCGCTCGCGAGCATCGTGCTCCTCGGCTCGCTGGGAACGGTGACGAGCGTTCTCGGCACGCGGAGTGACGAAGCGAGCGGCGTGCGCACCACGGTGACACTTTGGATCCTTGCGTTCACGGGGCTCTTCGCCTGGGTCGGTCCCACCTCCTCCCCGCCCGAGGAGCCGGGCAGCACGGCGGTGCAGGCGGTGCTGAGCGCGCTGGCGTTCGCCAGCGCCACGGGGATTCTCGTGAGCTTCGTGCGGCGGCTTTGGCGCCGTCCGCCGGCGCTCGACGCCGCGGGCCTCTACGCCATCGCGTACCTGCCCACGCTCGCGCTCGGATTGGCGACGAGCTTGCTCGTGGCCATGCCGGCGACGCGCGTGATGGCCTCGCGAACGGTGCTCGCCACCACACATCTTCATTGGATGATGTTCGCAGCACCGCTGCTCGCGTTCCTCGCCGGCCTGCACCGGGCGTGGCCGAGCCTGGCGCGCCGCCACGTTGCCGAGGGATGGGCGCGAGTCGGCGCGGGATTGGTGATCGGCGGCCTCTACGCGACCTTCCTGCCGCTCTTCGTGGTCGGCTTCGCCGGTCAACCGTTCCGAGCCAACGCCTACGCCGGCGAGCTCCAGATTCCGCACGTGTTCTCTGCGGCGGGCACCACGATCCTGGTGGCCGGCACGGTCCTGATGGTGGTGGCGCTCATCGCCGGACCGCGCGTCGAAACCGAGCGAGCCTGAGCGTCGAGCGGCAAGTCCGGAAGGGAGCGCATCAGCAGTCCAGCCTGCCATCGGAGCGCGAGGAACGGCGCGCGTCAGCGGCACGTCGCGAGCGCAGCGTCACGCACCGGGAGTGGGGCCTGAAGAGCCCCGATCACGCACCGTGACGAGTGACCTGCGTCCCGGTCTCCACGCGCACCG
>CAYUSL010000509.1:0-4682 GCA_964447125.1 uncultured bacterium | reverse complement strand
TGGTGCCGTGCCTCTTCTGTGACGAGTTCGAGTCGGGCAACACCAATCGCTGGACCGCCAAGGTGCCGTGAACGACGCGCGCGGGATGCGTTGCCGCGGACGCGCGCGTGCTCACGGAAGAAAGTCGTCGGCGCCGGGTGCCACCCAGCCGTGGCGCTGGGTATCGATCGAGATCGATTGCTCGAGCAGGAACGGCGCCAGATCGCGCGCGGTGCCCGTGACGGGGTCGTGGCAGACCCAGGTCCAGCTTCGCGCTGCCGCTTCGAGAAGCTCGACTGGAACGGTCTCGCCGCAGCACACCACGCGGGTCACGTGATCGAGGCGTGCGAGCAGCGCGCCCAGTGATTCGTGGCCGGCATCGGAGATCTGCACCCGCGCGCCAGCGGCGCGCGCTGCATCCTGCCGCAGGCGCACCAGCAGCGGATCGTCACCGGCTTCGATGCGAATCACGACGTGGTCGGCGGGCCGATGCCGGACGAGGTTGAGCTGCCCGGGGATCCGCTGGGTGTGGCGTGGCTCGAGCCACTCGCTCGCGTCGTACGTGGTGCTCGCATCGACGGTGCCGCAGATGCGCACCAGTTGCGCGACGTAGCCCGGCCCACCGGTCTTGGCGCCGGGGCCGAATCCGGATCGCCCCCAGCCGCCGAAGGGCTGGCGATCGACGATGGCGCCGACCAGCGGCCGATTGACGTAGAGATTGCCGGCGTAGATTCGCGCGAGCCAATGACGCCACTCGCGCTCGTCGAGGCTCTCGAGCGCCGAGGTGAGGCCGTAGCCGCTGGCGTTCACCAGCCGGATGGCGTCGTCGAGGTCGCGCGCCCGCATGACGCAGACCACCGGGCCGAAGACCTCTTCGCGATGGCTGGGAGATCCCTCCTGCACGTCCCACACGATCCCGGGTGAGTAGTGCCGTTCGCCGACTCGCTGCGGCTCGAGCGCCCACCGCTCTCCCGGGGGGAGCGCGCGAAGCAAGCTCGCGAGCACGGGGCCGGGCTCGCTGACCAGGGGTGCCAGCTCGGTCGCGGGATCGGTGGCCGGACCGAGTCGCAGGGTGGCGGCCGCATCCACCAGCCGCGTCCGGAAGCTGGGGTCGTCGAAGACCTCGGCCTCGGCGACCACCAGCGAGGCTGCGGAGCATTTCTGGCCGCCGTGGGAGAACCCCCCGCGCACGATGTCCGCGATCGCACGATCGCGATCGGCGGCGGCGGTGACGATGATCGCGTTCTTGCCGCCGGTCTCGGCGAAGATGGGCAAGTCGGGCCGGGCTGCAAGCAAGCGTCGCGCGGTGGCGGTGCTGCCCGTGAACACGAGCGCGCCGAGCGCACGATCGGCAACGAGTTGCCGAGCTGCGTCGTCGTCGCAAGGCACGAGCGCGAGCGCGTCGCGCGGCACGCCAGCGGTCCACAGCGCTTCGACGCCGAGCGCTGCGACGGTTTCCGCGAGCGGGAAGTTCCACGGGGAGATCACCGCGACCACGCCGCGCGGCGTGAGGGTGAGGGTTGGATTGGCGACGAGCGCATCGAGCGAGCGCGCGTAGTACGCCGCGTAGTCGATCGCCTCGGCGATCTCCGGGTCGGACTCGACGAGCGTCTTCGACGTCTCGTGAGCCATCGCTGCCATCAGCTCGAAGCGGTGTCGCGCCAGCTCGTCGGCGGCAGCGAGTAGCACGTTGCGCCGCTCCGCGAGCGAGCGCGTCCCCCAGCCCGATGGGTCCACGGCGGCGTGCTCCACGGCGCGTGCGATCGCTTCGCTCGACACGCGTTCGGGTGGCGGGGGGCGCAGGTTGGGCCAGCGGACCAGCGCGGCCGTGGCCGCCGTGCGGGTAGCGACGTCCGTCCAGTCGGACTCGGGCGCGTTGACGAACGGGAAGCGGCCGCGCGCGGGTTTGCGCTCGCCGTCCTCCGCCGTCGGGGCGTGGAGGATCGACGATTCAGCCATCGAAGCCGCAGCACACGCGGCGCGAAATCGCGCTGCTTCCGCACGCCATTCGTCGTCGCCGACGCGCATCGTGAGCAAATGGCGCAGGAAGTGCTCGGGTGCTGCGTCCTCGTCGAAGCGGCGCACCAGGTACGCCACCGCACCGAGCAGCTCGCTGGATCGGGCCGCGGGCGCGTACACCAGCACCTCGGGCGCCACCTCGGCGACGGCACGCAACAGCGGTTCCGCCATGCCGTGGAGCATCTCGATGGTGAGTGCCTGCGTGGTGCCACGCTCGCGGGCGAGGGTGAGCGCCAGCGCGACGTCGAAGACGTTGTGGGAGCCCACGCCAACGCGCACGGCGGCCGCGTGCGCCGGCTCGAGAGCGAAGGCGAGCATTCGCTTGAAGTGCGCATCCGTCTCCGCCTTCGAGGGCCACGTGCGGGGTGCGAGCCCGCGCAACCGGGCCTCGAATCGCTCGACGCCCAGGTTGGCGCCCTTCACGAGGCGCATGCGGATCGGAGCGCCGCCCCCGGCCACCCGAGCGACCGCCCACTCGGTCAGCTCGCGCTGCACCGCGCTCGACTCGGGCAAGTAGGCCTGGAGCGCGAGCCCGTGGGTGCGGTCGCGAAATTCGGGCCCGCCGAGGGCGGCGCGGAACGCCGCGACGGTGAGCCCGAGGTCCGCCCAGGACTCCATGTCGAGCGTGACGAGCTTGCGCGCACCGGCCGCGCGATAGAGACGCGTGAGCGCGGCGACGACGCGTGGGACGAGGGCGTCGGTAGCGAGCGGGTGAGTGCGCGGGCAGAGCGCCGAGACCTTGACGGAAAGCGCATCGACGCTCGCCGAGCGCAGCGATTCCTCGCAGCGAGCGAGCCACGCCTCGGCGTCGGCGTTCGAGAGACTCGCCTCGCCAGTCCAGTTGAGGTTCACGCGCACGCCGTCGCGGCGGCGCTGGGCGAGATACCGCTCGAGTGCGCCCGTCTCGCCGTCGATCAAGTAGCGATGGATCTCTCGCTCGAGCGCGGCGCGGAATGGCGCCACGGCCAGGTTCGGCGCGAGCGGCGCGAGCCGCGACCAAGCGTCGAGCATCCCCTCGCGCACGGCACCCAGCGCTCGCGGCCGTGTGGCGAGCAGCGGAGCCACCAGCGCCACCAGCCGCAGCGACTCGCGCGGCCGTGCAGAGCGATCGATCAGGCGGGCTAGGAACGCGATCCCGCCGGGCGCGGCCAGCATCCGTGCCAGCCGCCGACGATCGCACCGCTGGGCGCGGGTCTCGAGCTCGGTGGCGCGCCGCAAGAGCGCGGCGGCGAGCTCGCTCGCCGCGCCTTCGAGAGCGCGCAGGTCCGGGTCGCTCACGCTGCTTCCATCCTACCCGCCGGCTGCGGGCCGTGGTGGAACGCGTGCGAACCATTGCGACCCAAAGGAGCGCTCGGCTATAACGCGACGGCACAGAACGAGAGGAAAACGCATGAAAACAAGGGCATTTGCCGCCGCCGCGCGCGCCGCCGCCGGGTTCGTCGTAGCGCTCGCCATCATGCTCGCGGGGGTGCGGCTAGCGCGCGCCGACGAGATCCGCATCGGCGAGTTCGGCTCGCTCACCGGCACCACGGCCACCTTCGGCCAGTCGACGCACAACGGCATCCTGCTCGCCGTCGACGAGACCAACGCCGCTGGCGGCGTGATCGGCAAGAAGCTCAAGCTCATCACGGAGGACGACCAGTCCAAGCCGGAAGAGGCGAAGACCGCCGTCATCAAGCTCATCAAGCAGCAGCGTGTGGCGGCGATCCTAGGGGAGGTTGCGAGCAGTCGTTCGTTGGCCGCTGCGCCGGAGGCGCAGAAGGCGGGGATTCCGATGGTGACGCCCGCGTCCACGAATCCGAAGGTCACGCAGGTGGGCGACTACATCTTCCGCACCTGCTTCATCGACCCGTTCCAGGGCAGCACCATGGCGAAGTTTGCCCACGACACCCTCAAGGTGAATCAGGTCGCGATCCTGAAGGACGTGAAGAACGATTACAGCGTCGGATTGGCCGAGTTCTTCGAGCGCACCTTCACCGGGATGGGTGGGCAGATCGTCGCCAACGAGAGCTACTCCGAAGGCGATACCGAGTTCCGCGCGGTGCTCACCGCGATCCGCTCCAAGAATCCGCAGGCGATCTACATCCCCGGCTACTACACCGAGGTGGGGCTCATCGCCCGCCAGGCGCGTGAGCTCGGATTGCGCGTGCCGATGCTGGGCGGCGACGGCTGGGACTCGGAGAAGACGCTCGAGATCGGTGGCGACGCCGTCAACGGCAGCTACTACACGAACCACTACTCGGCCGAGGATCCGAGCCCGGTGGTGCAGGGCTTCATCCAGAAGTACAAGGCCAAGTACGGCGAGGTGCCCGATGCGATGGCGGTGCTCGGCTACGACGCCGCGCGCATCCTGATCGATGCGATCAAGCGGGCGGGGTCGGCCGATGGTCCGAAGGTGCGCGACGCACTGGCGCAGACCAAGGACTTCGGCGGTGTCTCGGGCTCGATCACCATCGATGCCGAGCGCAACTCGAAGAAGAACATCGTGGTGCTCAAGATCGACGGCGGGAAGGTCAAGTTCCAGACCTCGATCGCCCCGTGATGCTCGCCCGCGACGCGAGCCTGGCGGATGCGACGAAGCGAGTCCCTGGAGGGGCGCACCGCGGTCGCCACGTTCGCCGTCGATCGCACCCGGTGCCAGCGGCACCGCACGAGCGCAGCGAGTGACTCGGGGGTGGGGCCCC
>CAYUSL010000508.1:0-4691 GCA_964447125.1 uncultured bacterium | reverse complement strand
GGGGGCTTTTCAAGCCCCCCGCCCTACGCGGCAAAGCCGCGTTGGGGCCCACCCCCAAGTCGCGCGTGGAGACGGTTGCGCAAATCGGGTGGAGGGCCGTCGGTCCCTCGACGGCCCCGCCGACCGAATTGCACGCTCGAGGGTTTCTTCAACCGCGCCCCACGAGCCGACTCGCGACGCTCAGGTCGCGCCCGAGCGTCCGGTGGACGTCAGCGGAAGATGCGGCGGGTGATCTCGCCTTTGGCGCCGTGGAAGAGGTTCACCAGGAACTTGAGCTGCCGCTCGCTAGCCTTGGTGTACGGGAACCAGAGCGGCTCGCGCTTGGGCGTGAGCTTGGTGACCATCACGGCCTGCACGTTCGTGTACTGAACGTAGCCCTGCTCGCCGAAGCCACGGCCGATTCCCGAATGCTTGATCCCACCGAACGGTAAACGCACGTTGAGCGCTTGAATCAGCGCGTCGTTGACCGCCACTCCGCCGGTGCGGAAGCGGCGCACGATGCGAAGCGCGCGGCTGCCGTCGCGGGTCCACACCGAACCGGCGAGGCCGTAATCCGAATCGTTGGCGATCGCCAGCGCGTGCTCGTCGCCGCGGGACTCGAGCACGGTGAGCAACGGGCCGAAGGTCTCCTCGCGCACCGCCGGCATCTCGGGTGTGCAATCCGCGAGGATCGTGGGCTCGAACCACACCCCGGGGCGATCCAGGCGCTTGCCGCCGGTGACGATGCGCGCACCCATCTTCGTGCTCGCGGCGATCTGCCGTTCGATCCGCTCGACCTCCTGCTCCATCGTGAGGGCACCCATCGGCCCATCGGGGCTCGCGGGGCTGATCTTCGCGGCACGCTCCGCGAGCATCTTCACCAGCGGCTCGTAGATCTTCTCGTCGGCGATCACCCGCTTCACGGCGATGCACGTCTGCCCCGCATTCAGGAAGGCGCCCCACGTGATGCCGTTGGCGACCCGTTCCAGATCGGCGTCTTCACAAACGATCGCCGCGTCCTTACCGCCCAGCTCCAGCACCACTGGCGTGAGGTGCTTGGCGGCCGCTTCCATCACCCGGCGGCCGGTGGGCGGGGCACCCGTGAACGAGATCACATCGACGCGCGCATCGATGATCGCGGCACCGGTCGAGCCGTCGCCGATCACCACCTGCACGACCCCGTCGGGCACACCGGCCGCGCGGCACAGCTCGCCGATCAGCAATCCCACGCGCGGCGAGTGCTCGGACGGCTTGTGCACCACCGCATTGCCGGCGGCGAGCGCTGGGATGATCTGCGCCATCGCCAGGAAGAACGGGTAATTCCAGGGCGAGATCACTGCCACCACACCAGCGGGACGGTAGTAGATGCGGTTCGAGCGGCCGGGGAAGGGCCCGGTGCGGACCTTCTTGCCGTGCTCGAGCTCGAGAGCGAGCGCCGCGTAGTAGTTGCAGAAGTCGGCGACGCCGAGCACCACGGCGCCGGCTTCGAAGAGATTCTTACCGGTCTCGCGGCTGTCGGTCTTGGCCAGCTCGTCCTGGCGCTCGATCACCAGATCGCGGAGCCGATGGAGCACCTTCGCGCGCGTGGCCGCGGGAGTCTCGCCCCAAGCGCCTTGCACCTGCCGCGCACGCTCCACCATCGCGCGCACGTCGTCGGGCGAGTGAGCGGTGAGCGGCTCCAGCGCTTCGCCGGTGGCCGGGTTGTAGGAGGGAATCGAGCCGGGGATTCGGGCCGCGTTCTTGGGAATCGCCATGGTGCGCCGACTGAATCAAACGCCGCGCCGCCCCGTCAAGCGCGCGCACCCGCCAGGCGCGGCGGTCGACGTGGATTGCGTTTCGCCGTGCACGCCTCGTATCGTCGGTGGAGGCGTCACGTCGACGCGGGGGGCAACATGATTCATCGAGTATTTCCGAGCGTCGTTCGCGCATGCGCCGTGGTGGCATTGCTCATCGGCTCGGCGCAGGCTGCCGTCATCAACGTCAACGGCACTGCCGACGAGAATTCGGCCAGCCCTGCGAACGCGGTGTGCACGCTGCGCGAAGCAGTGCTGTCGGCCAACACCAACACCGCGGTGGGCGGGTGCGCGGCGGGCGGCGGCCCGAGCGACACCATCGTGATTCCGTCGGGCACCTATCTCCTCACGATCGCGGGCACCGGCGAAGGCGTGGGCGAAACCGGCGATCTCGACCTGCTCGACGACACGATCATTCAAGGCGCCGGAGCCGGGATCACGATCATCGATGGCAACGCCCTCGACCGGGTGTTCCACGTGTACACGCACCCCAGCGACGTGGTGGTGATGCAGAACCTGACGATCCGGAATGGTCAGCCCGAGGGCATCCTCGACGACATCGGGTCGGTCGACTTGAGCGGCGTGGTCGTCGAGGCGAACAGCGGCACGGGTGTCGAGGTGAACTACCTCGCCACGTTCACCAACACCACCGTGCGCCTCAACGGCGACGGTGGTGTCTTCGCGTTCGGCGGCGGGCTCACCTTCACCAACTCGCTGGTCGAGAACAACACCGGCACGCGTCCCGGCATCTACGCCTACAGCCTGCTGACGATGAACGGCACCACGGTTGCTGGCAACGGCGCGACCGGCGGGCTCGGCGGCGGCATCTTCATCGCCGGAATCGCGACGATCACCGACTCGACGATCACCGGCAACACCGCGTCGAGCGGCGCCGGAATCCGCGCCACCTGCTTCCCCAACATCTGTGGCGCGCAGGTCACGATCGAGCGCTCCACGATCTCCGGGAACTTCGGCGAAGGGATCGCGAGCATCGGCTACGCCGCCAACTTGCTCACGCTCACCAACTCGACCGTCAGTGGCAACACCGCCACCGGCATCGTGAACTGGGGAAGCTACGCGAAGCTGGTGAACACCACCGTGACGGGCAATGGTGGCTACGCGATCGACAACTCGGTCTCCGGGCTCGCCCCCACCTCCGCCACCTTCTACAACAGCATTCTCGACGGAAGCTGCCTCACCAGCGCGACCACGACCACATCCTCGGGCGGCGGCAACCTGGAGAGCCCGGGCAACACCTGCAACCTCACCGGCACCGGTGATCAGGTGAGCGTGGCGTCGGCTGGGCTCGGACCTCTCGCCGCCAACGGCGGCCCGACCAAGACGCACGCATTGATGAGCGGCAGCCCAGCGATCGGCGCCGCGCTCGCCGCCAACTGCCCCACCACCGACCAGCGCGGGATCGGCCGTCCCTCTCCGGCTGGCGGAAATTGCGACGTGGGGTCTTACGAGCGCACCGGATGCGGCTCGTCACTGGCCTTCGTGCTGCCGCCGACGGTGTTCCTCATCCGGCGCCGGCGGCGGCCGCTCCTCGATCGCGTGTGAACCCGCGACCCTCTTCGCGAGTCGAGCCGCGCGAGATCGCGGCACCGCTCGCGGCGATGCCGCGGCCCACCTTGAGGGCCACGGCGATGATCGTGAGCGTGGGGTTCCAGCCCGAGCTGGTGGGAAGCAGGCTGCCGTCGGCGGCCCACAGATTGTCGAGGTCGTGGAAGCGACCATCGGCATCGGTGACCGACGTGGCGGGATCGAGTCCCATCCGCAGCGTCCCGAGCACGTGACGGGTGCGCGGCGGCCCCACCAGCGCGGGCTGACAGGGCTCGGGAAACGCGTAGGCGCTCTGGCCCGCGAAGGAGAGCTCGCGCACGCCGGTGTTGCGCACGATCTCGGCCATCACCGGTAGGTAGAACGCGCGCGCCGCGAGCTCGAACGTATGGTTGCGGTAGGTGATCCGCGCCGCCGGAAGACCCTGGACGTCGCGCAGGCTCGGATCCAGGTCGATGCGATTCACGAGCTGCGGCGCGTCCTCGCCATAGAGCTCGAGGCCGATCAGATGCTGGCCGAGGGGCTGATCGCGCATCGCGTTCTTGAGCGCCAGGCCGTAGCGCGCGCCGAGCGGACCGGGGAGCGAGCGGGTGTAGACGAGCCCGTCGTTGGTGATCGGCAAACCACCCGCCACCGTGAACGTGCACGTACCACCGAGCATCACGCGCGGATCGGCGCCGTCGCGGAAGATCCGCGGCGTGGCACCTCCAGGCTCGATGCCGCGCAGATCGCTGACGCCGTGGGTGTTGGTGCGACCGCGCTCGCCGTGGGTGCGCTCAGGCAGGAAGCCCTGCACGCGGTGAATCATGTGGAACATGAGGTTGCGACCGAGCTGACCGCTCGCGTTGCCGAGCCCGGGACCGCCTGGATCCGAGAGCAAGCAAATGCGCGGCGACTCGATGCCGTTGGCGGCGAGCACGTAGCGATCGGCGCGCGCCGTTTGCACGCGCCCCGTGGGATCGGCGTAGAGCACGCCCGTCACCGTACGAGCGCTCCACGTGAGGCTGAGCGCCGGCGACTCGTAACGGAGCTGGCAGCGCCCGGTGAGCAGCGCGCGCCGCAACACCGTGACCGCCGGTGAGCCCTTGGCGTGGTTCGGGCAGCCGAAGCCGCTGCAAAATCCACAATCGATGCACGGCGGGCGGCCGTCGTAAGGCCGCGAGTTGGTGGCGAGCGGGAACACGTGGGGCGTGAGCGACGTGCCAGCCAGGAATGTGCGGCGCGCGCCTTCCGCGAGGAGGAGGTTGGAATACATCGGCACACCCGGCGGCATCGGGTGGGGCGCGCTGCGCCACGATTCGAACGGATTTTCAGCCGCGCCCTGCACGCCGTAGAGGCGTTCGGCCTCGGCGTAAA
>CAYUSL010000507.1:0-4696 GCA_964447125.1 uncultured bacterium | reverse complement strand
GCCCAGAAGTGGCGCGACCATGCGTCGTCGTCGAGCGCCCCCAGCCCGACTCGCTGCGCCCAAGGCTGGTTGCGGAATCGCAGCCGACACAGCGGAAATCGCGCTGCGGGAACGGGATCGAAGAAGCCGTCACCCAGCTCGGGAAAGCGCGGGTCGGGGAGATAGTCGCTCGCGGTCGTCATGGCGGGCGCGCAGGGTAACCCGCAGACGCAGCGACGGGGTCGCGCGCCTTGCCGAATCTGTGTACGAAATTAGAATCGTCGTTCATGAATCGATCAAAGGTTCAAAAAGCGTCCGCCGGATTCGGCACCAAGCGCCGGGCGCGGGAGCTCGCCGAGCGCGAGCGGGTGATCCTGTGCGCCGCGGAGCGCCTGATCGGGCATCACGGCTTCCACGGCGCCGGCATGAGCGAGATCGCGCGCGAAGCCGAGTACGCGATCGGCACGCTCTACGGCCTCTTTCCCAGCAAGGAAGCGCTCTTCGAACGGCTCGTGGAGTCCCGCGCCCAGGAGCTGGCGACCTCCATCCACGCGGCCCTCGACGGCGCCGGCTCGGCCCGCGAACGGCTCGTGAACGCGTGGCACGCGAAGCGCGAGTTCTTCGCGCGCCACCTGCACTTCCTGCGCATCTACGCTTCCGCGTCGCCGATGGCGTCGACCGTCTGGGGCGCTCCCGCCGGAGCGGCACGGATTCGCCGCGACACGCTGCGCGCCGTGGCCGACACGATCGCCACCGGCCAAAGGCGTGGCGAGCTCGCCGCGGGCGCCTCCGCTTCCGATCTCGCCGTGGCGTTCCAGAACCTGTCGACGAGCTTCCTGATCGAGGCGGTCGGCAGCGACGGTGAGCTGGATGTCGAGCGCGCCAGCGAAGCGATGGAGCGCGTCTACTTCGAGCGCACGCTGCTCTCCGGGCCCGCGACGCGTGAGGCACGAGCACGGCGCGCGCCTCCGCCGGCATCCCCCCGCGCACCGCGGCCCGCGGGCGAGCGCGCGGGACGAGCACGATCGTGACCGCGCGCGTGCGTTGGCCAAGGTGTGGACGGTATCTGGTCCGCGAAGTCCGGGCGTTCCTCGCGCCGTGCGCGATCGCAGCCGCCGTGCTCACGAGCCCATCGCTCGCGTGTGCCGAGGGCCCCACTCAGCCGGACGAGATGGCGCTCACCGCCGCCCCGGCCCCAGATGACGCCAACACTGCGCCGGTCCTCGATCTGGAGCAGGCGTTCGACCGCGCGCTCGCCACCGATCAGTCCATCCGCGCCGCGGCCGAGGCCGTGGCCAAGGCCGATCTGCTGCCGTGGAGCGGCCTCACGCGACTTGCGCCCCGCATCACCGCCCAAGGGCGCTACGACAAGCCCGAGCACGACATCACCTCGAACGTCGGCCCGGTGCGAGTCGAGACGCGCAGCGCGGCACTCACCATCGAGCAGCCGCTCCTCGACCTCACGGCGTTTCCGGCCTATCGCGAGGGCACGCTCGCTGCCGACGCTGCACGGCTGCGCCGCTCGTTCGCCGCGCGCGAGCTGCTCTTCGCCGTCGCCGAAGCGTATTTCGACGTATTGCGCCAGGCACGCATCACCGCCATCACCACCCAGACGCTCGAGCTGGCCGAGGCTCAGCTCGCGCTGGCGCTGCGCCGCTTCCAGGTCGGCGAGGTCACCAAGACCGACGAGCTGCGCGCACGCGTGGCCGTCGAGAAGGAACACCAGCGTCGGATCGAGGCGGAGAACGCGCTTCGTCTCGCCCGCCACACCCTCGCCAGCATCCTCAACGTCGCCGACGGCGATTCCCTTCGCCTGGTCGAGCCCACTCCCGTCGATGCACCGCCGACCACGATCGAGGAGGCGGAAGCGCACGCATCCGCCCGCCGCGAGGATCTGGCGGCGTCGCGCCTCGCGATCGAGCAACAGGAAGCGCGGCGCCTCGAGACCCTCGCCGCCTACGCTCCGCGCGTGTCCGGCACCTGGACGGACCAATGGCTTTCCCCGGAGACCTTCTCGACCCGCAACGACTTCTGGGAAGCGACCGTGGGGATCGAGATCCCGCTCTTCGAGGGCGGCCAACGCGAGCTCGACGTGGCCAACGTCCGCCACGACATCACCACCGCGCGCCTCGCTCACGAGACGCTCGCCAAGAGCATCGACCTGGAGGTCCGCGACGCATGGCTGAGCGTGCACACGCTCACCGAGACGCTCGTGGCGTTGCGTGCGCAGGTCGCCGCCGTGGAAGAAAACTACCGTGACCTCCAGAATCAATACCGCGCGGGCGAGGCAACCAGCCTCGATCTGCAGAGCGCCCTCACGGACCTCGGCACCTCGCGCACCGACCTCGCCGCGCGCACTTTCGACCTCGAGATCGCGCTCCGCAACCTGGAGCGCGCCGAGGGCTCGTTCCAGGACGCGCGCGTCCGCGAGCTGAGATCTCCATGACCACGCACTCACGCATCTCGGCATCGCCCCGGACGCACGCGCTCCCCATCCTTCTGGCGTCGATCACGCTCGCCGCCGCGTGCTCGAAGTCCTCGCAGACCCCGCACGCGGCGGGAGCGAAGCCGCCCCCACCCACGGTCACGGCGATCGCCGCCACCCGCGAGGACGTTCCCGTCGAGCTCCACGCGATCGGCACGATGCAAGCGAACCAGACGGTCTCTGTGCGCAGCCGGGTACCGGGGCAGCTCGCCCGGGCGCTCTTTCGCGAGGGCGACGAGATCGCCGCCAACGCGCCCATCTTCCAGATCGATCCGCGACCCTACGAGGCGGTGCTCGAGCAAGCGCAAGCGGTGCTGGCGCGCGACCAGGCGCTGCTGATCAAGGCGCAGGCCGACATGAGCCGCGCCGAGGAGCTCAAGACGGACGGCTCGATCTCGCAAGCCACCTACGATCAGCGCTGGTCGGACCTGGCGGCCCGCAAGGCGACGGTCGCCGCCGACGAGTCGGCCATCCGCTCTGCACGCCTCGAGCTCGACTACGCGACGATCCGGGCTCCCATCACCGGACGCGCCGGCGCACTCGCAGTCGACGTCGGCAACATCGTGAAGGAAAACGACACCGTCCTCGTCACGATCCGGGAAGTCCGCCCCATCCGTCTGACGTTCTCGGTTCCGGCGCAATACCTCGCGCGGCTGCGCGAGCGATTCACGGCAGGCGCGGTACCCGTCGACGCGAAGGTGGCCGACCCGAGCGTGCCGATCGCCCACGGCCAGCTCGTGCTCATCGAGAACACCATCGACGCTGCCACCGGCACCATCCAGCTCGAGGCCGAGCTGCCCAACGACGACGAGCGATTGTGGCCCGGGCAGTTCGCGGACACGGTGCTGACCCTCGGGACGTTGCACGACGCCACGGTGGTGCCCGGACAGGCGATCCAAGAAGCGCAGCAAGGCCCGTACGTGTTCGTGGTCCGGAACGACCAGACGGTGGAGCAGCGCATGGTGCGTCTCGGGGAGCGCCGCTCCGACCGCGCCGTCGTCGAGGACGGCGTGACGCCGGGCGAGCTGGTGGTGACCAGCGGCTCGCTGCGCCTGGTGGCGGGCATGACCGTGCGCGTCACGGCGCCGGTGGACGCCACAGCACCGAACGGATCCGCAGCGGCTGGCGCCGGCGGGAACGAGCTGAAGTCGTGAACGTCTCGGCTCCCGCGATTCGCAGGCCCGTCGCCACCACGCTGGCGATGCTCGGGATCCTGATCTTCGGCGTGCTCGCCTTTCGCGGTCTGCCGGTGAGCGATCTGCCCAACGTCGACTTTCCGACCATGAACGTGACCGCGAGCCTGCCCGGGGCCAATCCGGAGACCATGGCCTCGGCGGTCGCAACGCCGCTCGAGCGTCAGTTCTCGACCATCGCCGGGCTCGATTCGATGAGCTCGGTGAGCACTCTCGGCAACACTCAGATCACGCTGGTCTTCGATCTCAGCCGCAAGATCAACGACGTGGCGCCCGACGTTCAGTCCGCGATCGCCGCGGCGGGCTCGCTGCTGCCGCCCGGCATGCCCTCGCCGCCCACGTACAAGAAGGTCAATCCAGCCGATCAGCCGATCCTCTACCTCGCGATCACCTCCAAGACGATGCCGCTCTGGGACCTCGACGAATACGCCGAGACGCTCATGGCACAGCGCATCTCCATGATCGACGGCGTGGCACAGGTGGGGGTTTTCGGATCGCAGAAGTACGCGGTCCACGTCCAGCTCGACCCGGACGCGATGGCGAGCCGTGGAATCGGCATCGACGAGGTCGAGAACGCAGTGCGCAAGGCGAACGTGAACCTGCCGGTGGGCATCGTCGACGGCCGCCACCGCGCCTACACGATCCGCGCTTCCGGTCAGCTCCTCGACGCGGCGCCCTACGGCGACGTCGTCGTGACCTACACCAAGGGCGCTCCCGTGCGGGTACGCGACCTCGGCCGCGCGGTGGACGGCGCCGAGGACGCACGCACCGCGGCGTGGTTCATCGATCGCGCGGGCGGCAGCCGCCGCTCGCTCATCCTCGCCATCCAGCGCCAGCCAGGCGCGAACACGGTCGCGGTGGCCGACGAGATCAAGGCGCTCTTGCCCACGCTCCAGTCCTACCTGCCGCCGGCGGTCGAGCTGCATGTGCTCTACGATCGCTCGGTGTCGATCCGCAACTCGGTGCACGAAGTCGAGCTGACCCTGATCCTGAGCTTCGTGCTGGTGATCGCGGTGGTGTTCCTGTTCCTGCGCAACGT
>CAYUSL010000506.1:0-4701 GCA_964447125.1 uncultured bacterium | reverse complement strand
AGCGCGTTGTCGAGCAGATTCCGTAGCGCGGTTTCGAGTCGCTCCGCAACACCCACCACCGGGGCGGACTCGGGAGCCGCCAGCACGATACGCCGATCGCCGTAGCGCTCGTCGCTGCGCGCGCGCTCGATCAACGCGCGCATCAACACGGCGAGATCCGTCGCCTCCCGCGGTTGGTCGCGCAGACCGCCCTCCGCTCGTGCCAGCTCCAGGAACTGCGTGACCACGCGATCCAGCCGGCCGCTGCTGTCGCTCAGCACCCGCGCGAGACGCTCCGCGCGTGCGGCGTCGACCGCCCCCGAGGCCAACGACTCTGCGGCAGTCCGGATCGCAGCCACGGGGTTCTTGAGCTCGTGAACCAGATCCGCCACGAACGTCTCGTTGGCGCGGTTGCGGCTGTCGAGCGTCGCCACCAACGTGTTGAACGCGGCGGCGAGATCCTGGAGCTCGTCGCGACGCGCGAGGTGCAGCTCGCCACGCGGGCTCGCAGCGCTGGCTTGCGCGAGCACTTGCTCGCGCAGCTCTTCGATCGGCCGCACCATGCGCCGGCCCAGCCACCACGCGAGCCCGAGCGCCACGGGTAGCACGAGGAACATGAGCTTCTTGAGCTGATACTCGAGGTCGTAGAGGGCACGCACGCTGCGGCGGGCACTCTTCGCTGCGTAGACCGCGAGCGCATCACTCGCGAGGGCCGAATGCGGCAGCGGCGCTCTGAGCACGGCAAGACACACCAAGAGCTTGCCCTCGGGCGAGTTGCGACACTCGGCTTTGCGCCCCGTCGCCAACGCCTTCACCACCTCGTCCCGCGCGCCGAGATCGCCCAGCGTCGCGTCGAACGCAGCGAGGGTGGGTGCGCCGTCCTCGCCGAAAACCAGCCGTCCGAGACGCTGGATGGCGTTCGATTCGCGGTCGTGATGCGCATCCACCAGCACCCGTCCGTCGCGGGCGATCACGCGCAGCCACACCTCGTGGCGCGCGGCGATCGCGTCCAAGCGCGCGCTCACGGCGGCGAGGGGCTCGGCTCCATTCGCGGCATCGGTCGCGAGCACGGCGAGTGCCTGCTCCGCCGCGCGCTCGACGATCGCGCCGAGCCGCCGTTCGACACTCTGCTCGAAGATCGCCGAGACCGTCACGAAGACTGGCGGGCAGAGCAGCACCAAGACCACCACCAGCACCGCCCGAGTCCGCAACGACCGCAGCCGGGGAACGCGCCGCACGCGTCGTGGCGGCGTCGCGGCGTCCGTTGGAAGCCGTTCGCGATGCTCGCCGTCGTTCATGCGGCGCGCACGCTCACGCCTTCCAGCGATAGCCAGCGCCGATCACCGTCTCGATCCGGTCGAACGCCGAATCGACGGCTTCCAGCTTGCGGCGCAAACGACGCACGTAGGTGTCGATGATCCGGTCTCCCACGATCGAGTCGTCGCCGCGCCCGAGCTCCATGAGCCGTTCCCGCGACAACACGACTCCAGGGCGCCGCGCAAACCCTTCCAACAGACGGAACTCGGTGACCGTGGTCTCGATGGGCGTGCCGGCGTAGCGAGCGAGCATGTGATCCACGCGTAGCTCGAGCTCGCCGCAAGTGACGACCGGGCTCGGCTCCTCGCCGCTCGCGCGCAGCCGCTCGCGCCGGAGCAGCGCTGCCATGCGCGCCAGCAACACCCGCGTGCTGAAGGGTTTGGTGACGTAATCGTCGGCGCCCAGCTCGAGCC
Organism: uncultured bacterium; assembly: GCA_964447125.1. Taxonomy (GTDB): domain Bacteria; phylum JADJOY01; class JADJOY01; order JADJOY01; family JADJOY01; genus JADJOY01. Next base: position 2,992 of record CAYUSL010000506.1, on the reverse strand, counting down.
CCAGGCTCTCGTCGATCTCGTTGTCACGCGAGGTGAGCAGGATCACGGGCACCGCCACAGCGCGCTCGCGCAATCGCTTGAGCAACGTGAATCCGTCGAGCACGGGCATGTTGATGTCCGTGACCAAGAGGTCGGGCATGCGCACCGCGAGCTTCTCGAGCGCCTCGGAGCCGTCCTCGGCCGTCGCGACGTCGTAGCCAGCGTCGTCGAACGCCATCGCCAGCACGTCGAGCAAGCTGGGATCGTCGTCGACGAGCAGTACGCGTGGCTTGCTCAACGGGTGTCCGGTGTGCGGCGGCGAGCTTCCAGGGACTCGAGCCTACGCCGGGATTCCTTACCACACGCCCCTTGACCGCGCCCGCAGGGAACGTCACGATCCGCGCGCTTCCGCACCGTCCATGCCCTTCATGCGCCCCACAGACACATCACTTTCGTCACTTCCGCGATGCCGGATCGCGGTCTCGCTGATGCTGGCGCTCGTTGCTGCGTGCGGCGGCGGGAGCTCGTCACGCACAGACGACGGCTCTGAAGACGGCACGATCCACGTGCTGCTCTTCACGCGCACCGAGGGCTACCGGCACGCGTCGATCGACGACGCGCAGGAATTCTTCCGCACGCTGCCAGCCGAGGAGCGCATCGAGTCCACGTGGACCGAGGACACCGCGGTCTTCACCGACGCCGGTCTCGCGCCCTTCGACGTGCTGGTGTTCGCCAACACCACCGGCGACGTCCTCGATGATCCGGAGCAGGCGGCGGTGGAGCGTTTCGTGCGTTCGGGGCGCGGCTTCGTCGGCGTCCATTCCGCCGCAGACACCGAATACGACTGGCCGTGGTACGGCGAGCTGGTGGGCGCCCATTTCACCGGCCATCCACCACTGCCGATCACGATCACGCTGCGGAACGAATCGCCCACGAACCCGATCACGGCGCATTTGCCCGAAGCGTTTCCGTGGACCGACGAGATCTACTCGTACGACCGCGACCCGCGCGCGAAGAACCAGATCCTGCTGTCGTTCGCCGATCGCACGGTGTGGTTCGACGACGCCAACCATCCGGTGTCGTGGGCCAAGGAATTCGACGGCGGGCGCTCCTTCTACACGAACCTCGGCCACCGCAAGGTGAGCTGGCAGAATCCAGCGTTCCAACAACACCTGCTTCAGGGCATCCGCTGGGCTGCGAGTCACATCGAGTGGAATCGCTTGGTGCTCACGCGCGAGGCCGAGAACCCGCTGGCGCTCGCCGTCACGCCCGATGGCCGCGTGATCTACATCGAGCTCGGCGGTGCAGTGCGCATCTGGCACCCCAGCACCGGACGGGTCAGCGAAGCGGCGAAGCTCGACGTGGACAATCGCGCCGAGAACGGGCTCTTGGGTCTCGCGCTGGCACCCGACTTCGCGCGCAGCGACGACGTTTATCTCTATTACTCGGAAGCGCGCGGCGCGCCCCCGCCCGCCGAGGGGCCCGCCGGATGGAACGTGGTGGCGCGCTTCCATCTGGGCGACGACGAGAAACTCGACATCGCAGGCGCTCACGAGATCCTGCGCGTCCCGAGCGATCGTGAGTGCTGCCACGAAGGCGGATCGCTCGCGTTCGCACCCGACGGCACGCTCTTTCTTTCCGTCGGCGACAACACCGATCCGTTCGATCAGCTCGGCTACGCGCCACTCGACGAGCGCGAAGGTCGCGAGCGCCACAATTCCCAGCGCACCGCCCAGAACCCGTTCGACTTGCGCGGCAAGATCCTGCGGGTGCGCGGCGACGGCAGCATCCCGCGCGGCAATCTCTTCGCGCCGTCGGGCGTGGACGGGCGTCCCGAGATCTTCGCGATGGGCACGCGCAATCCGTTCCGCATCGCCGTGGACCCCAAGACCGGCCGGCTCTTCTGGGGTGACGTCGGCCCCGACGCGTACTTCGACGCGAAGCGCGGCCCGCGCGGCTACGACGAGATCAACCTCGCCGATCGCCCCGGCAACTACGGCTGGCCGCATTGCATCGCCAACAACTTGCCGTACAACCACTTCGACTACGCGAGCGGGCGGCTCGGCGAATCGTTCGCGTGCGCGGGGATGGTGCCGGCACTCCTCGCCTACGACTACCTGACCAATTCCCCCGAAGCGCTAGGGCTCGGCTTCAGTGCCGACGTCGGGCGCGACGGCCAGCCCACCGTCGGCATCGACGGCCGCACCGCCATCGCCGGCACGGTCTACAGGCGGCCGAGCGGCGGCGCGCCGTTCGCGCTTCCGAGCGAGCTCGAAGGGCGGCTCGTGATGTCCGATTGGACGCGCGGCACCGTCGCCACCCTGGCGGTGGATGCGCGCGGCAACCTGCAACGAATCGATCGTTTTCTGCCGTTCGAAACCTTTGCGAAGCCGGTCGACTTCGACGTCGGCCCCGACGGAGCGCTCTACGTCCTCGAGTTCGGCACCGGGCTCTTGAGCGCCAACTCCGACGCTGGCGTGAGCCGCATCGAATACTCGAGCCGCGGCGAGCTGACGCCCGTGGCGGCGATCACCGCCTCACGCACCTCAGGCGCCACACCGCTCGCGGTCCACTTCTCGGCGGCGGGCTCGCGCGCCCGCGGCACGGGCGCAGCGCTCGCCGAGATGCGCTGGGATTTCGACGGCGATGGCCGCGTGGACGCCACCGGCACCGAAGTGGACCGCGTCTTCGATCCGAGCGGCGAATACCCCGTGACCCTCACCGTCACCGACGACCGCAGCCACACGAGCTTTCCGACCGTCGTGAACGTGATCGCCGGCAACACCACCCCCACGATCACCATCCTCGAGCCCGCCGACGGCACCCGCGTCCCCGCCAACTCGCAAGTCGCCCTCAAAGCCGAAGTCGCCGACGCCGAGGACGGAACCGTCGACTGCGCCGAGGTCGTGTGGGACATCCGCCTCGGCCACAACACCCACTCGCATCCCGAGCAAACCCTCCACGGCTGCAACGCGACGCTCACCGTGGGGTCGCCCAGCGATCACGACCTGGG
>CAYUSL010000505.1:0-4712 GCA_964447125.1 uncultured bacterium | reverse complement strand
CTGAGCCGCGTCACTCCGCAGTGCGGAAGAGCCGATCCCAGATCGGGGTCAACGACGCGAAGTTGCCGGCCTTCATGTGGCGGTGGTGGGCGTCGTGCTTGCGCGCCATGAAGCCGAACGGCTTCAGCGCGCCCGGCAGATCGAGCCCACAGTGAACCAGGATGTTCATCTGCGAATACACCAGGAAGATGAGCGCGAACGAGTGCACGCTGATCGGCCCGACCAGCCACGTGCAGAACGTCAGCAGCGTGAGCCCGCACAGCGTCTCGATGGGATTCAGGTAGAGGCTGTCGAACGCGATCGGGTACTTGGCGCGGTGGTGCATGGCGTGCACCTCGCGCAAACCTGGCCAGGCGTGGAACGGATAGCGGTGCAAGAGGTAGTAGAGGAAGTCGTAGACCAAGAGCACTGCCACGGGCTCGTAGACGAAGCGCCCCAGCGACGGCCGCCCCGTGTAGAAGAGGAAGCGCTGCAGCGCCAGCGCGAACACGTACACAAGCGTCGACGAGAAGAGCCCGTTGAGGCCGATGCGCAGCGCGACCGGCCAACCCTTGAGCTTGCGTTCTTTCTCGACGCGGATCCGGATGTTGGCGCTGACTGGCGAATAGAAGCCCCACACCACCGCCACCATGGTGAAGGCGGACAGCACCATACCGATCGAGATCGCGACCACCACGGCGATCGTCATGCAGAGCCTCCTGCGAGAAAACGCGCGTTTCTAAATTCAGAATCACTATTACTGATCGGCTGAGGCGTGGTCAAGCGAATGAATGCCGGGGATTGGCTCACGCCGACCGTCACCGCGCGGCGGGAGATGTGGGTGCGCGTGTCGAGGGTGATCGAGATCACGGGTGCCGCTCGCGATCGTGCCTAGACTCGACTTTTACGCGCGCCGTCGGTGCGCGTCGGAACCGGAGGAAACGCGGATGGCCTTTCACGGTAAGGTCGCGCTCGTCACGGGAGCCGCGAGTGGCATGGGACAGCTCTCCGCGTGGCGTTTGGCAGAAGCGGGTGCCACGGTCGCCGCGCTCGACGTGAACGAGGAGGGGCTTGCGCGCACCGCCGCCGGTCGCGCCAATGTCCGTGCCTACCGCTGCGATCTGGCGAATCTCGACGAGGTGCGCACCACCGTCGCGCGGGTGAGCGCCGAGCTCGGCGCGATCGACCGCGTGACGCACGCCGCGGCGATCATGCCCGCGGCGCCGTTGCTCCAGATGCCGCCCGAGACCACCAGTCGGGTGATGCGCGTCAACTACGAGGGCACGCTCAATCTGGTGGTCACGACCCTGCCCGCGATGATCGCGCGGCGCGCCGGGGACTGGATCTTCTACGGCTCGCTCGCCGGCGAGGTGCCCACACCGCACCTCGGTGCCTACAACGCCAGCAAGGCGGCGGTGAACATCTTCGCCGAGGTGCTCATCCACGAGCATCGGGGAAGCGGTGTCCGGATCTTGCTCGTGTGCCCGCCGATGGTCGACACGCCGCTGCTGCAGCAGGCGATCAAAGGATCCAATCCGCGTTCCATCCAAATCGGCATCGAACAGGGCCGGCTGGCGAAGCCGGACCGCATCGTGGAGCTCGCCGAAGAGGCCCTCGAACGCGGCGACGAGATCGTCTTTCCCACCGGCGAGGCCAAGTTCCTCCACGGGCTGCGGCGCTTCGCGCCCAGGCTGCTCTGGAAGCTGATCGAGAAAGCCGAAGCCTCGTGAATCGAGGCTCGCCTGCATCGGTCGATGCCGCCAGATCCGCGCTCTAACGGAAATCTGAACTGCTGGGGACCCGAGCTCGCTCAGACCCAGGCACGCGGCGATCCAGAGCGCCGAGGAGACGGTTGCTGGTGTCGCTCATGGAGTGGCTTCCGACTCATTCTCGCCGGTCATCCGAACGGTCCGTCGCACAGTGTTCGCAGCCGAGCCAACGCCCGGTCGAGGCTCGGTGAGCGAGTCGAGGCCTCGCGTGGATCCCACACGCGAAGGACGAATTCCGTCAGCCGGGAGTTGTACGCCGGCCCGACGGCTCGGCCGGACGCTGGACGTGGGACCAGCTCTTCCCGAACGATCCGGTTTCGCGAACGCCGAGCGAGGTTCACGACAATCTGCTTTGGATCCGCTTCATCCTCGGGGCGAGTCGGGAAGAGACTCGGCGCGACGTGAAGAAACGTGGCGAAGCGATTTCGATCTGCCAGGAGCCATGCTTCGATCTCCCGCACGGCGATGCAAAGGCACATGCCGCTGGCTGGCGCGGGCAGCCAGGCCGCGCGAGCGGCTGGCGCACACGGGTGTGCCCCATCGAGATCGATCAGGACTGCCCATCGGTGAAACTGGGCGGCTTGGTTGAAGCCAGGAAGCTTCTCCAGGAGGCGGCGCTTTCCTTCGCGCCCGTACACGACGCCGGCAGTGGCGCCGAGCTCGGTCAGGATTCGACGCAGAACGATTTCGTCGAGTGTGCCCTCGACCACACCTGTGACGACGATCCGAGGCTTCGTCGTCACGGGTCGTCGACGAAGAGCGCGAGTTGCTCGGCATCGACCGGGCGTGTCAACGGGATCACCGCATCGGCCAGCGTCAGACCCGCTGAGATCAGGTCACCGATCTGGCTCCGTTCGGAAGCCGGTGCCACCTCGGTCGCTTCCGCACCCGGGGTGAGCAGGAGCACTTCGTCGAGGCCGATTCCGTCGTCCCGCAGAAGATCGGGCGAATGCGTGCTGATGAGGATCTGACGCCCAGAGCGGCTCTGCATGCGCGCGAACATCTGCGGTAGGTGGCGAACGACATCCGGGTGTAGTGAAAGCTCGGGCTCCTCCAGGAGGAGCGGACCAGTTCCTTCTAGGGTTGCCCACAACAGACCGAGTAGTCGGAGGGTGCCATCGGAGAAATCCTGCTCCGACTGCCACGCCCCCTGGGGACGCCAGTGGTCGTACCGTGCACGGATATGGGGTACGCCGCGTGAGTCGCGTTCGAGCTCGAATTCGCGAAATTGCGGAACGGCAATCCGTAGCGCCTTCTTGATGCGGCCGAGGCGCCCGCGCCTCGTCTTCTCTGGCGCCTGAGCGAGCTGCTCGAGGAAATCGCCTCCGAACGGATCGTTTCGCCGTCCCACCGAACGATCGGGCTCACGGACGAGCTGCGGCACCACGTGGAGGTAGCGCACCGAGTCGAAGAAATGCGCGATCTCGCGAAAATCCTGATTTACGTTGAGCTGTTCGAGGTGTGTCTGGCGAAGCCGCTCCGGATCGCGAAGATCATCCGGCGTGGGGCGCTTCAAGACCGGCTCGCCTTGCCTCCAAGCCAGCTCGCTCCTGAGAATCGGCCGATGACTCGAATCGCTTCCGAAGCGGATGGCGTACCGCCAGAGCGCATCCTGGTCGTCCGTCCCGATGGTGACCTGGACATGCACATCGGGTGTCTTGCGCGCAGCGAGGCAACGCACACGCTTCATCCCACCGCGCTTTTGGTCGATCGCGGCTTGGAGACCCCCGCCAACCGCCACGATGTCGTGGAGTAAGCGGACGGCATCGAGGAGATTCGACTTCCCGCTGGCGTTGGGACCGACGAGGAAAACCCGACGTGGCAGCGCCACGTCGACTTCCTTGAAGTTTCGCCAGTTCTCGAGGACCAGCCGCGTGACTCGAAGCACGCCGTTGGTGCCGTTCGAAGAGTTCATGGCGGAAGGGGACCCGATGGACCGTGGCCGGCCGCGATCGTAGCACGCGACCGATCGGGGAATACCGCCGGCTCGGTCGCGTGAAGCCGAATCACCGGGCGCGTGGCCTTCGGGCGCGCGGGCTCTTGCCCTCCACGCGGGCGGTGAGCGTGTGGCGCTTCATCAGCGGGCCACCCCCTTGCGGCCCGCTCGACGCGTGGCAGGGCTGCCGTTCGCCTTCTTGGGCTCCAGCGACGGCGCGCTCGGCCTCGACGCGTTCGAGCAGGATCGAGGCGGGCTCGTCGTTCGGGTCCTGGTCGGCGAGCTTGCCCTTGAAGGCCCACTCGAGGATGGACTGGCGGAGGCGGCTGGGCACGCGATCACGCTTGCCTCCGGTCATCGGTCGGGGCGCACGGGTGGGCACGCGGGATCAGATCCCTGGCACGGCAGCCGCGTACGCGGTGGTGGCGGGATCGCGAGCGGCGAGGTAGCTGCCGAGATGCTCGCCGAGCCCGGCGACGGTCCAGCGTCCGGCGGTGGTGAACGTTTCGAGGACGCGCGGAGCGCCGATCAGGCAGATCTGATTCCCCCACGCCAGGAAGACGTGGGCGTTGATGTGCCCCGCTGCGGGCGAGGCGAGGTACGCCACCAGCGGTGCCACGTTGGCGGGATCGTAGGTGTCGAAGCCTTCGTCGGGTTTGGCGAATAGCGCCCCCAGGCTGCCGCTGTCGTTCATGCGGGTGCGCGCTCGTGGGCACACCACGTTGGCCGTGACGCCGTACTTTTCGCAGGCGTGCGCCGTCGCGACGGTCAAGCCGACGATGCCCGATTTGGCGGCGGCGTAGTTGGCGAGACCTGCAGGGCCGAAGAGAAACGCCTCGGACGCGGTGTTCACGATGCGGCCGTAGACCGCGCCGCCAGCTTGCTTCGCTTGCTCACGCCAATGGGCGGTGGCGAAACGCGATGTGCAGAAATGGCCCTTCAAGTGGACGCGGATCACCGAGTCCCAATCGGCCTCCGACATGTTGAAGATCATGCGATCGCGGCTGAAGCCCGCGTTGTTCACGAGG
>CAYUSL010000504.1:0-4726 GCA_964447125.1 uncultured bacterium | reverse complement strand
CCCCCCGCGACGATCCACAGGTCGAGAAGCGCCTCGGCACACTGCAACACGCCAAATGCTCCCAGCCACACGCGATGCCGGGCGAGCGGATGGGCGGATGGGCGGACGGGCAACAACAACGCGACCACGCCCAGGGCGCCGAAACCGCAAGCCGCGAACGCATGCGCCAGGAGCTGCACAGGCGTCATCGCCGCTCCCAGGTGGCGACGCACGCGCGCCGAGGAGAGTCGCGAGTCGGCTCGGGGGGCGGGGTCGCGATCCTCTCCCCGAGGGAGCTTCGACAGGTGCGCGGAGCTCGCGCCTGCGCGGTGGAGAGCGGCCCGTGAGGAGCCCATTGCGCGTTGCGCTGCGCACCGCGCCAGACTCCTCGCTCGACGTTTTCTCGGGGGTCTGTTCGAGCCCCCCACCCCCAAGGCGGGTCGCATTCGCTCGCCGACCTCGCCCTTGGCGAGGCGACGAGGCCCGTCCGATCCCGGCCGGGCCGGACCAGACGGCACCCCCTAGGCATGGGTACCCTCATGCGTGAGCTGAGTCATGCATCCTCGATGCCGCTGCATCGAGTCGCGCCGCAGTAGCCGCGACCATGCCGAGGATGCGCAGGTGGCGAGCTTCGTGGTCGGGTGCCGATCAGGCGGTAACGGACAAGACGGCACGCCCTTCGTGGCACGGTGCTGCAGGGTCGCCCGAGACCAGCGACGGAATGGGCCGCGCGACCAGCAGGATGGCGCCGGCTGCGAGCACCAGTGCGAGTGCCCGAGACCAGGCGCGACGATCGATGGCGCCGAGCCGTTGCGTCACCCACGCGGCGCCCACCAGCGCGATTCCGCTCACCGCGGCGAACGCCACCATGGTCGCGAATCCGTCGAGTGGCGTGCCAGTCGTCGCGGCGATCCCGACCGCGGCGGCCAGCGCGCCACACGGTAGGAGCGCCGTCGCGACGCCGAGGAGCGCCGGCTCGCGCGGCAAGCGCGCCACCGCACGCTCGAAAAGCGACGGCGCCGCGCCAGCGCCCAGCACGACGCCTTGCGACTTCGGTGCAGCGCCCCGCTGCCAAGCGCGAATGGCCGCGACCGCCAGCGCCGCCGCCAGCGACCACGAGATCAACGCGGCACCCCAGCGCCCTGCGATCAGCGTCGCGGCCGTGCCGCCGACCGCGCCGGCGGCGACACCCAGCGCACCGTAGCCCACGAACCGACCGAGCTGATATCGCCACAGCGCAGCCGGTCCCGCGCCACCGCGCGCACAGGCGAAACCGGCCAACGGCCCGCACATCGCGCCACAGTGCGGGATGCTTGCGAGGCCGGCTGCTGCTCCCGCGAGAAGCGCCTCGGCGATCACCGGTGTTCCTCGCGCGACTCGGCGTGACCACTCTGGGCGTGGCCCTGATCGTGCTCGTCGTGATGCTCCGCTTCGGCACGATGCGGCGCCAAGAACGGCGCCTCGAGCTCACGCTTTTCACCGTCTTGGCCCCGCATGGTCGCGGTGAGCCGAACCTCGGCGCCCTCACGAACGGCCGCGAGCTCAGCCGTCACGATCACCGGAACGTTGGTACTGGCCAGCGATGCGAGCTGCACCTCCGGGACCGGCACGACGTACTCGAGCCCCGCCCCAGCCACCGCCGTGAGCAGCAGCGTCGCTTCCTGCGGTGACTTGTTGACCAAATGGATGTTGAACGTGTTGCGGACCACGCCGTCGTCGACGACGAACGGCGGTCCTTGGGCACGCAAGAGGTTGGCTTCGAAGGATGTACGTCGGGCGAACGAGGTGGTCGCGACCACCAAGCCCACGAGGCCGAGGACCGCGTAGAGGAGCAGCCGTGGGCGCCAGAAGCGGCGCGCCTCACCGTCGAGCCCCGCCTGCGAGTCGTAACGCACCAGGCCCCGCGGGCGGCCGACCTTGTCCATGATCTCGTCGCACGCATCGATGCACGCGGCACAGCCCACGCACTCGAGCTGCAGGCCGTGCCGGATGTCGATCGCGGTCGGGCAGACCACCACACAGCGCTTGCAGTCGACGCAGTCACCGACCCCTTCCTTGCCGGCCTTGCCGCGCGGCTCACCTCGTTTCGCGTCGTATCCGATGATGATCGAGTCGCGATCGGTGAGCACCGATTGCAGCCGGCCGTAGGGGCACACGATCAAGCAGAGCTGCTCGCGGAACCACGCGAAGTTCACGTACATCAGGATGGACATGCCCGCCATCCAGCCGAACGCTTCCGGATGCTCGGTGGGGCTGAGCCGCACCCATTGGAAGAGGTGATCGAGCGACGTGAAGTAGCTCAAGAAGATGTGGGCGACGAGCAGCGAGAGCGCCGCGAAGATCGCGTGCTTGAGCAGCTTTCGCGACACCTTGTCGAAGGTCAGCGGACCCGCGTTGCGCCGAATGCGCTGCTCGCGCGGCCCTTCGATCCAGCGCTCGACGCGCCGGTAGAATCCTTCGAGGAAGACGGTCTGCGGGCACGCATAGCCACACCAGATGCGGCCCCACAGCGCAGTCATGGCGATGAGCGCGAAGCCCACGCCCGAGACCAGGAAGAAGACCAGCCACGCGTCTTGCGCGTTGAAGGTTCCGCCGAAGAGGTAGAAGCGGCGGTGCTGGATGTCGAGGAAGACCGCCGGATGGCCGCCGATGGTGATCCACGGCAACGCGGCGTAGATCGCGATCAGGACCGCGAAGACGACCCAACGGATACGGGTGAAGCGCCCCGCGACGTCGGCGGGATGAACGAACTTTCGACTGCCGTCCTGCTGCAGCGAACCTTGCTTTTCTCCAGGCAATGCCATCGATGCGGACGCCATGACACCATGATCCCGCTCACCGCGCGTGCGTGAGCTGCGGGCGCCGGCCAGCGGCCGGCGCACCGCGTGCGGCGCAGGGGCCCTCGCCCCCGCGCCCGGAAGGAATGGGGACCCCGATGGGTCCTCGAAGCACCATCTTCGAGCTCAACCGCCTGCCTTGGGCTCGGGCGGCCAGGGATCACCCTGCGGCGCCTTGCCAGGGACGTTGGTATTGCGAAGGGTGAGCACGTAGGCCACGACCTTCTGTACGCCCTGCTTGCCGAGTGGTCCCTCCCACGACGGCATGCCGGCGGTGAGGACGCCCTTGGTCACGGTGTCCAGAAGGTTGGTGGGCGCACCGCCGTGGATCCAGAACTTGTCGGTCAGGTTGGGACCGATCTTTCCCTGCCCCTGCATGTCGTGGCACGCGATGCAGAAGGTCATGAACGTGGTCTTGCCCGCCGCCACCGCCGCCGGATCCTCGGACATCGCGAGCAGCATGTCGTCGGTGACCGCTGGCGCAGCCGCTTCGCTCGCCTGGATCTTCGCGAGATCCTGCTCGAGCTGCGCGCGTGGCGTCGGGGCCACCTCGAACTCGTGGTAGTAGAACCAGTAGCCGATGCTGAAGAGCACGGTGGCGAAGAAAATGCCCAGCCACCAATTCGGCAGCGCGTTGTCGGCTTCCTCGATCCCGTCGTATTCGTGGACGATCTCGCCTTGAATGGCGTCTTTGCGTTTCGTGTCAGTCATCGTCGGCCTCCAGGGGAAGACGGGCCACGACCTCGAGCTCGGCAGGTCGGGTGAAGAGCGTTCGAATGGTCACCACGGCGAACACCGTCATGAAGATCACGAGCGCGACGATCGCGAAGCTCAAGAAGGGACTCTTCGCGAAGTGCTCGCTCGCCAGCAGGCTCAGCATCACCCACCTCCCGCCGCCGCCGGCGCATCGAGCGCCGCGGTTTTCGGCGTCTCTGGCACACGGCCGAGCCGCTGCAGGAACGCGATCAACGCCGTCATCTGGCTGTCCGACGCGACGTCGGAGCCGGTCTCACGCTTGAGGCCGGCGGCGATCTTCTCGCCCTCGGCTCGCGCGCTTTCCTCGGCGCCCGTCACGTCGCCATCGGTGTAGGGCACACCGAGCGTCTTCATGGCGCGCACCTTCGTGGCGGTCTTCCCGAAATTCACCTTGCTCGAGGCGAGGAAGGCGTAGGGCGGCATGTTCGATCCCGGCGTGATCGAGCGCGGATCCGTCATGTGCTGGAAGTGCCAGACGTTCGAGCGCATCCCACCCTCGTGGGCGAGATCCGGCCCGGTACGCTTCGAGCCCCACTGGAACGGATGGTCGAAGATCGAGTCGTCGATGGTCGACGCCTTGCCGTAGCGCTGCACCTCCCACGTGAAGGTGCGCACCATCTGCGAGTGGCACACGTAGCAGCCTTCCTTGATGTAGACGTCGCGCCCCTCGAGCTGGAGGGGGCTGTAAGGCTTGTTGGCCGACGTGGCGATTCCTGCGTGGCTGGTGAGCACCGTCGGCACGATCTCGGCGATGCCACCGGCGACCACCGCCAACACCACGACCACCGTGAAGGGCAGCGCGCGACCTTCCAGAACGTGATGCCAGCTCGCCGCACCGCCTCCGGAGCGCGCACGTTTGAATCCCATGCCTCCCACGACCGTGAGGCCGAGGGTGACCACGATCACCGCCACGCTCACCGCAGGCGGCAGGAACGCGATCGAGCAAGCCAGCACCGTCACCACGATGCTGAGCAGCACGGGCTTGCCGAGCACCACCGCGATCCAGCTCGGCTCGGCGGCCGACTCGACTTCGGTCGCGACCTCGACGGTCGTATCGACCGGCGCGCCCGATTTCGCGGTCTTCCACAGGTTCCACGCACAGATGATGAAGCCGACCAGATAGAGCGCACCACCGACGATGCGGGTGTAGTACA
>CAYUSL010000503.1:0-4756 GCA_964447125.1 uncultured bacterium | reverse complement strand
TGCGCGGCATCGACATTCAGGACGACAGCTTCCTGATGAGCGATGACCACTACATCGAGGAATTCGCCAAGGTCTACAAGCGCGAGATCGGCATCCCCTTCTACGCGCGAACCATCCCCAGCTACGTGACCGAGCACCGCATCAAGGTGCTGAAAGAAGCGGGCCTGGATCACCTGCAGATGGGCCTCGAAGCGTCGGAACGAATCAACAAGGAAGTCTTCCGTCGACCGGTATCGAACCGCCGCTTCATCGATGCCGCCCACGTCTTCCACAAGTTCAACGTCACCAAGCACTACGACGTGATCCTCGACAACCCGTACGCGACCGAGGACGACTACGTCGACATCCTGAACACGCTCATTGCATGCCCCAAGCCGTACTTCCTGAGCTGCCTCTCGATGACCTTCTTCCCCTACACCCCGATCTGGGATCGCGCGAAGAAGGACAACATGATCGAGAAGGCTCGCGAGGGTTACGCCGACGGCATCGTCAACCTGAAGAACACGTACCTGAACCACCTCATCATCGTGGCGCCGATGACGCCGAATCCGATGCTTCGGTACTTCATCGACCAGCGCAACACCAAGGCGGCGCAGTTCCTGTTCCAGGTGTACTGCAAGCTCATCGTTCAGCCCTACTTCAACGTGCTCAACCGGCTGCGCGGATCGCGCTACTTCTTCAACCTCCTCAAGCCCGCGTACTTCTTCTTGCAGCGGCTGCGGCGGCGCCGGGATTTCGTACCGGCGGCCGTCGAAGGCGCCGCCGCGTGACGAAGGTCTCCGACCGAACGACCCTGCGAGCGACGGCCGGAGAATTGCCAGCCACGGATCCTCGACCGGGGGCACGGGCGATGCCCGCACCCCCGATGGGGTTTCGCGGTCCCGAGGCCGAGAGCCCACCATCCCCGGTGCCCGCCGGCGAACGTGGGCCGCTGCCTGCGTACTCCGAAGGGCCGGTGGACGTCAGCATCAGCATCGTCACGTTCAACACCGCCGCGCGGCTGCTTCAGTGCCTGGAGTCGATCCAGGCGACCGCAGGCGATCTTCGCTACGAGGTTTTCGTCGTCGACAATGCCTCCGTCGACGACACCGACATCCAGATCTATCGCAGCTTTCCCAACGTTCGCCTGATCTTGAACGAGCGCAACGTCGGTTTCGCGCGCGCCAACAACCAGGCGATCTTGCTGTCGCGCGGACGCTACGTGTTCGTGACCAATCCGGACATCGTGGTGCGGCCGAACGCGCTGCAGGCGATGATCGATTACCTGGACACGCATCCGGACGTGGGCGTCGCCGCTTGCCGTCTCGAGTATCCCGATGGCTCGCTCCAGCTCTCGTGCCGGACGTTCCCCACGCTCGCGTCGTTCCTGATCCGCGGACTGCCGCTTCCCGAGCGCTGGAAGTCGGAGAGCGCCACGATGCGGCGTTATCTGATGTCCGATTGGGACCACGCGAGCCGCCGCGAGGTCGATTGGTGCCTGGGTAGTTGCCTGCTCGTACGCCGTGAGACCATCGACGCCGTCGGTGGCATGGACAGCCGCTTTTTCCTCTACTACGAGGACATCGACTGGTGCTACCGCATCCGGCGTGCCGGGTGGAAGATCGCGTATCTGCCGGAGGTGAGCATGATCCACTTCTACCGCCGGGCGAGCGCGAGCCGGGTACCGAATCGCCTCACGTTCCACCACTTCCTGAGCGCCTTCATGTTCTTCGCGAAGTTCATCGCCGATCGCGGCCTGCGCACGTTCTGGTGATCGACCGATGTTGCCGCGCAGCCTCGCCAACTGGACGCCGGGACGCGATCTCGACGTGCTGATGGATCTGACGCCGCGCTGCAACATCTACTGCACGATGTGCCTGCTGCCGCTCGAGGAGGAACACTCGAAGGGCGCGGAGATGCCCGAGCCGGTGTTCCAGCGCATCGCCGACGAGGTCTTCCCACGAGCCAAGAGCGTCTCGCTCTCGTGCGGGGCGGAGCCCTTCATGTCGAAGCGCTTCCTGCCGGCGCTCGAGATGGCCGCCGCCCGCGGCGTGCCGCACATCAAGTTCGTCACCAACGGCCTGCTGATGACGGATCAGGCCATCGAGACCCTCGTCGATCTCGGCATCAACCGGGTGATGGTCTCCATCGACGGCGCTACCGCCGCGACCTACGAGGCGATCCGCGTGGGGGGCAAGTTCGATCGTCTGGTCGAGCGCCTCATGGCGCTCAAGCGCATCAAGGCGGCGCGCGGCTCGAAGACGCCAGCGCTCAAGTTTTCCTGGGTGCTGATGCGCTCGAACCTCCACGAGGTGCTCGATCTCGTGGAGCTGGCGAATCGAGTCGGTGCGGAGGAGATCTACTTCCGGCACCTCGTGCCGTTCGCCGAGCTCGACGTGAGCCGCGAGCTGCTCTTCGATACTCCCCACCTCGTGAACGAGGCCCTCGATGCCGCTTGGACCCGAAGCCGCCGCTACGGCATCCGCATGACCACGCTGCCGATGCTGCCGCCGGGCCATCCCACGCTGCGGCAGTCGCTCACGATCGCATACCAGCACGCTCGCGAAATCGCTCGCGACGAGGGCTTGGGTGGCGTGCTCGCGACCGTTCAGCGCAAGTGGCGGCTGCGCGCAACCGCCTGCGATCAACCTTGGTTCTCGGTCTACATCCGACCCGACGGCGCCGTGAATCCGTGCGGCGCGTGGTTCAAAGAAGCGCCGCTCGGTGAGCTCGCCAGCCAGCACCTCGACGAGATCTACGCCGGTGACGACGCCCGCCGCCTGCGAGCCGAGCTCACGGGACTGGCGCCGCTGCGCTCCGCGTGCGCGCAATGCCCGAACGTGGTGTCAGGTCGAGTGAGCGCGCACGCATTCGAGCCGCGTTCGGCCTGGGCATCGGGGCGGCCGAGCGAGTGGAAGCCCCGTCGGCCCAAGATCCTGGAGCGGGCCCGGCGCGACACGCGATCCTCGAGCGCGGTGTGAGCGGCGAGGTCGCACGGGCGCCCGCCAACGCGTCGGAACCCGACCTCAGCATCTGCATCGTCTCCTACCGCTGCCGCGACTCGCTGCTGGCCTGCCTCACGGCGCTCCGATCGGGCCCGCCGAGCCTGCGCATCGAGACCCTCGTCGTCGACAACCACTCCGCCGACGGCTCGGTCGAAGCCGTGCGTACGGGCTTCTCCGACGTGGACGTGACCGAGCTCGCGGACAATCGCGGCTTCGCCTACGCCGCGAACCACGGCCTTGCACGCGCCCGCGGTCGATACGTGCTGCTCTTGAACCCCGACGTGCGCGTGAGCGGCACCACGCTCGCCCGTGCCGTGGAGTTTCTGGACGGCGATCCGACCTGGGGCGTGCTCGGCATCCGTCTTCGCTACCCCGACGGACGAATCCAGGGCTCGTGCGGGCATTTTCCCGACACCGTCGCCGTGCTCGCACGAAGCCTCGGCATCCAGAACCTGCTGCTTCGCTGCACGGCCTTCGCCGCGCGCGAGAACCTCGCCTACTTCTGCTTTCCGAGCGACGTCCACGAGGTGGACGGCATGCTGGGCGCGTTCCTGCTCGTCCGCCGCGAGGTCCTGGCGCGCGTCGGGCTCCTCGACGAAGGGTACTTCCTCTACGGCGAGGACATCGACTGGTGCCGACGCGCGCGCGGCCTGGGAGTCCGCATCGTGCACCATCCCGGCCTCGAGGCCGTGCACGCCCAGGGTACGAGCGCCGCGCGGGTGCCGCTGCGATCGCTCCGTCACTTCCACGCGTCGGCCGTCCGCTACTACCACCTCCACGAACGCTCCACGCTGCCGCGCTGGGTGCGCCCCATCGCGCGCGCCTCGCTCTCGGTGCGCTATGCGCTGGCGCTCGTGAAGCACGCGCTCGGCTGGCGGCCCGCGCATCGCGTCTACCTCGAGCTGCGTCCCGCGCGGGCAGCGGGCCACCATCGTGCGATTTCGGGCGATTCGCGCTGAAGGGTTATAATTTTTGCGATCGCCTTCCACGCATCGAGCGGCCGTGACGAACATCCTCTTCATCAAGCCGTCGGGGCTCGACAAGACCACCCCCGAGACCTTGCATCCGCTCGGGCTGATGTCGCTCGCCGCGTACTTGCGGCACGTCGGGCGCCGCGACGGGCTGCAGATCCTCGACACCCGCATCCACCTCGACGACACCGTCGAGCGCAATCTGGATCGCGCCGTGTTCGTGCCCGACATCGTCGGGTTGAGCGCGCTCACCATCGAAGCACGCTCGATGTCCACGTACGCGCGGGCGGCCCGTGCGCGCTGGCCACACGCGACGATCGTGTGCGGCGGCCCGCACGCATCGAGCTACCCCCACGAGCTGGTGCGCGAGACGGACGTGGACGTGGCCGTCCAGGGTGAAGGCGAGATCACGTTCGCGGATCTGGTCCGAAGCCTCGAGCTCGGCCGGCCGCTCGACGACGTCAAGGGGATCACGTTCCTGCGCGACGATGTCTCGATCGAGACGCCGCCACGCGACTTCATCCAGGACCTCGATGCCCTGCCGTGGCCCGCCTGGGACCTCGTCGACATCGAGGCCTATGCCTCGATGCGCTGCATGTCGACGCTGCCGATGCGCCGCTACATGACGATCTTCACCTCCAGAGCGTGCCCGTACCGCTGCAATTACTGCCACGACGTCTTCGGCAAGGTCTTTCGGGCGCGCTCGCCCGAGAACGTCGTCGCCGAGATCGAGGAGATCGGCCGACGCTACGGCATCACCGAGTTCGAGTGCGTCGACGACATCTTCAACATCGACAACCG
>CAYUSL010000502.1:0-4789 GCA_964447125.1 uncultured bacterium | reverse complement strand
CCCCGGTTCGCTCGCTGCCTGAGGAGTTTCGATGCGAGTCGCTCTCATCAGCCCGTACCTGGACATCTACTCGACCGGAATGCGGACCATCTCGTCGTGCCTGCGCAAGGCCGGTCACGAGACCAAGCAGATCTTCCTGCCGAGCGCGTCCGAGAACTTCGAGCGCGTGTACCCCGAGCAGATCGCTGCGGACGTCCTCGATCTGTGCAAGGACGTCGACGTGGTGGGCTTCTCGCTGATGAGCAACCACTACTCGAAGTCTGCGGCACTATCGCGCGAGGTTCACGAGAAGCTCGGGAAGAAGGTGCTGTGGGGAGGGATCCACTGCACGGTGCGTCCCGACGAGTCGATCGAGCACGCCGACTACGTCTGCCTCGGCGAAGGCGACGACGCGACCGTCGAGCTGATCGACATGCTGGCGGCGGGCAAGGAGCCGTCGGGCATCCAGAACCTGTGGATCCGCCACGGCAGCGAGGTCGAGAAGAATCCCATCCGCCCGACCATCACCGACCTGGATCGCTTGCCGCACCCGGACTACAGCATGGTCGAGCACTTCATCCTGAACGAGGGTCGCGTGGTGCCGATGACCCACGAGCTGCAGGAGAAGTTCCTGGTCTACAAGTACATGGCGTCGTGCTCGCGAGGTTGCATCCTCAACTGCTCGTTTTGTTGCCACAACGCTTACCGCCGGATCTACGGCACGGGTTCCAACACTCGCCGGCGTTCGGTCGAGCACGTGATGCAGGAACTCGACTACGTGCGCGCGAACATGCCGTACATCCGCTACCTGGTGTTCGACGACGACTCGTTCATGGACGCTTCGATCGACTACATCCGGGACTTCTCGAAGCAGTACAAGGAGCGCATCGGCATGCCGTTCATGGTCACGGGGTTCATCCCGGTGACGGTGACCGAAGACAAGACCGAGGCGCTGGTGGATGCTGGTCTCTTCAACATCCGCATGGGAATCCAGAGCGGTGCCCAGAACACCAAGCGCATCTACCGCCGCAACATCGCCGACAGCGTGATCGTCCGCGCGGCCACGATCTTCGACAAGTTCCGCTCCAACATCCGGCTACCGGTCTACGACATGATCCTCGACAATCCGTGGGAGACGGACGAGGACCGCGTCGAAACCATGCAGCTCCTGCAAAAGCTGCCGCGCCCGTTCCGGATCATCTTCTACTCGCTCACCTTCTTCCCCGGCACCGACCTCTACACCCGTGCCAAGGAAGAGGGGATCATTCACGACGACATCCGCGACATCTACCAGAAGGATTATCTGCGGGTGAATCGCACCTACATGAACGGGCTCGCGTACCTCTTCGGCGCCTATCGCATCCCCAGGTTCATCGAGAAGGTGCTCTTGAGCCCCGCCATCGTGAAGCGCAAGCCCGACTTCCTCTTCTACCCGCTGTGGTTCCTGGGGCGGCCCGTCTACCTCGCGCTGCAGGGCCTGCGTGACATCTTCGGCGGCAACTTCATCCGCGTGAATCGCTATCTGCGGGTGTTGCTGCGCAACTTCCAGGTGCGCACCGCGGAAGCCTGAGCGCGGCTCTGCGAGACCACTGAAACGAACGGCTGCGAGGCGAATGCCTCGCAGCCGTTTTCACTCCGGCGATCCGCCCGTGTGAGGGGGCGTCTTCGGCTAGCAGGCTGCTGAAGAAGGCACGCGCCAGCGGCGCGCCGACGAGCGTAGCGAGTCGCCTTGGGGGTGGGGCCCCGCAAAAACCGCGCTTTTTGCGGGGCGGGGGGCTGGAACAGACCCCCGAGCCTGCTAGCTCAGTCGCCGAGGACTTGCACCACGAGATGGCGGGCGCGTGGCCCCTCGAACTCGACCAGGAAGATCCCTTGCCACTGGCCGAGCGCCAGCCGCCCCGATACCACGGGGATGGTGACGCTCGCCCCGACGACGATCGACTTCAGGTGCGAGTCGGCGTTGGGATCGGTCTCGGATTGGTTGTGCGCGTAGTCGGGATGATTCGGCACGAGCTCGCTCAGGAAGCGCGTGACGTCGGGCGCCAGCGTCGGATCGTAATTGGCCAAGTAGAGCCCCATCGTGGTGTGTGGTGAGAACACCACGGCCAAGCCATCGCGGACCTTGCTCTCGAGCACCGCGCTCGAGATCAGGTCCGAGATGTTCCGGACGTCGCGGTTCTTCTCGGTCCGGATGGATACCTGCTTGGTTTTGACCATTCACGCTCCTCGTCGGCGGCTCGTGCCGAGCCGCGGCGGTGTCAGCGCGCCTTGCGCTTTCCGGCCTTGGCCGCAGCGGCCTTCTTGGCTGCTTTGCCGGCCTTCGGCGCCGCCTTCTTGGCGACGGGCTTGGCCTGCTTCGCGGCATCGACGAGAGCCGCATGAGCCGCCGCCAGACGCGCGATGGGGACGCGGCTCGGTGAGCACGAGACGTAGTTGAGCCCCGCGCGATGGCAGAACGCCACCGAGTCGGGATCGCCACCGTGCTCGCCGCAGATTCCGATCTTGAGATCCGGGCGGGTCTTGCGGCCGAGCCCCACCGCGATCTCGATCACTTTGCCCACGCCGCCCACGTCCAGCGTTTGGAACGGATCGGCCTTGAGCACGCCGCGGTCCACGTAGTGGGTGAGGAAGACCCCGGCGTCGTCGCGCGACAAGCCGAAGGTGGTCTGGGTGAGGTCGTTGGTGCCGAACGAGAAGAACTCGGCTCGCTCCGCGATCTGGTCGGCGGTGATCGCTGCGCGTGGCAACTCGATCATGGTGCCGACCAGGTAGGCGATCTTCTTCTTGCGCGCCGCGAACACTTGGGCGGCGACGTCGCGGACGATCTTCTCCTGCAACGTCAGCTCGTTCACGTGCCCGACGAGCGGGATCATGATCTCCGGTCGAACCTTGATGCCCTCGGCGGCGACGTCGAGCGCTGCCTCGAAGATCGCCCGCGCCTGCATGGCGGTGATCTCGGGGTACACGATGCCCAAGCGGCAGCCGCGATGGCCGAGCATGGGGTTCGACTCGTGCAGGCTCGCGACGCGCGCGCGCACCTTGTCGACGTTCATGCCCAGCGCTTTGGCGAGACGCGCCTGCTGCTCGGCCTCGTGGGGCACGAACTCGTGGAGCGGGGGATCGAGCGTCCGGATGGTGACCGGCCTGCCGGCCATCGCACGGAAGATCCCGGCGAAGTCCTCCCGCTGCAGCGGCAGCAGCTTGGCCAGCGCCTTGGCGCGCTCTTCGGGGGAGTCGGCGAGGATCATCTCCTGCATCGGCTCGATCTTCCCAGGGCCGAAGAACATGTGCTCGGTGCGGCAGAGGCCGATGCCCTCGGCGCCGAACGCCACGGCCTCGGCCGATTGATCGGGCTGATCGGCGTTGGTGCGAACGCCGAGCGTGCGCACTTTGTCCGCCCACTTGAGGAGCCGATCGTAGGCCTGGAAGAGGGACGATTGCTCGGGCTTCAGCGTCTTGGTGACCAGCACCTGCTTGACCTCGGACGGGTGGGTGGCCACCTCGCCCAGGATCACTTCGCCGGTCGTGCCGTCGAGGCTGATCCAGTCGCCCTCGCGAACCACGTGGCTGTTGGAGCGCGCCTCGCCCTTCGCGTAGTCGATGCGCAGCTCGCCGCAGCCAGCCACGCACACTTTGCCCATCTGGCGTGCGACGACGGCCGCGTGTGAGGTCATGCCGCCGCGGGCGGTGAGAATGCCCTGGGCCGCCTTCATGCCGCGGATGTCGTCGGGGCTGGTCTCGATGCGCACCAAGATCACGCGCTCGCCCTTGGCCGCCCACGCTTCCGCATCTTCCGCGTGGAAAACGGCGCGGCCGCTGGCGGCACCGGGACCGGCGTTGAGGCCCTTGGCCACGAGCCGTCCGCCGGCGACGGCGGCCTTCTTCGCCTTGGGCTCGAAGATCGGCACCAGCACCTGCTCGAGCTGCTCCGGCTCGACGCGCTGCACGGCCTCTTCCGGCGTGATGAGCTTCTCGGCGGCCATGTCCGACGCAATCCGCACCGCCGCCAGGCCCGTGCGCTTACCGGAGCGGGTCTGCAGCATCCACAGTCGCCCCTTCTGGATCGTGAACTCCATGTCCTGCATGTCGCGGTAGTGCTTCTCCAGGGAGCGGTAGATCCGGGTCAGCTCCTTGAACGCCGCAGGCATCTCGCCTTCGAGGGCCGAGATGGGATTCGGCGTGCGGATGCCCGCCACCACGTCCTCGCCCTGCGCGTTGGTGAGGTACTCGCCGTAG
Source organism: uncultured bacterium (assembly GCA_964447125.1). Classification (GTDB taxonomy): domain Bacteria; phylum JADJOY01; class JADJOY01; order JADJOY01; family JADJOY01; genus JADJOY01. Next base: position 574 of record CAYUSL010000502.1, on the reverse strand, counting down.
AAGACCCGCTCGCCGGTGGATGGATCACGGGTGAACGCGACACCGGTGGCGCAGTCGTTGCCCATGTTGCCGAACACCATCGCTTGCACGTTGACCGCGGTGCCGCCGCCCTCGGGGATCTTGTTGATCTTGCGGTAGGCGATGGCACGGTCGTTCATCCACGAGCGGAACACCGCCTGGATGGCACCCTGGAGCTGGACCAGCGGATCCTGCGGGAAAACGATGCCGAGGCGCTCGTGGATGCGCGCCTGGAAGCGCTTCACCAGGTCCTTCAGATCCTCGGCCTTGAGATCGGTGTCTTGGTGAATGCCGAGGGAATGCTTCTTCTCCTCGATGATCGCCTCGAACGGATCGATCTCCTTCTTGTCGGTGGGCTTGAGGCCGAGCACGACGTCGCCGTACATCTGCACGAAGCGTCGGTACGAGTCCCACGCGAAGCGCTCGTTGCCGGTGAGCTTGGCGAGGCCCTCGACGGTCTTGTCGTTGAGGCCGAGATTGAGGACGGTGTCCATCATTCCCGGCATCGACTGCTTGGCGCCGCTGCGCACCGAGACCAGGAGCGGCTTGGCCGGAT
>CAYUSL010000501.1:0-4792 GCA_964447125.1 uncultured bacterium | reverse complement strand
CGCTACCGTGAGGATCAGTCGTCCACGTATGTGCCGCATTCCTGTTCGCTCCTGGCTGCCGCGAGGCGGCTCACGTCACTCGGAGGCCTTCGCCTCGCCCTTGCTTTCCTTGCCGTCGATCCGCGAGCGAGCGACGCGAACTCGCACGTTCGGCGCGATCTCGAGCGTCACGGCCTGGTCCGTGACGCTGTGGATCTTGCCGTAGATCCCGCCAGACGTCAGCACCTCGTCGCCTTTCTTGAGGGCGTCGAGCATCGTCTGGTGCTCCTTCGCCTTCTGCTGCTGCGGGCGGATCACCAGGAAATAGAAGATGCCGATGATGATCGGCAGAGTCGCGAAGTTCGCCCACAGGGCGCCGCTGCCACCGGCGGCGTCGCCAGACGCCGGGGCCATGGCGAGCGGGAGCGCGACTGCGAAGAGGTCCACGAGCGGGCTGTGCATGGCTGATGTCTCCGTCTTGCGCGAGCGCGCCGGTTCAGGCGCGGGCTTCGGCGTACGCACGACGAAAAGCGTCGAACGTGCCGTGCGAGAGCGCGTCACGAATCTCCCGCATCAACTCGAGGTAGTGGTGAAGGTTGTGTACCGTCATGAGCTTGGCACCGAGAATCTCGTTCGCCTGTAGCAGGTGCCGGACGTAGGCACGCGAAAATCGTCGGCAGGTGGAGCAGGCGCATTCGCCGTCGATGGGGTTGGGGTCGGTGCGGTGGACCGCGTTGCGGAGCGAGATCTTGCCACCGCGCACGAACGCCGTCCCGTTGCGGGCGTTGCGGGTCGGCATCACGCAATCGAACACGTCGGCGCCGCGCGCCACGCATTCCACCAGGTCCTCCGGGCTGCCGACCCCCATCACGTAGCGCGGGCGCGCGACGGGCAATTCGGTGGTGGACGCTTCGACCATGTCGTAGAGCAAGCTCTTCGCCTCGCCCACGCTCACCCCGCCCACCGCATAACCGTCGAAGCCGATCTCCACCGTGCGCCGCGCGCTCTCGGCGCGGAGCTCGGGATACGTGCTGCCCTGCACGATCCCGAACACCGCGGCGTCCCCTTCCCGGCGCGAGCGAGCGCTGCGCTCGGCCCAGCGCAAGGTGCGCTCCATGGACTCGCGGGCGTATGCGAGCGTCGCAGGATAGGGGGTGCACTCGTCGAGCGTCATGCGAATGTCGGATCCCAAGTCGGCCTGATGGGCGAGCGCGCTCTCCGGCGTGAGCTCGAGGGCGGTGCCGTCGAGGTGCGAGCGAAAGCGGACTCCCTCTTCGCGGATCTTCGTGAGCTCGTTCAGGCTCATCACCTGAAAGCCGCCGCTGTCGGTGATGATCGCCCCCGCGAAGCCCATGAAACGGTGCAGCCCACCGAGCTCGCGAACCGTCGAGGTCCCGGGCCGAAGCACGAGATGATAGCTGTTGCAGAGGATTCCCTGGACACCCAGCGACGCGAGATCGACCGGATCGAGCGCCTTGACCGTGGCTTGCGTGCCCACGGGGAAGAAGGCCGGAGTCTCGACGATACCGTGGCGGGTGCTGAGAAGACCGCGCCGCGCACGGGTGGCGGTGTCGCGCGCCAGGATCTCGAACCCCACCATCGTCCGCTCGCTTCGCTTCTCGCCGCGCTACCGGCGCTCACACGATCAGCATTGCGTCGCCGTAGCTCAGGAAGCGGAAGCCCGCTTCGAGCGCGTGGCGGTAGGCGCGGCGAATCCGATCGACGCCGCCGAACGCGAGTGCCAGGGCGAAGAGCGTGGTCCGAGGCTGATGGAAGTTGGTGATCAACGCGTCGACGGCGCGAAACGCGTGACCCGGCAGGATCATGAGCCCGGTGGTGCCGCTCCGTGCACGCACGTCGCCCTGCTCGGCGACCACGGACTCGAGCGTGCGCACCACGGTGGTGCCGACGGCAACCACGCGCCGTCCCGCGGCGCGCTGCGCCTGAATGCGCCGCGCCGCCGCCTCCCCGATCGTGAATGGCTCGGGCCGCAACACGTGGTCCTCGACGCGCTCGGTGCGCACAGGCTGGAAGCTGCCGTAGCCGACGTGGAGCGTCACGGTGGTGTGCTCGATCCCCCGCGCGGCGAGCTCGGTGAGCATCTCGGGGCTGAAGTGGAGACCCGCCGTGGGTGCAGCGACGGCTCCTTCGTGCGCCGCGAACACCGTCTGATAGCGCTCGCGATCCATCGAATCGCGTTCGTCGCTGGCGGCGTTCGTAGCCCGCTCGCGCCGGATGTAGGGCGGCAGCGGCATGCGACCGTGGCGCTCGAGCGTTGCGCGCAGATCCCCTCGCCGCACGGCGAGTCGCACGGGTCCCGCCTCGCTCGACTCCACGAGCTCGAGCACCAGCTCGTCGGCGAAATGGAAACGCTGACCCACGCGGTTGCGGCTCGACGAGCGGATCAGCGCCCACTGCGAATCCTCGGCTGCAGCGGGATCGAGCAGTGTGACCTCGACGGCCCCACCGGTTTCCTTGCTGCCGGCGAGCCGCGCCGGGATCACACGCGTATCGTTGAGCACCAAGAGGTCGCCGGATCCGAGATGCCGACCGACGCGGGCGAAGGAATCCTCGACGAACGAGTCTCGCGACCGATCGACGATCAGCAGCCGAGACGCTTCGCGAGCGCTCGCTGGCTCCTGCGCGATCCGGTCGGGTGGTAGCTCGAAATCGAGAAGTGCCGAATCCATTCCAGGCCTGAACCCGCCGGGTTAAGCACAGCCCGGAGCACGGCGTCAATCGAGTGCTGTGTGCGATCGGGCGGGGGGCAAACCGCGTTCGCGGACCCGCCGCGATCCAGGAGCACGAACGGGGAAGATCCCGAGATCTTCCCCGTCACGCGATGGAACGTGCGATCGGATCAGCCGCGCTTCTTGCGGCCGCGGCCACGTTTCGGGCTCTCTGCGAGCCCCGCCGCCGCGAGCTTCTTGTAGAAGGTCGGCGCGCTCACACCGAGGATCTCGGCGGCACGCGACTTCACCCCTTTCGCTTGCGCGAGCGCGGCCTGCAATTGCTCGGCGCTCAGCTCGACGCGCACGCCGCGACCACCACGGCGGCGCGACTGCACGGCGCGCGCGGACTTGGCTCTTGCAACACGACGGCCGCCCTTACCCGTCGCCGATGAACGGCGCCCCGCGCTGCCTCCCAGGGCGGACAGGAAATCGACCATCGGTGCCAGCGCCGCCGTGGAATCCTCGATGCGCCGCTGGACGTCGGCCTCGAAAACCGCGATACGAGAAAGAAGCTGTCTTTCGAGTCCGCCGACGAGCGACTTCGAGAGCCTCTTGGTCTGCGCGACCACGCTGCCGAGGCTTTCTTGCAACGTCTCGAGCTCCCGAGCGACGGCGGCGAAATTCTTGGGACGAGCCACGTGGATGTGCCTCCCGTCGGTGCGAGCAGCCGACGATCCGTACGCGAACGAGTCGCTTTTCCGAGCCAAGAAGAGCGCGATTCGTACCATCCGTCCGCGAGCGATGTAAAGGAATCGCGGAATGCGGAGGGATCGTTGACGGAACGGGAATGGACCCTCGCCGCGAGCGCTCGGCTCGTCGTCACCACCGCCGAGCGTCTCGGCGGCGACGTGCTCCGCGTGGAGGCGGAAGACACCTATCGCATCTTGCGCGCAGCAATCCCCACCCACCTGCCCGAGCGCATCCCGGACTTCGCCGAGACGCTCGGCGCAGCCACCAACGCTCGGCCGAGCATGCTCGGAACGATCCAGTTTCACCCGAGCCGCGGCAGCGGTTCGGCATGGATCGAGGCGATCGTTTACGACTTCGACCGCGATCCGCCGTGCGATCGAGGGATCGTCGCGCGCACGCTCGATCGCATCCTCGTGCTAGCCACGGACCTCGGCTTCACCACGGTGGCGTTGCCGCTCGACTTCGGTTGCCTCCACGGTGGCATCGCTCGCGACGAGTGGTTGGCGATCGTGATCGCCGCGCTGCGACGAAGCTCGAGCGATCCGAACCGACCGGTGGCCCGCTGCATCACGCTCACCACGTCGCCGCCGGCAATCGTCTCGGGCATTCGCGAAGTCGAGGCGTTTCTGATCGGCAACGATGTTTCGTCTTCGTAACGGAACGGCCCCCGCGCAACCCGCTCATCCTGTCGGCGAATCCACTCATCCGGGTCGCCCGCACACCCGCACCGGCGCGAGCGCTCTCCCGTGCGATCCTGAAACGTCTCGGTATTTCCAGGGGATGCGCTGCATCACTCGCAGCAAAGTTTGCCCCGTGCATGCTCACGTCGCGCGTAGCCGGAGATCCGCTCGCAGAGTGGCGCCACTCTTGCTCGACGGTTGCGGACGTCCTGCACGCTGTTAGACTCGAACGGAGGAACCTCTACGAGTGGATCGCCCATTCGTAGATGCGTTGCTCGAACGGAGCCCGTCGTGGATTCGAAACGCATGCGCTTCGTGATCGGTATTGCGGCGATCGTGGCGGCCATCGGCTGGCTGGTGATCTCCAGCACTGCGAGCACGGGCGCCTACTACGTCACCGTTCCCGAGTTCTACGCCAAGAACGACATGGTGAAGGGGCGGCCACTTCGCGTTTCGGGTCACGTGGTTGCGGGCTCGATCGAACGCGAAGCCGCCAAGAGCGAGCTGCGCTTCGCCATCTCCGATCCCGCCCACCCGGAGCAGACGCTGCGCGTGGTTTACCGGCGCGCCGCGATTCCCGACACGTTCAAGGACGGCGCGGAGGCGGTGGTCGAAGGACGAGTGACTCCGGAGGGTGTTCTGGAGGCGAAGACGCTGTTCGCGAAGTGCCCCTCGAAGTACGAATCGAAGCAACCACCGACCGGACCGGTC
>CAYUSL010000500.1:2432-4830 GCA_964447125.1 uncultured bacterium | reverse complement strand
GCCATGTGGCATCCGCCTTGCTCAATGGCCGTGTGCTGGTTGTCGAACGCCAACCAACGAGAATCTGGGAACCCACAACGCCGCCCAGGCGGCAAAGGAGAGAGGGAATATGCGGAATAGCAAGGGCTTTACCCTGATCGAGCTTCTGGTCGTGATCGCGATCATCGGCATCTTGGCCGCTATCGCCATCCCGCAGCTTCTCGGTGCCCGCGAGAAGGCGCGTAACGCGACCTGCGACAACATCTACGTCGCCCTGAACGGCGAAGTCGCGAACGAGCTCGACGGCGCGATGAACGGTGGTACGGGACAGTGCCGCACGTCGACGAACAGCGGCGTGCTCAACTGCGCGTTGAACAAGCACCAGGACGAGGATAACCCCCGCAACCGAAATCAGAACGCGTACACGAGCGCGACGAACAGCAACACGGCTCCGGCTGGTGGTTCCTGCCAGGTGGGCCTCGTGGCCGTCAGCTCGAACGGCGTCGCGTTCACGCAGCAGGCCAACACGGGCGGAGCGACCCGTACGTTCCGCATCCGCGTGGACTGATCTGTCTCACGAGGTCAGGCCCGCAAGGGCCTGTCTTCTGGAAACCGGCCGGGGCTTCCCCGGCCGGTTTTCCTTTTGTGTGGGACCCGCGCGGTGTTTCGTCGAAGCCGCGCGAGTGGTAGGTTCGCGCCCCCGCCGCTCTGGAATCTCCCCCTCTCATGCTCGATTGGCTGGTCCTCGCCTTCGTCCTCGTGTTGGTGGTGCGTGCGCAGCGGGCGACGCGCGATCGAATCGTGCTCACGCCGTGTGCGGTCGACACGAGCGATGCCGGCGTGCTCGTGGTGGTGCGTGGCGGTGCCGCTGGCCAAGCCGAGGACAGCGGGGAAGAGCCGAATCGCGTCACCGTCGCGCCGGGACGGGAGCAACCCGAGCTCGCGGGACGAACCGAGCCGTGGTTCCTGTTCACGCGGCCTGGCGTCGTGGCGGAACGCGGCCTGATTCACGCGGCGACGCAGCTCGCCGACGACCGAAACGCCCACGCCGTATCGATCTTCAGCGGTGCGGGCAGCGCGTCCATCTGGCGCGAGGGCGTGGCGATGACTCTCTCGCAGTGGTGTGGCGAGGGCGCCGATCCCGTCGAGTTCGCGAGCAGCGAGGATCGCCGTGCCGTGGGCTGGGACGACTTTCTTCTGGTGCGCCGGGAGGCATACGAGCGCGTGGGCGGGCACACCCAGCTCGGTGCCGATCCACTCGCTGCGCGGGCGCTGGTGCGTGCGCTGAAGCGCGCCGGTCGTCCGGTGCTGCTCGCGAGCGCCTCGGGCGGGCTCGAGTCACCCGATCGAGGGTGGGCCGAGCGAATCGAGGAAGGTGTCGCCCGGTACCATGGCTTCGTTCCGCATGGTCGGGTCGCTGCGTGTTGGATTGCCCTGCTGATCACGGTCGTCGGGCTGAGACCGTTCGTGCTCTTGGCCCGGGAGCTCGTGAAGACGAGTCTGCCGCCATCGCATTCCATGCTGGTGGGGCTCACGTGTGCGTTGTTGGTGGGCCATCGACTCGCCTTCCATCGGTTGTCGGCGAGCTCGCCGCGCTCGACCTGGACCCTTCCTTTCGGTCTCGCGGTATGCGCAGCAGCGGCTTGGGTGGCTGCGATCCAGCGCCTCCTCGGGCTCGGGTCGCGCTTCGAGCGCCTCGCTGCCGAGGCGCTACCGGATCACTCGCAGGGCGTCGACTACCAGGCCGTCTACACCGAACGCTACTTCGACGGGGTCGACTCGCATTTCTCGCCGTGTGGCCATCGCGATGAGACCCGCTACTACGAGCGGCTGCTGGAGCCGGTGCTCGCCGAGCGGCGGAGCGGTCGGGCGCTCGACGTGGGCTGCGGTTATGGCTACCTGACGCGGCGCCTGGCGCGCCATTTCGAGGTTCGCGGTCTCGACGTCTCGGACGCAGCGGTGCGCCGCGCCCGCGAGCTGAGCCCCGAGATCGCGTTCACCGTCCACGAGATCGAGCAGCCGTTCCCATTCGCCGAGCGATCGTTCGACCTCGTGACGCTCACGGACGTGCTCGAGCACGTGGTCGAGCCCGGGCGGGTTCTCGCCAACGTGCACCGGGTGCTCGCCGACGACGGGCTCGTCTACGTGACCACGCCCAACCTGAATCGCTTGCGCCGCTGGCTCTACGCGGAGGCCGACCGCCGCGAGCACCACGTGTCGCTCATGTCGCGAGCGGCGTTGCTCGCGCTGCTCGAGCGCTCGGGCTTTCGCGTGCGGTCGAGCTGGACGTATGTGTCGGCCTACCTGATCGCGACGCGGTTTCGGTCGGATCTCGGCCCCGAAACAGGGGTGATCTGCGAGAAGGTGGTGCGCCGATGAGGCGCGTGGTCACCACCGCCACGGCGATGGTCGCCGTGTG
>CAYUSL010000500.1:0-2332 GCA_964447125.1 uncultured bacterium | reverse complement strand
TCGTCGGTGGTGGCGTGGCTCGCGTTCGCGCTGTGGGCCGTCGCCGATGCGAGCCTCGCCCGACACCCCGAAACGGCACAGAACCCGGAATGGTTCCGGAACGTGCCGCTTGCGGGCCGGCTCGCGACCTATGCGCTGCTGTGCTGGGGCATCCATCGCTTGCTCGTGAAGCTCGGCGATTGGGTGACGCGACCGCGCTGGTTGCGCTGGCTTCGTTCGCGCTGGCTGCGCCGTCTGCTGGGCGGCGCTCTGGTCTTGTGCGCGCTCGCGTTCTCGGTCAGCCCGGACGCGAACGCGCCGCCCGTCGATCGCACGCTGCCACCGCGCCCGCCGCCGGCCTCGAAGGCGCTGCTCAACGTGGTGGTGATCGTTCTCGACACGGCGCGGCCGGATCACATGAGCCTTTACGGCTACCCACGCCCCACGTCTCCGGTGCTGAACGAGCTCGCGCGGGAAGGCGTGGTCTTCGAGCGCGCGTACTCGACGTCGTCGTGGACGTTGCCGTCGCATGCGTCGCTCTTCACGGGGCTCTATCCGAGTGAGCACGGTGCGACGGGCGAGCACTTCTGGCTCGACGATCGCTTTCCAACGCTCGCGGAGCAGATGCGCTCGCTCGGCTACCGCACGTGGGCCGCTTCCGGGAACGCCATGGTGGGCTCGACCTCGAATCTCGATCGTGGATTCGAGCGATTTTTCGAGAGCTGGCGCGGCTCCACCTGGACGATGCTCTCGTTGCCGCGGGCGCTGGCGCGCATGGCCGGCATCGAGCCGGACGAAGGGGCTCGTGACGCGACCCGGCGCGTGACGTGGTGGATCCAGCGCGATGGGCCCGAAGCACCGTATTTCCTGTTCGTGAACCTCATCGAGGCGCACGCCCCCTACGAGCCGCCGGAACCCTTCCGCTCACGATTGCTCGGCGGCCGCGACGTGCCGAGCGTCGACATCTACGGCAACCGCTTCCTCGACTACATGCTCGGGCTCACCAACGTGGGCGACGACGAGCTCGAGTCGATCCGCCGCCTCTACGACGGTGAGCTCGCCTATGTGGACCATCGCGTGGGCGAGATCGTCGCGGCGTTACGCTCGAGCGGCACCTGGGATCGCACCTTGCTGGTGATCACCGCCGACCACGGCGAGAGCCTCGGCGAGCACCGGCTCATGGATCACCAGCTCTGCGTCTACGAGACGCTCACGCACATCCCGCTGCTGGTGGTGGGGCCGGGTTTCGCGCGTGGCAGCCGTGTTTCCGGGATCGTGCAGCTTCACGACGTCTACGCGACCGTGCTCGCGGCGGCGGGGCTCGCGAAGCCCGCGGCCGACGAGCGTGCGCCGCGCAACTTGGCGGCGATCGCCGCAGGTCGTGAGCCGGCGCGTGAAGTGGCCGTGAGCGAGTACCACCGCCCGGTCGCCGTGCTCAAGATGCTCGAGAAGAAGCTCGCCCTCGCCGGCCGCGCCGATGCACCGCAAGCGCTGGCGCGTTTCGACCGGACCCTTCGCGCGCTGGTCGAGGACCACTGGAAATGGATCGCAGGCTCGAGCGGCCCGAGTCAGCTCTTCGATCTGGCGACGGATCCCGGCGAGGAGCACGACTTGGTGGGCCAGGGATTGCCGCAGGAAGCGGCACTCGCGGCTCGCCTCGACGAATGGACTGCATCGCTCGCCGTGGCGGGTGGCGAGGGTGGCGAGTCGGCGCTCAAGGCCGACGATCAGGCGAAGGAACGGCTACGCGCGCTGGGTTACATCGAGTGAGCGTGCTGCGTGCGCCGTCAGCGCGGCGCAGGCTTGGCGGCACGGTCGTCGGCGGCGGTGCGCTCACCCGGATCGCGACGCTCGGCGGCTGAGCGCGCGCTGGCACCCTCGCGTGCGTCCTCGATCGCGCTGGTCGGCAGCGTGGGCGCGCCGGGGATCGACGCCAGCACCGGGAAGTAGGCCGGTGCCTCCATCTGGAACTCCGCGGCGTCGCGGAAGAAGCGCTCTTCCTGCAGAATGCGCGCGGGGCGGGTGCGCGGCCAGTGGAAGACCTGGCTCTGCGAGATGACGTACGTGCCCCATTCCTGACGGTAGGTGGTACGCGCCTCGAAGATCGTGCCGCCGAACGGCGTGCGGCGCACCTGACGCACCAGCAGGTCGCCACGCTCGATACGCATCAAGAGCAGGTGCGCCGACTGATCGTTGTTGTGGCAGTAGAGGCTCTTGCGGCGTAGCCGCCGCCCGGGCTCGCTGGTGTCGACGAAGTCACCGGTGCCCAGTCGCTGCCACGCGGCGCACAGCTTGCGCCGGATGCCGGCGAGATCGAGCGGCAAGTAGAGCGGTGGCGCGGCGAGTCCGGTGC
>CAYUSL010000499.1:3079-4853 GCA_964447125.1 uncultured bacterium | reverse complement strand
AGCGCACATCCCGTGTACTGGGGCTCGGATTTCCATCACGTGCTCGGGCACAACCTCCTCGCCGCGGTGTTGGTGACCGCCGTAGCGTCCGCACTCGCCGAACGACGCGCGGCGACCGGAGCCCTCGCCTTCGCGAGCTTCCACCTGCACATTCTCGGCGACCTGGTCGGGTCGCGTGGCGGCGACGGCTACACCTGGCCGATGGCGTACCTGTTTCCGATGAGCGAGTCGTTCACGCTGAGCTGGTCGGGCCAATGGCAGCTCGATGCCTGGCCCAACTTCGTGATCACCGCGGCGGCGCTCGCAGTGACCTTCCGCCTCGCGTGGCTGCGCGGATACTCGATCGTGGAGCTGATCTCACTGCCCGCCGACCGTGCGTTCGTCGCCGCGCTTCGAGCACGATTTCCGATGTGCTGAGCGTGCGCCGTCGGCGCCCCGCGGGCACACCTCGCTCAAGCCGCGATTGGATCGTCGTACACGACGCTTTCCACGCGATGCCCTGAAGCCCAGATGCCGTCGAGGAAGGCCGCCGTGCGCGGTCCCGCGACCTGCACGATCGCGATGCGATGCCCGCCGTGGTGCGCGGTCACCACGCTGAGAAGCTCGACCTCGTGCTGCTTCGCGAGCGCCACCACGGTACCGAAGACGTCCTCGTGGGTTGCGAGCGCGAAGGTGATCCGGACGCCCTGGATCCGCGGACCGAGCAGCGCCACGAACGCGCGGGTGACGTCGTTGCCGGTGATCATGCCCACCAGGCGACCAGAACGCACCACCGGCAGCGCGTGAATGCGCCTCGACACCAGCTCCTGCGCCGCGCGCTCGATGGGCGTTCCCGGCTCCACCGTGATCGGATGGGGTGTCATGACGTCGGAGACCGGCCGATCGAGGCCTGCCGGCAAGCGCGCGTTGCCCCATGGATTGATCTCGCGCGGGTACGCTCGCGCCACGTCGTAGGTGGAAACGATGCCCACCAGGATCGCTCCGCCGGGATCGGGCCGGATGACGGGCACGTGGCGGACGTGATGCCGCGCCATGTCCGCGACCACCGACGAGACCCGGCTCTCCGGAGTCGCGGTGATCGGATGGTCGGTCATCCAGTCGTGGACCAACACGTGCCTTACCTCCCGGGAGAGAGATCGGCAGATCTCCCCCCGGACTGAAGGCGGGCGGCCCCGCTCGGCTCCTACACCACGCGCTGCTGGCGGATGCACTCCGAGTACCAGGCGGCGCTTGCCTTGGGGATGCGACGCCCGGTTTCGTAGTCCACGTAGACCAGGCCGAAGCGCTTGCTCGTGCCCCACGACCACTCGAAGTTGTCGAGCAGGCTCCACGCGCAATACCCGCGCACGGGGTAGCCCTCGGCCACGGCGCGCGCGAGCTGGCGCAGGTAGGCGCGCAGGTAGACGATCCTGTCGAGGTCGATCACCTCGCCACGCTCGTCGAGCACGTCACGCGCGGCGCAACCGTTCTCGCTCACGAACAGCGCACCGCGAAACCCCAGCGTGTCGACAGCGTGGCGCACCGCCCAATAGAGCGCCTCGGGCACCACGTCCAGCCACGGCATGTCGAGCTTGGGATACCCGGGCGGGAATGGCAGGACCTCGAAGCCCGTGGCGTCGTCCACGGCCCGCACGTACTGGCCCGTGTAGACGTTGAGGCCGAGCTCGTCGAGCGGCTGAGCGATGAGCTCGAGGTCGCCCTCTTCCATCGCCGGCATCTCGCCCCGCGCATCCGCCATCGCCACGAAGCGCGGCTCGTAGCGACCGGTGAGCGC
>CAYUSL010000499.1:0-2979 GCA_964447125.1 uncultured bacterium | reverse complement strand
ACGTCCCACACCGAGGGCGCGCGCCCACCTTCCGCCACGGCGCCTTCGATTTGGTACGCAGCCGTGGCCACGCCCCATTCGAAGTCCGCGGGAAATTCCCGATTCACGACATTCCGCATCGGCGCAAGCCCGTCTTTGCTTGTCGATTCGCGTATGTGAGACTAGCTGCCTTTGTTCGCCGACCCCGAGCGAGATCCATGACCTCTCCCGAACCTCACCGTCATTCGGCGGCGTGGATGGCGCTGGCCGCAACGGCGCTCGTCACGCTGCTCGCCCGCCCCGTGGCAGCCCAGACGCCATTCGGTCTCGAGACCGTGGTGGAGCGCGCGCGCAAACTGGCCGCCGAGCCCTTCCGCGAGCCCAAGGGACAAGTTCCCGACTGGATGCTCAAGATCAGCTACGACCAATGGCGTGACATCCGTTTCCGGCCCGACGCCGCCTTGTGGGCCGATCGCCCGTCGCCTTATCGCGGCCAGTTCTTCCACGCCGGACTTTTCTACAACAAGACCATCAAGATCAACGTCGTCGAGGGCAGCTTGGTGCGTCCCCTCGACTTCAATCCCAATCAGTTCGACTACGGCCGCAACGAGTTCGCGAGCCAGGTGCCGCAGAATCTGGGATTCGCCGGCTTCCGGCTGCACTCGAATTTCAAGACCAAGGAATATTTCGACGAGGTGATCGTGTTCCTCGGCGCGAGCTATTTCCGCGCCGTCGGTCGTGATCACGTTTTCGGACTGTCGGCTCGTGGCCTCGCCATCGACACCGCCGAATCTCGCGGCGAGGAATTCCCGCGCTTCACCGAGTTCTGGCTGGTGAGCCCGGTGCCGCGGCCGCGACCCGCCGTGGAGCCGCCCAAGGACGCCGTCAAGGGCAAGAGCAAGGCCAAGGAGCCCAAGACCACCGAGCAGCCCCGCGCCAACTATCCGGAAAACCCCAACGAAGCGACGATCTACGCGCTGCTCGACAGCCCCAGCGCCACCGGCGCCTACCAGTTCAAGATCACCGCCGGCGAGGACACGGTGGTGAAGGTGGATTCGCGCGTGTTCGCGCGCACCGAGATCAAGAAGCTCGGTATCGCACCGCTCACCTCGATGTACTTCCACGGCGAGAACAGCGTCCGGCACTTCGACGACTTCCGGCCGGAAGTCCACGACTCGGATGGCCTGCAGATCGCGATGCGTAACGGTGAGTGGCTGTGGCGCCCCCTCGACAATCCGAAAGAACTGCGGGTATCGAGCTTCCAGGCAGAGAATCCCGCGGGGTTCGGGCTCGTCCAGCGCGACCGCAACTTCGATCACTTCCAGGACCTCGAAACCCACGCCGAGTCTCGCCCCAGCGTGTGGATCAAGCCCGAGGGGGATTGGGGACCCGGTCGTGTGGAGCTGGTCGAGATCCCAGTCTCGTCCGAGTTCAACGACAACATCGTCGCGTACTGGATCCCGTCGTGGCCGGCGAAGGCCGGCGGCATGCTGGCGCAGACCTACACGATGCACTGGTTCACCGACGACCCGGCGTTCCGCCCCGAGGGCCGCGCCGTCGCCACGTTCCGCGACTCTGCAGGCAAGGACGACGAGCGCCGCTTCGTGATCGACTTCGAGGGCAAGCGCCTCTCCGAGATTCCCGCCGATCGGGTGCTGCACGGCACGGTGAGCGTGGCGGGCGGCAGCGAGATGGCGGACATCGTCGAGCAGCAAGTGATCAAGAACCCGCACACCGGCGGCTGGCGCCTCACCTTCAAGCTCGCGATCAAGAAGCGCGGCCCGATCGATCTGCGCGCGTTCATCGACGAGAAGGGTGAGGCACTCACCGAGACTTGGACGTACCTGCTCGGATCGTGAGCGCACACGACCCCGCGACCGCCTCGAAGCACGCCCCGGACGTCTCCGCTCCCGGGGGAGGCGGCGCGCGCGTGCTGTCGCTTCCAGAAGAACGCGTCCTCCAGGATTGGAAAGAGGCACACGAGCGCTCGCTCGCGTACCTGGCGGCGCTCGGGGTCACCGAGCCCACGCGCAGCCGGCTCGCCACCGACGCCGTAGCGCGGGCGTTGTCGCTGCCGTGGGACGCTGGCAGCGACGCCGTGCGGGAGACGCTGCGTTCGCTTCACGTGGTGGTCCGCGAGACCTATCCCGCCGCGGAAGACGCGGCCTTCGAGTCTGCCGAGGATGCGTTCCTGGGCTGGCGCCTCGCTCACGCCGGCCGAGGTGCGCCCGGCGAAGTCGAGCGGCCGAGCTCCCCCGCCCCCAAGGGTGAGCCGCTCCGCTCGATGCCGCTGGTCTTTCGGCGCTCGATGCGTTCCGACGAGACTCTCGAGCGCAGCATGCTCAAGCGCTGGTGGCAGCGCCTCGCCGGACGCCGCACCGCCGACGCAGCGACCCATCGACGGCCGCTTCGCCAGGCACGAAAGCAGCTTCCTTGGACGCGCGTCGCCCGCCGGCGGCGGCTCTTGCTCCTGGCGTTGATCCTGCTACCGACACTCGTCGCGAGCAACTTCATGGCCGAGGTGCTTCCGTACAAGGGACGCACCGGGCTCGAGCTGGCGATCGTGGTGTTCTTCGGCGCGCTCTTCGGCTGGATCTCGATCGGATTCTGGACCGCGACGCTGGGCTTTCTCAATCTGGTGCGAAAGCGCGACAAGTTCGCCATCACGCACATCGAGCCCGGATCCAGCGACGAATCGGTGCACGGCCAGGCTGGCCGCCCGCCCTGGCCGGACGAGGCGCTCGCGGCGCGCACCGTCATCATCATGCCGATCTGCAACGAGCCCGTGGAGCGCGTCTTCAGCGGCTTGCGCGCCATCTACGACTCGTTGGCACGCACGGGACGTGAGCGCGAGTTCCACTTCTTCGTGCTCAGCGACACCGCCGATCCGACGCTCGCCGCCCACGAGGTGGAGGCCTGGTTCGAATGGTGCCGGGCCGTGGACGGCTTCGGCCGCATCTTCTACAGGCGCCGCAAGGTCCGCATCGAGCGCAAGAGCGG
>CAYUSL010000498.1:0-4857 GCA_964447125.1 uncultured bacterium | reverse complement strand
TCGGCGAGCACCCCTGGGACGAGTACCTGTTCGGCGACGAGCTGCTGGTGGCGCCGGTGGTCGAACGCGGCGCCCGCAACCGCTCGGTGCTCTTGCCGTCGGGCACCTGGCTCGATTGGTGGACGAGCGCCGCCGTCACCGGCGCGGCGCGCGTAACCGTGGACGCACCTCTCGATCACCTGCCGCTCTGGATTCGCGCCGGCGCGATCGTGCCGCTGCTCAGGCCGACCATCGACACGCTCTCCCCCACCACCGATCCCACCCGCGTCGATTCCTACGCGACCACTCCCGGCGTCCTGTATCCACGCGTGGCGCCGCCCGTGAACTCCGGCGAATCCGCTGAAATCGTCCTCTTCGACTCGACGCGGATCTCGCAGTCGCTCGCCGCCGACGCGCTGACACTCACGTACGTGCCAGGCACCGATTTCGCTCACGGTGCGGTGTTCGAGGTGCTGGCGCTGGGAGCGCGAGCCACGAACATCGCGACGGATGGGGACGAAGTGCCGAAGCGAGCGAGCCTCTCCGAGCTGGAGGCGGCCGGTTCCGGCTGGTACGCAGACGCCTCGGCCGCGGGCTCGGCCTGGATCGCCGTCCCGAACGGCGCACACACCATCGTCGCCAACCTCCGCTGACCGCCGCACGTTCGGCGAGGGAGATCGCCCCCCGAGCCGCCGCGAAACGGGCATCGCCTTGCTCGCGGTCTACGTGCTAGTGTCCGCGCCCCATGAAAAAACATCACTCGACGCTCGTTTCTGTCGCACGCATCCACCTCCTCGCTGCAGCCTTGCTCGTCACAGCGGCTTTCGTCGCTCGGGCACAGGAACCCGCGGAGGGCACCGATGCAGGTGAATCGGTCTTCTCGAAGGCCGTGCTCGGGCCCAAGCAGGTCGACCTCGGCCACGACTTGGTGATCGACCTGCCCGAGGGCTTCGCGCTGTTCGAGCAGCCCACCGCGGGCGAGATCATGGAACAGATGGGGAACACCAACCGTGAAGGATTGCTGGCACTGGTCACCAAGCGCGAGGGCGACTGGCTGGTGACGGTCACCTACGACGACGAGGGCTACGTCAAGGACGACGACGCCGCGAAGCTGAACGCCGGCGAGCTCCTCGACTCGATTCGCCAGGGCACCGAGGCTGCCAACCGCCAGCGCAGCAAACGCGGCATGGCGCCGGTGGAAGTGGTGGGCTGGGACGAAGCGCCGGCTTACCAAGCCGAAGTCCACCACCTGGTTTGGGCGGTGCACGGCCGCTCCGAAGGACACGAGATCGTGAATTTCAACACCCGCGTCCTCGGGCGGCGCGGTGTGGCCTCGCTCAATCTGATCGACGACCCGGCCAACCTGGCCAACTCGAAGCCCGAGGCGGCGACGCTGCTCGCCGCCACCACCTTCAAGGTCGGCTCGCGCTACCAGGACTATCAGGCGGGGAACGACAAAGTCGCGGAATACGGCCTCGCGGCGCTCATTGCCGGTGGCGCCGGCGCCGCTGCGCTCAAGGTGGCGAAGGTCGGACTGCTCGCGAAGTTCGGCGGCAAGATCCTGGCGCTGTTGATCGCATTCAAGAAAGTCGTGATCGTCGCCGCCCTCGGCGTGGTCGGATTGCTGCAGAAGCTCTTCGGCGGCAAGAAGCAGACCGCGAAGTCGTAACGCGCCGCCGAGCACCCCCGCGGACGCCCACGCGAACAGGAGCACGTTCGCGCCTAAGCCCGGAAACCTCAGACGGGTTCGTTACGAGACCGACAAGTCGCCGTCAGATCGCGGGGAACGCACGACGCCGGCCCGCAGTCGTACTTCACCGTACGGCGAGGGCCGGCGTTCCGAGTACCCCGCGAGATCACGGCGAATCGTCGGTCGCAGTAGAAGACGGCTGAGGTTTTCGGGCTAAGGACGGCGGCGATCGTGAGCCCGCGCGCGGGCTCGCGATCGATGCGCTGGTGGCAGCGGTCTCAATCGCGCGCGCGCAAACCGGGCCGCGCTCGGGCTCCTCACCTCCGACGGTGAGGGGTGTAGTGCCGCCGCCTACGGCACGGCGGCGCTCAGCTCGCCTTGCGGAAGCGCTCCATGAGGTCGACGAGCTTCTCGACTCCGGCCTGCGGCATGGCGTTGTAGATCGACGCGCGCAGCCCGCCCACCGAACGGTGGCCTTTGAGGCCGATGAGCTTCTCGGCATCCGCTTGCTTCAGGAACTTCTTCTCGAGCTCCTCGTTCGGCAGCAGGAAGGTCACGTTCATCCGTGAGCGGTGCGCGGGGTTGGTGACGCTGCCGCGATAGAAGCCGTTCGAGCCGTCGATGGCGTCGTAGAGCACCTTGGCCTTGGCCTCGTTCACCTTCTCCATCGCCGCGAGCCCGCCCTGCTCCTCGATCCAGGCCAGCGTGAGCCCCACCAAATACACACCCAGGGTGGGCGGCGTGTTGTAGAGGGACTGGTTGTCGGCGTGGGTCTGGTAACGCCAGATCGTGGGAATGGTCTTGGGTGCCGACGCCATCCACGCCTTCTCGACGATGACGATCGTCACGCCCGAGGGACCTGCGTTCTTCTGCGCGCCGGCGTAGATGAGGGCGAATTTCCCGCCGTCGACCGGGCGCGAGAAGATGTCCGAGGACATGTCGCACACGTGGCGCTGGCCAGGGAACTCGGGCAGAGCCGGCCACTGGGTGCCGTAGATCGTGTTGTTCGAGGTGGTGTGCACGTACGCCGCGTTCGCGGGCACGCTCACGCCGTCGAGCGACGGCAGCTCGCAGAAATTCTTGTCCTCGCTGCTCGCGATCGACACCGCGTTGCCGAGGCGCTTCGCCTCTTCGAGCGCTTTCTTGGACCAGGCGCCCGAGAGCACGTACGCACCCACCTGGTCCTTGCCCAGGAAGTTGAGCGGGATCTGCGCGAACTGGCCGCTGGCGCCGCCCTGGAGGAAGAGCACCTCGTGGGTGTCGGGGACCTGGAAGAGGCGCTTCACGCGCGCCATGGCATCGGCGTTGATCGCCTCGAACTCCTTCGAGCGGTGGCTGATCTCGAGCACCGAGAGCCCCACGCCGTCGAGCGCCAGGATCGCTTTCGAAGCCTTTTCGAAGACCGAGAGCGGCAGGATGGCGGGGCCGGGATTGAAGTTGACGGGACGGTCGCTCATGGGAGTTCGCTCCTCGCCGAAGTGGCTGTCGCGGTCACGGCGGCCGTTGCGGCCGGCACCATGACGCGATGCGTGGAAAATCGTTTCGAGTTAGCACATTTCATAGCCGCTGGGAGCGCGCCTCGCGCGGTCGTGCTGGCTCGCTGCGACGGTGGCGTCTCGGTCGACGTGAATCAGCGCGCGGAAGGTGCGCGAACGTAGCCGCGCAGACGACGTGCGGGGTACAACGTCCACTCGCTTTCGAGTTGCACCCGAACGTCGCACCCGCCGCACGAGGAGACTTCCGCATGGCATCGGCCGAGCTCGCTCAACTGATCGCGGACCTCGACCACGCGGATCCCGCGGTGCGCCACAAAGCCGCCAACGACCTGGCCAACCTGGGCGTGGACGCCATCGAGGCGATCCCCACGCTGATGGCCCACTTCCACGATCCCGACCAGGGCGTGCGGGTGATGGTGCTCAACGCCATCGGCATCATCGGCTCGCCGGCTCGCGTGGCGGTGAACGAGCTACGCAAGCTGCTCAAGGACCCCGACGAAGAAGTCGCCCAGATGGCCGACTTCGCCCTCGTGCAGATCCAGGGTTCCTGACTCGACGAGACGTGATGGAGTGACGCAAGTGCGACGCGCGTGGTGGCGGTGGCGCGCGCGGCGGGCGCTCCTGCTGGCGCGACGGGTGACCACGGCGCCTGCGCTCGCGGAGCGAGCGCGGCAAGCGCTGACGGCGGCGATCACGCGCGGCGACGATCCTGCGTTCCACGACACACCCGAGCTTCCTGCGTGCATCGAGGAGCTGGTGCCGCTCGCGATCCGCGCCGGCGACCTCGCGGCCGCCGACGAGCTGGTCGCGCGCCGCGTCGCGCTGAGCGAGCGTGCCGACGATCGCGCGTCGAGGTTGGCGCTCGCGGAGTTCCTCTACCGCGTCACGTTGCAGCTTCGCGCCGCACGCCAGAACGCCCTCGCCGAGCCGCACGCACGACGAGCGCTGGTGATCCTTGAGGGCGTGGTCACGAGCAGCGACCCGCGCATCGAGCAAGCGCTCGACACCTTGGCCAGCATCGAGCTTCGCCTGGGCAAGCTCGGCGAGGCGGAGGCGCTGCTCACGCGTCTGCTCGACATCGAAGAACGCCGTGCCGCCGGTGCCGGTGGGATGGCGCTGGCCTCGACGCTGAATCGACTGGCCCAGGTGAAGCGTGCCCAGGGGAAGCACGGCGAGGCGGGCGTCATCGACGAACGCGTCGCCGCGCTGCGCGCCGCCCCACGCGACTGACCCACGCGAGCGGGGGATCCGCGAGGATCGAGGCGCCTCCGCAGCCTTTAGCCCGATCTATTCGTGAACGCTGTGTCGAGACGCCAGAAGTCGCGACATTCTTCCGCTCGCTCGTCGCGAGTGGCCGTGGCTTGTGCCCGCGACAGCGCGTCGGCGCCGACGGAGCGTCGCCCTCCATCGATTTGCGCGCGCAACAAGGATGGAGCGCCGCGCTCCGTCGCGGCCGCAGGTTCCCATTCAGGAATTCTTCGGGTTAGGCCCACCGCTCCCTCGGTGGGCCGAGGGGCGATCACGCGCCGCGAAGCCGGAAGCCCTGCGGCGCTGGGAGCGAAGCAGAGCCGACTTGGGGGTGGGGGCCCGAGAAGGTCGCGCCCTCTTAGCAGGTTGCTGAAGAACGCACGCGCCAGAGGCGCGCCGACGAGCGTAGCGAGTCGACTTGGGGGTGGGGCCCCACGAAAACCG
>CAYUSL010000497.1:0-4863 GCA_964447125.1 uncultured bacterium | reverse complement strand
CGCACGATCCCGGGCACACGCGCGAAGGTCTCGATGTTGGACACCAGCGCCGGATTGGGTGAGCCGACGCTCGCGAAGAGCCCGCGCTCCACCGGCGATTGATGCGCTTCGCGCGGCAGCGGTTGTCCTTCTTCGATGTAGTTGAGCAGCGCCTTCTCTTCGCCGTAGAGGTACTCCTCGGGACCTTCGACGATGGTGAGGCGAACCCCGTCGAATACCCCGTCCGCGGTGAGCTCGCGAACCGAGTCGCGCAGGCGGTCGATCTCGGTGCGAAAGCGACCACGGGTGGCCACGTAGACGTCTCGGGCACCCACGATGTGCGCGGCGATGCGCAGTCCTTCGAGCGCCGCGTACGGATTGAAACGAATCAGGTAGCGATCTTTGAAAGAGCCGGGCTCGCTCTCGACGGCATTCATCACCACCACGCGCGTCGATGCGGCGTGCTCGGCGATCGCTCGCCACTTGAGCCCCGTCGGCGAGCCGGCACCGCCACGCCCGCGCAGGCCCGAGCGCGCGATCTCGCCGATCAGCTCGGCGGGCTCGCGCGCCAGCGCCGCGGCCACTGCGCTGGGACGATTCTCCGCGAGGTATTGCTGATAGGTCGCGTACGGCTTCTCGGGAAGCAGCCAATGCTCGGGCTTCATCGTGAGGCTCCGACGGATCGAGTGCGAGCGTGACGACCGTGGCGCAAGATTACTCCGCGGCGTGCGCGATGGCGGACACGATCGAGCGCCGAGCGCGAGCGGTGGTTGCTGCGGCGAGATCGCGCCGCTCGGCACGACCTCACCCTCGCCGCCACGGCGAAACGCGTTACCTTCCTCGCACCATGACCACCGCGCCCACGCCGACGATCGTGCCGGTCCCACAGCTCTCCGACAACTACGCCTACTTGGTCGTGAATCCCGCGACCCACGAGGCGATCGCCATCGATCCCGCCGAAGCCGGCCCGCTGCTCGACGCGGCGACTGAGCTCGGCGCCCAGATCAACGCGATCTTCAACACCCATCACCACTGGGACCATTGCGGCGCCAACGAGGAGCTGGCGAAAGCCACCGGCGCGCGCATCCAAGCCTCGGTGATCGAAGGCGACAAGATTCCGGGCCTCGCTGTGGCGCTCCAGCCCGGCCAGACGATCCACGTGAACGGCTTCGCCATCCGCGTGCTGCGTCTGCCCGGACACACCGACGGCCACGTCGGTTACCTCTTCGACCGCGATCTCTTCTGCGGGGACGTGCTCTTCGTCGCCGGCTGCGGCCGGATCTTCGAGGGCACCCCCGCTCAGATGTACGAGAGCCTGAACGCCACCATCGGCAGCCTCGCCGACGACACGCGCATCTGGTGCGGACACGAGTACACGGTGAAGAACCTGCAATTCGCCGCGACCCTCGAGCCGCGGAACGCGGCGGTGGCCGAGCGGCTATCGCGCGCCGAGGCGGAGCGCGCGGCCGGCAAGCCCACGATCCCGAGTACCGTCGGCGAGGAACGCACGTTCAACCCGTTCCTGCGCGTCACGTCGCCCGAGCTGATCGCGTCGCTCGCGCAGCGCGATCCCGCGCAGAAGACCGATCCCGTGTCGGTGTTCGCCGCGGTACGCGAGCTGAAGAACTCGTTCTGATCGACGGGAACGCGCAACACATCCGGCTTTCCATCCTGCTTGAGGGGTACTCCCCTCGATGCTAGCGTCCCCCACCGCTCACCAACGGAGACGACATCCATGGCCGCAATCATCCCCGAAAGCCATCGCGATCTCTTCAAGAAGCGCGCGTTCGCTCATCTCGCGACGCTCATGCCCGACGGCAGCCCGCAAGTGAATCCGGTGTGGGTCGATTTCGACGGCACCCACGTCATCTTCAACACTGCGCGTGGCCGCTGGAAGGACAAGAACCTGCAACGTGACGGACGCGTGGCCATCGAGCTGCTCGATCCCGACAACCCCTACCGCTATCTCCAAGTGCGCGGCCGGATCGTGGAGATCACCGAGGTCGGCGCCGACGCCGTGATCGACAAGCTCGCCAAGAAGTATCTGGATGCGGACAAGTATCCCTTCCGCCAGCCCGGCGAGGTGCGCGTGACGTACAAGATCGAGCCGCAGAGCGTGAACGCC
Source organism: uncultured bacterium (assembly GCA_964447125.1). Lineage (GTDB taxonomy): Bacteria > JADJOY01 > JADJOY01 > JADJOY01 > JADJOY01 > JADJOY01. The sequence goes on along the minus strand of CAYUSL010000497.1, from coordinate 2,759 downwards.
CACGGCTGAGGGCGAGCCGAAGCTCGCTCTCGATGAAATCGAAATTGAACCAGGGGTCGGGAAACCCGGGAGATTCGACGATGTCGAACACGATGTCCACGAACTACGTGCGCCGCGAGTTTCTGACCTCGATGGGGAAGCTGGCGCTCTTGGTGCCGGCAGCCACGGTGCTCAGCCATTGTGGCAACGCGAGCTCCACCGACGACGGAAGCAACGACGGGTTCACCGTCACCTCGAGCCTGGCGAACGGCCACACCCACGCGATCTTCGTGCTGCTGAGCGACATCGCATCCCCGCCCTCGACGGGACTCACCTTCCAGAGCACCACGTCCAGCAACCACTTCCACCTGGTGGTGCTGACGCAAGCGCAGCTCACCAGCGTCGACGAAGGGGCCGTGGTCACCGTGACCAGCTCGGTCTCGGACGGCCATCAGCACGCGTTCAGCATCCAGAAGCCGTGAGTGCGTGAGGCGCGAGGGCAGAGCCATCGTGCGCTCCCGAGGGCACGCGCGCGTTGCGCAGCAGGCGCGGCTCGCGTGTGTCCTCGCTTTCGGCTTCGCTCTCGGTGGCTGTAGCAACGGGTCGGATTCCGCGAACACACCTGCGGTCCCCGGTCCGTTGGCCATCAAGGCGGCCGGATACGACGCCAATCACGTTGCGATTCACCAGACCGCGGCGTTCGGCAGCCGGGTCGAGACGCGCTTCGCCGCACCGGATTCGACCGAGATCGTGCTCTACGACGATCTCGGCGATTCCACTTTCTGGACCGGCCAGTACGCGGCCAGCCAGGCCTTTCGTTACGCCGTCACGGGTGACGCGGAGGCACGCACCAACGCGCTTCGAGCGGCCAGCGCGCTTCACCACCACTACGCCGCCACCGGCAAGCGCGGCTTCGTGGGACGATTCGTCGGCGCGATCGACGAGCCGGCGCTCTGGGCCTACGCACAGCCGTGCACCGACGAGAACTGCCACGTCGTCACCGACGGTCCATACGCCGGCCACTTCTGGCTCGGCAACACCAGCCGTGACCAGTACACGGGGTGGTTCTACGGGCTGAGCCTCGTCCACGATCTGGTGGGCGACGAAGCGACCAACGCCGTCATCGAGAGCGACATGCGCGAGGTGATCGCGCGGCTCGACGACGACCACTGGCGCATCATCGACGTGGATGGCGTCGCCACCACCGCCGGGCCTGGGGTGCTGCCGCTGCAGCAGCTCATGTTCACCATCGCCGCCCGCGACGCCACCGGCGACACGGCGCTCGCCGAGCTCTACGAGAAATCGGCCGACTTCCTGACGGCGCTGGAACCGATCTCCACCATCACCTGGCCCAACACCTACACCGAGTACTACGGCATCAGCCTCGGCTATCTGGCGTCGTACGACTTGGTACGCCTCGAAACCGACGACGAGCGCCGGGCAGCGCACGTCGCGACGCTCACGACACAGCAGTATCCGCCGGTGGCCAACACGCACCAGGTGTTCTTCGATTACGTGTGGATGGCGGAAACGGGTGAGCGCCCCGAGGTGCTACTCGCCGACGCCCGTAACTCGCTGGCCGAGTTTCCCGATTCGCCCAAGCGGCGCATCCACCCCGACCATCCGCCGATGCCGAAGGACCCGCTCTCGGTGATCGCCGGTCCGTTGCTGGAAGCGCTGGGGCTCGGCGAAGTGATCGACATCGAGCCGCGCTCGAAAGATCCGTACCCGATGAGCCAGCGCTGCGTCTCCGGCGATTATTGGCAGGCGAGCCCGTGGACCCTCGACTGCGGCGCCGACGATCCCGCCTTCGAGTACGCAGGCGAGGACTACCTCCACACCTATTGGATGGGCCGCTACCACGGCTTCCTCGCCGCCAGCGATTGAGGCGGCGTCTTCTGCGGGTGGGTCGAAGCGCCCGCGCGCGTTCCGCGGCCGTCGATTGGCATCCCGGACTCCACGCTTGCCGTCCATCTCGCCGCGAGCCCGCGGCGAGCCGCGAGCGAAGCGAGGCGCCTTGGGGGTGGGACCCAGCGCGGCTTTGCCGCGATGGGCGGGGGGGGTGGAACAACCCCCCAGGAAAACATCGGCGAGCGCTGGATTGGGCGCTGTGCGCCCAATCTAGCGCTCGCTCAGCCGCCGGGCGGAAGCAGCGGCACGTCCACGATCACGTCCGCACGCGCTGCGATGAGATCGGTGAGCACGTCGACCACCAAACCGCCGGACATCACGTCGGGCACGGCAACGCGCGGCGGATAGCTGAGCACCGCGATGAATACCGTGTCGCCCGGTGTGAGGTCGGTCGTGAACTCGGCCACGAACGTCTCGGGATCGCTCGGCGCAGCGACGAACAGCGAAGTGGCCGTGCGCCACGGCCTGCTGAAATCGGCGATGCGAACGGCGCCCAGGAAGGCGCTGCCCTCGCGGTATCCCTCGGGATGGATCGCGAGGGAGAAGGCGCACCCGCCGCTGCTCGCGAGGCAGTGAATGCCGAGCGAGATCGGCGCACCCGTGTCCGAGAGCGGCTCGCTCAACCCCGGGGAGTCCGTCGGCAGAGACGGTGTCGCATCGACACCGCACAGCAAGAAATCCTCGGGAACCAGCGCACAGGTTCCGTGCTCGACCGCATCCCGGATCGCGCTCTGCTCGCTCGCAGCCGCCGCGGATAGCTCAGGATCGAAACCACTCGAGCCGCTGCCGCAGCCACTCGCCCACGCGACGCCCGCGATCGCGACCACAAGCCGCACCAGCGCGGCACGCCAGCGTGCGGACCCAACGGG
>CAYUSL010000496.1:0-4869 GCA_964447125.1 uncultured bacterium | reverse complement strand
TGACGTTTCCGTGGATGGTTGCCCCGCGGGTGTGGGTCGCGACCTCATCGTGTTGCCAGCCGGCACGTACTCGCTGGGTGTTGTCGGTGCAGCAGAAGATGCGGGAGCGAGCGGGGACCTCGATGTCCGCGGCGATCTCGACGTGTCGGCGGTCACGCCGGGCGCGAGCACCATCGATGCGCACTTCATCGATCGCGTTCTCGACGTGCACGCCGGCACCGTGATGTTCGACGGCGTCCGGTTCACGAGAGGGAGCGCGAATCCCGGCGGCGCCGTGCGCAATGCTGGCCACCTGACCCTGGCCCACTGTCGCGTCGATGGCAGCGGAGCGAGTGGCGCCCTCTTCGGGGGAAGCGCTTCCGGTGGCGGAATCAGCAACAGCAACGAGCTGGTGCTCGTCGAGACCACGGTGGTCGACAATTACTCGGTCGGAGCGCCGGGGTGGTGCAGCCCCCAATGTTTGCCGTGTTGCGTGCCTCCAGGGACGGGCTTCGGCGGCGGCATCTCGAGCTCCGGTGTGCTCGCGGTGTACGCATCGCTGATCACGCGGAACACCGCCGCCGACGTCGGCGGCGGCACTGCGGGCGGAATCGGGATCAGCGGAGTGGCGACACTTTCGAACGTGACGCTGAGCGGCAACGCCGGGTCTGTGGGAGGCGGGGAGCTCGCGAGCTCGGGCAGCGTGGCGATGCAGAACGTGACGATCGTGCGCGATCCGGCGGCGATCACTTCGCCGGCGATTCGAAGCACGTTCGAGCTGACGATGGCGAGCTCGGTGCTGGTGGGGCGTTGCCAGGTGAGCGGCACGCTCGTCTCCCAGGGAGGCAACGTCGAATCCCCTGCATCCACGTGCGGATTTCTCGATCCGACCGACCGATCCGGGGTGCCGTCGGCGATGCTCGCTCCGCTCACCCACCGCGGCGGACCCACGCTCGTCCATGCGCCGCTCCCCGGCAGTCCTTTGATCGATACGGGCATCGATGCAGGGTGCGCGACCAGCGATCAACGGGGCGTGCCGCGTCCGCAGGATGGAGATGGCGACGGCGGCGCGCGGTGCGACGTGGGGGCCGTGGAGCTCGAGGCTTGTTCCGGTGCGGACAGCGACGGGGACGGGGTCGCGGACCTTTGCGACGACTGCGTGTTGCTGCCGAACGCCGATCAGCTCGACGGCGACGGCGATGGCCTCGGAGATGTTTGCGATCGCTGCCTCGATACCGATGGCGATCGTGCGTGTGATGACATCGACGATTGTGTTGGTGTCGCCGATCCGCTGCAGATCGACGCCGACGGCGACGGGTTTGGTGACGCCTGCGACGACTGCCCGAACGTCAGCGATCCCAGTCAGGCCGACTGGGATCTCGACGGCGCAGGCGACGCTTGTGACGTGTGCGTCGAGATCGCCGATCCCAGCCAACGCGACCGGGATGCCGACGGGATCGGAGACGTGTGCGACGCGTGCACCGATGCCGACGGCGATGGCTACGGTGTGCCCACGAGCAGCGGCTGCCCGCATTACGGGCTCGACTGCGACGACGCAGCGGCCGCCGTGAATCCGGGCGCCGTGGAGATTCCGTCCAACGGGATCGACGACGACTGCAACCCAGCGACTTCTGGCGGCTGCACGCCGCAGCTCGCAGGTGCCGCTGCAGGTTCCGCGCCCCAAGCCAAGCGTCTTCCCGGCGATTTCGTGGCGCTGGTGCTGACGCTCGCGATGGGAATCGCGATGCGACGACGACGTCGGACCGCGGCTCGTTGAAACGGTGCCGTCCGTCAGCCGCCGCTGAGTGCTGCGATGAACGCCTTGTGGGCGTCGTCGTCAGCGCCGTAGTACGTGCTACCCGGCGGATCGACGTCGTCGAGAATGTTGCGGAGATTCCGTCCGTCGGGCGCCGTGTAGTCCGTGGGCACGCCGTGCTGGAGGAAGAAGAGCGCCAGATCCCAGGAGCGCATCTGGGCCCAGTGCATGAGCGGCGTCCAGCCGAGCTGATCGCTCTTGGTGTCGAGTGCTTTCAGGTTGGCGCCGTGGCGCGCGAGCACCTCCAGCGCCGGCAGCCGCGCGTAGCTCGAGAAGAGAATCGGGCGGCCGTCTTCGTCCACGGTGTCGGGCTTGGCGCCGGCTTCGAGGATCGCGTCGAGCGCCGCCACCGCGCCTTCGTGGCCGACGCCGAAGAGGTGGTACACGAGATCGTGCTCGCTCACCGAGGCTTGGGTGCGGCCGGGCGAGAGCGCATCGATGGCTGGCGGCGCGCCGGCTTTCAAGAGCGCGCGCACAGCAGGCACGCGCGCGGCCGAGCCCCAATCCTCGACCACGCGGTAGACGGCGTGACCGAGAAGCGTGTGATCGCGGCGATCACGCGTGGCGAAATTCGTGGGCTTTTCCGCAACCAATCGCTCGATCTCGGCGGCGTCGTTGCGATCGATGGCGCGCGCGATGCGATCGAGATGCGGATCGTCGAAGCGGCCGTACTGCGCGCGACCGAGGGCGCGCTCGACTTTCCCGAACATCCCCGAGCCGAAGCGCACGATGCCGTAGCCGGCGGGCGCGAGCAGGATCGCGAGCCCGATCCAGAACACCGGTGCCGGCCCGCCGCGCTGCCCCCACAGGAAGAGGGCACCGGCCACGAGCACGATCGGCGCGAGCACGATCGCGAAGCCGGTGGCCATGCCGCGGCCCGCGGCGTCGTCGCCCATGTTGCGCTGCACGAAGAGCATCGCCACGAACGCTGCTTCGAGCGCGAACGCGATCCAGCCCAGGATGGTCAGTAGCTTCACGGTGGCTCTCCCTCGCGGGATGCGCCGCGCCTGCGCAAGCACGCCGCCGAATGAAGGAAGGCGCGCGAGCGTATCCGACCCGTCGAGCGTTCACTCTTCAGCGGGAGAGTTGCGCGATAGTTTCGGGTCATGAACCCGAGCCTCGCGCTGGTGCTTGCGCTACTCGCGGCGACTGCGACGGCGGGGTTCGCGTGGATTCGCCGCGCGGAGCGGCGTTGGAACGCGGCGACGGCTGCGTTCGTGAAGCAGCTCGTCGACGCAGCCGTTGAACCTGCGCCGACCACGACGCGCACGGACGCGGATCTCGACACACTGCCCGCGTCTGTGGCGCGCTACCTGCGGTCGGTGCTACCGGAGCCCGTACCGCTTGCTCGCCACGTGCGCGTCGCGTGGCGCGGTGAATTCAATCTCGGCAAGCCGGGCGCCGATCGCTGGGTGCCGTTCACTGCGATCCAGGACTTCGTGCCTGCTGCGCCGGGCTTCGTATGGGCGGCGCGCATGCGCATGGCGCCGGGGATCACGGTATTCGTACGCGACGGGTTCGTGGCCGGCGAAGGACGAATGAAAGGCGCCGTGCTCGGGCTCGTGATCGTGGTCGACGCGAAGCCCGCTCCCGCGCTCGCTCGCGCTGCGCTCACGCGCTACCTGGGCGAGACGTTGTGGTTTCCGACCGCACTGCTGCCCGGCCACGGCGTGATCTGGGAAGCGATCGACGCGGAGCTGGCACTCGCGACGCTCGTTGCGGGCGATGTGCGCGCAAGTCTCGAATTCCGCTTCGACGCCGACGGCCGCGTGGCCTCCGTGTTCACGCCCGAGCGGCTTTTCGACGACGGCAAGAACCCGCCGGTCCTGCGCCCGTGGCAAGCGCGCATCGACGGCTACGCGCAGCACGCAGGAACGTGGGTTCCGCGCGACGCGGTGGCCGAGTGGCTGCTCCCCACCGGCCCCTTCGCCTACTGGCGCGGCACAGCCACGTCGATCGAGGTGCGGTGAACTCGAACACAAGTGATTCGCAGCGGCGTCACGCTGCCGCGCGCTCGAACGTGAGCGGACCCTGACTGCGAATCGTTGCAGCCCTCGGTTCGGCGAGCCCCTCGTGTCCGCGCGCCTATGCGGCCACCTCGAGGAATACCTCGGGATGCCGGTCGGCGATCTCGAGTAATCGACGTGCGGATCCCGATGGCTTTCGACGACCTTGTTCCCATTGCTCGAGCGTTCGCTTCGAGACGCCGAGCGCTGCCGCGAACTCTGCTTGCGAGAGCCCACTCTTGAGCCGTACCGCCGCCACGCGCGAGCTCGGTTGGATCGTCGTGCGCTTCCCCCCGCCTGCCTTGATCTCGCGAACACCGTCCAGCACCTCCTGCCAGACGTCTCGCTTCGCTTCGAACGCGGCGAGCGCTCTTCCCGTGAGCTTCTTCGTCATTTCCGAAACTCCTTCAGCAGCGCCGAGAGGATGTGTGCAGGCACATTCTCTTGCTTCGCCTTCGCGTAGACCGTCAGCATCCAGAACTGATTCGGGCGGTACCGCACGAAGTAGATGACGCGAAGCCCGCCGCGTTTTCCGATGCCGCGGCGACGCCAGCGCAGCTTCCGCACGCCGCCAGATCCTGGAACGACTTCGCCAGCCTCGGGATCCAGGACGAGAGCTTGCTGCAGCTCGGAGTACTCATCGTCATCCAGATAGACCGCGCGAATGCGTTCGAATACCGAGGACTCGATGAAAGTGAACACCGCGGCTCGACTCTACGCCATTGGCGTATCGTGCGCAACGCACGCTTCACAGAGCTCGCGTAGGAGTTCGCGCCATAGATGCTGCCAGTGGCGGAATGATTCGGGCTAGCCCGAGCGGGCGAGCCAGCGTTCGGTTTCGGTGGTGCCGGGGTGCTCGATGCGGCGGCGCACTTCGAGGGCGCGGGTGAAGGCGCGGTGGGCGAGAGTGGGCTCGCCGTTGGCGAAGTAGGCCTCGCCCCAGACCTGGGCCGCGTCGGCCTCCCCCCACGCGTAGCCGCAGTCAGGATGGGCGGCGAGGTCGAGCGCCTCGCGCGCCGCCTGGATGGCTTTGGGCGGGTCGGGCCACGCGAGGCGGATCCGGGCGAG
>CAYUSL010000495.1:0-4871 GCA_964447125.1 uncultured bacterium | reverse complement strand
CCCGTCTCCACGGTCGCGATGCCGCCGCTCGGCCTGGCGTACGTGGCGAGCGCGCTGCGGGCGGCGGGACACGACGTCGCGGTGATCGACGCCCACGGTGCTGGGCTCGAGCAATACGTGACTCGTTCCGGCATGCGGGTGCGCGGCCTTTCCGACTCGCAGATCCTCGAGCGCATCCCGCGCGACGCCGAACTGGTCGGCTTCGGGTGCATGTTCAGCGCGCTCTGGCCCGTCGTGCGCGATCTCGCGAAGCAGGTGCACGAGTCGTTGCCCGGCGCCCGCCTGGTGCTCGGCGGCGAGCACGGAACCGGCGCCCCCGAGATGTCGCTCGCACAAGCGCCGCTCACTGCGGTCGTGATGGGGGAAGGCGAAGAGACGATCGTGGCGCTCGCGAGCGCGCTGGAGCGCCGCACTCCGCTCGAAGAGGTCGCCGGCATCGCATTTCGAAACGGCGCCGTGCACGTGAATCCGGCGCGCGCCCGGATCACCGCGATCGACGACATCCACTGGCCGGCATGGGATCTCTTCGACCTGGAGGCGTACATCCGGGTGAGCCAGCCGCACGGCGCTGCCCGCGGCCGATTCATCCCGATGCTCGCGACTCGCGGTTGTCCATATCAGTGTACGTTCTGCACGAGCCCGCAGATGTGGACCACTCGCTGGGCTCCCCGCGACGTCCGCAAGCTGGTGGACGAGATCGAGCACTATTACGTCACACGCCAGATCCGCGACATCCAATTCGAAGACCTCACGGCGATCGTGCGGCGGGATTGGATTCTCGATTTCTGCGCCGAGGTGCGTAGGCGTGAGCTCGCGATCAGCTTCCAGCTCCCCTCGGGCACGCGTAGCGAGGTGGTGGACGAGGAGGTGGCCGCGGCGCTCAAGAGCGCGGGATGCCACGAGTTCGCGTTCGCGCCGGAGTCCGGCGATCCGCGCGTGCTCGCCGCCATCAAGAAGAAGGTGAAGCTCGACCGGATGTTCGAATCCGCGCGCTCGGCGCTGCGGTCCGGGATCAACGTCGGCGCGTTCTTCATCATCGGCTTTCCCGAGGACGATTGGCGAAGCGTGATCAACACCTACCGCGCCATCGTCCGTTGCGCGTGGATCGGATTCACCAACGTCAACGTCAACGCTTACTCGCCGCAACCCAACACCGAGTCGTTCCGCAAGCTCGTGGAGCGAGGGGTCATCGGCGAGCTCGACGACGACTACCTGCGAAGCCTCTTCACGTTCCAGGATTTCGGCGCGGTGAAGACCTCGTACAACGAGCGCATGAGCGGCTTCACGGTCTCGTGCCTGGTCACGTTCGGTAGCTTCTTGTTCTACGTCTGCTATTTCGCGTTCCGCCCGCGTCGCATCGTCGAGTTGTTCCGCGACCTGCGGAGCGACACGTCGTCGAACAAGACCACGAAAGTCGCCAAGTCGTTCGTGGGAGATCTGAAGCGCATTCTCCGCAGCTCGCTGCGTCGCGCGCCGGCTCCCGACCGTACCTGAGCTCGCGGTTCCCGAGTCGCCCCGGGTTCCGCGCGACGCCAGGCGCCACGACGGCCGAGGGTCGTGCTCGTTGCTCAGCCCGGCTCGTACGCCGGGAAATCGAGCGTCGCGCCGTCCTGGGGCACGACCACGTCGCCGGCGAACGTGGCGCGCGCGTCGGCGAGAAGCTCGTCGTCGGCGAAGCCGAGCGTGGCATGGAGGTGCATCAACACCAGCCGTCCGACACCGGCTCGCGTGGCGACCTCGCCCGCTTCGCGAGCGGTGCTGTGGTAGCGCCCCACGAGATCGAAGAATCGGTGCGGCACGGCGCAATCGTGCAACAGCGTGTGCGCACCGCGCGCGAGCGCGGTGATCGCGGCGCATGGGCGGGTATCCGAGGAATGGACGAACGAGTGGCCGCTCGTGGGCTCGTCCACGCGCAGTGCGAACGTGGGGCGGGGATGATCCGACGCGACACCCTGGATCACGAGCCCGGCGTGCTCGAGGAGCACCTGCGGCCGATCCGACGGATCGACGGCATGGAACCGGATCTCGGGGTAGTCCTCACCGCCGAGCCCCAGCACTTCGAGAAGCCGCCGCGCCGTGTCCACGGTGCGCGGCGGCGCGTGCACGTGGAGCGACCCGTGGTGCTGCCAAAGCGAGTGGACCAAATGCGGGAAACCGTAGACGTGATCGGTGTGATCGTGGGTCAGGATCACGTGCTCGAGCGAGCGCGGATCGACGTCCAACGTGTGGAGCTTGCGCACCACCGAGCCCGGTGCCTCGACCAGCACCGGCGACCCGGCGGCTGGCCGGATCAAGAGCGACGTCGTGTCGCGAAAAGCGGTGGGCACGTGCGAGGACGTGCCCACCGTCACGAGCTGCATCGACGCCCGGCGCGCGCGCGCGTCACGCCTTCACGCGCAGGGCGGCACGGCCGGGATAGATCGCCGCGCTCCCGAGCTGCTCCTCGATCCGCAAGAGCTGGTTGTATTTCGCGGTGCGATCGGTGCGCGAGAGCGATCCGGTCTTGATCTGGCCGGTGCCGAGCGCCACCGACAGATCCGCGATCGTGGTGTCCTCGGTCTCGCCGCTGCGGTGCGACACCACCGACGTGTAGCCGGCCTGGGTGGCGCGGCGCACGGTGTCGCAGGTTTCGGTGAGCGTCCCGACCTGATTCACCTTCACGAGCACGCTGTTCGCGATCCCGCGCTCGATGCCCATCTCCAGTCGCTTCACCTGGGTCACGAAGAGATCGTCGCCGACGAGCTGGATCTTCTCGCCGAGCACCTTCGTCAGCTCCAGCCAGCCATCCCAATCGTCCTCGGCGAGCCCATCCTCGATCGACACGATCGGATAGCGGCTCGACAGGTCCTTCCAGATCCCGATCAGCTCGGACGACGTCACGTCCTTACCGACGGCCTTGAGCTCGTAGCGCTTCTTCTCCGCGGAGTAAAACGAGCTGGATGCTGCGTCGAGCGCCAGCGCCACGTCCTTGCCCGGCTCGAGCCCCGCGGCAGCGATGGCCTCGATCAGCACCTTGAGCGGTGCCTCGTTGTCGCCGAGCGCCGGCGCGAAGCCACCCTCGTCACCCACCGCCGTGGAAAGCCCCTTCTTGGCGAGAATCTTCTTGAGCGCGTGGAAGATCTCGGTGCCCCAGCGCAACGCCTCCGAGAAGCTCGGGGCGCCCACCGGCATGATCATGTATTCCTGGATGTCGATGCCGTTGTTGGCGTGCATGCCGCCGTTGATGACGTTCATCATCGGCACCGGCAGCACCCGTGCCGGGACGCCACCCAGATAGCGATAGAGCGGCAGGCCGACCACGTTGGCCACAGCGCGCGCAGCAGCCATCGACACACCGAGGATCGCGTTGGCGCCCAACCGGCTCTTGTTGGGCGTTCCGTCGAGAGCGATCAGGCACGCGTCGATGTCGGACTGGTCGGCGGCGTCCTTGCCGATGAGCTCGGGGGCAATCTCCTCGTGGACTTTGGCAACCGTGCCTTTGACGCCCTTGCCGCCGTAGCGCTTGCGATCGGCGTCGCGCAGCTCGACCGCTTCGTGCTCACCCGTCGACGCGCCCGACGGCACGGCCGCCCGCCCGACGGCTCCCGACTCGAGGAGCACATCGACTTCGATGGTGGGATTCCCACGGGAATCCAGAATCTCGCGTGCGCGGACGTCCTCGATCGTGGTCATGAATTTCCCCTCTCTCGCTGGCGAACCGGCAAGCCACGCTTCCCTGCGGGCGTGCACGGTCGCGAACCGTACCACCTCGGCCCGACCATTCAAGCATCGGGCCAGCAGCGAAAAACACGTGCGATCACGCGCAGCAGGCCACAATCGCCGTGTTTGAACCGTGTTTTCGTCGAGCGACGACGCGTCGGCGTCACCGCGCGGTGACCACGGGACCTCGTGCGTGCTCGGGCGCCTGACCCAGCGCCTGAGATCTCCCGCTGATCGGTACTGGCGCGCAATTTGCTCCGTCGGAAGCTGTCGAACCACGCTCGCGGCTCCGCGCTCGCGGCACGCGACTTGCGCGGCATCGGGAGAGACCATGGACGACCGCACCGCCCGCTTCACTCCGCCCTCCGAAGTCGACGTCACCAGTCCGGCTGCCCGTGTTCGCTCGATCCGTTCGCCACGCGTTGCCAAGCCGAGACGTCGTGTTGCCGCGGGAGCGCCCGAGACCACCCCGCCGGCACCGCCCGAGCCCATCGCCGTCCTCACCAAGAACGAGATCACCTCGCTCTTGGATTCGCGCGAGTTCATCAAGCTCTTGCGCGCCAAGCAGATCGACGTCCGTCGCATCAAGACTGCGCTGCGCTACGAGGACGAGCTGGAATCGCTGCAGGTGGAGCTGGTGAAGATGCAGCGCTGGCTGCAAGAGAAGGGCAAACGCATCGCGGTGATCTTCGAGGGCCGCGACGCCGCCGGCAAAGGCGGCACGATCCGGCGCTTCACCGAGCACCTGAACCCGCGCGCCATGCGCGTGGTGGCGCTGCCGCGCCCCACCGAGGAAGAGGTGGGACAGTGGTACTTCCAGCGCTACATGCGTCAGCTCCCCAATCGGGGCGAGATCGTGTTCTTCGACCGCAGTTGGTACAACCGCGCGGTGGTGGAGCCGGTGAACGGCTTCTGCGACGGTGATCAGTACGAGCGCTTCATGCGCCAGGTCCCCGAGTTCGAGCACATGCTCGTCGAGGACGGGGTGACGATCGTCAAGTTCTGGTTCTCGATCTCCAAGGAAGAGCAGCTCGCGCGCTTCGACTCGCGACGCAAGAATCCGCTCAAGCAGTGGAAGCTGAGCCCACTCGATCAGCGCGCCCAGGAGCTCTGGGATCCGTACACGCGCTACAAGGAGGGGATGTTCAGCCGCACCCACACGAGCTTCAGCC
>CAYUSL010000494.1:0-4871 GCA_964447125.1 uncultured bacterium | reverse complement strand
CATGGCGCTCGACGTCCGCATCGATCACGTCCCCAACGGCGCCGGCTGGGAGCTCAAGCTCAAGCGCGTGGTCTCCCCCGAGCACCTGCGCCCGGGGCTGAATCCGCTCGCGATCATTCCCGGCTACGGGATGAACGCGTTCATCTTCGGCTACCACCCGAGCGGCATGCCGATGGAGGAGTTCTTCGCGCGGCGCGGGTTCGAGGTGTGGTCGCTTTTCCTGCGCAAGCAGCGCGGCACGCGCCGCCGCGGCGGCACCACACGCTTCGGCATGGGCGAGGTGGCGATCACCGATCTGCGCGCAGCGTTCGACCACATCGCCTCGGTGACGGCCACCGGTTCCAGCCGAATCGACTCCATCGGATGCAGCCTCGGCGGCACGTATCAATACATCCACGCGACGATGGTGCCCGCCAACCGCATGGGTGCGATCGTTTCGATCGGCTCGCCGCTCGCGTGGCACGACGTGCATCCGCTCATCAAGCGCCTGTTCGGCAATCCGCGCATCGTCGGCTCGGTGCCGTTCGCGTTCTCGAGCCACCTCGCCGAGCTCGGGTTTCCGCTGCTCAAGCGATTTCCGAGCGTGCTCAAGATCTACCTGCACCCCGAGATCACCGACACCAGCAAGATCTCGACACTGGTGAAGACCATCGAGGACCCCGTCCCACAGATCAACCGCGAGATCGCCGAGTGGATCCGCAAACGCGACTTGGTCGTGCAAGGCCGGAACGTTTCGCGCGGCATGAAGAACGTGACGAATCCGCTGCTGGTGGTGGTGGCGAACGCCGACGGCATCGTGCCGGAGGCGACGGTGCTTTCGGCCTACGAGGCGAGCGGTGCGTCTCGCAAGGACGTGTTGCGCGTGGGCACCGACGCGCTGCGCTTCGCCCACGCCGACCTCTTCATCAGCCGCCATTCGCAAGAGCTGGTGTTCGAGCCCATCGCGAGCTGGCTCGAGCGCACGAACGCTGCCGAGACGGTACCGCCGCCGCGAGCGAAGCGCCCACGCAAGAAGGCGCCCGCGGCGCGGCGCACGGGAGCGGCGCGGAAACGCTGACGACGGTCGATGGCGGCGTAGCCGCGGAGGGTTCTGCTCCGTCAGCGGCAGCATCGAACCGCGGGCACGACGGAGCGTGCCCCTCCACCGTTCGCCACTCGTGAACCGCGGGCACGACGGAGCGTGCCCCTCCACCGTGTCAGGGCAGGTTGCCGGTGCTGTAGACGACCCACTCGGGATCGGGATTCTCGGCGAGCCGCGGCACCATCGCGTCTTCGCCTTTGAGCGTCCAGCGGAAGAACGCCGCCGCGGTGCGATTCAGGATGGGTAGCGCGATCGACGGATCGATGAACGTGAAGGGCTCGCCGCCATCGATGCGTTCGCCTTCGCCGCAGCCGTCGCCATCGAAGATGAAGGCCAGGAAAGCGCAGCCGTCGGTGAACGTGAAGTGTCCGCCATCGCGGATCTCGGCGAGGAACTTGGGTCCGGTGGAACGGTCGAAGAGCGCCTCGTTCTGAGCGAAGCCGCTCGGCCCGATCGTGCGGTCCTCGAACGCCGTCCACTGGAGCGACGGCACGTGAAACGGCTGCGAGAGAATCGGGACCGGCACTCCAGCCATGGTCATGGCGCTGGCGATGCGAGAATCGAGCGGCGTCACCTGGAACGCCGTGGTGCCGCCGAACGAGTGCCCGGCCATCCCCACGCCGCGCCCCAGCGCGATGGTGCCGGTGAAAAAGCCCGACGGATCGTCGTCGCCCCACGCCAGCAACGTGTCGTAGAGGAATTCGATGTCGAGCACGCGGTCGATGTACGAAAACGGGATCAAGAGCGGGTTGAGGATGGTGTACGTCCCGTCGGCGCGCTGAGCGAAGAGCGCGTTGCCGAGATGGTCCGGCGCCACCACCACGAAGCCGTGGCTGGCCAGATACTCGGCGAGCGAGAAGTTCTGGAAGCGGATGCTGCTGTTGCCGTGGGAGAGCGCGATCAGCGGGTACGGGCCGCTCGTGCGCTCGATGGGCGCGTCGCGCACGGCACCGGTGACGGCGCTGAGGTTCTCGATGCCGCCCACGCCGTAGAAGCGCTGGATGATCGCCGTGAGCGGCTCCTCGAGGTCGTCGGGGATGAAGCCGAGCACCGGGTCCTTGGGACGGGAGCGCGCCGACGCGACGGCCGGATACCACACCTCGGTGGTGACGCGCCGCGGGAGCGGGTAGCGCGCGGTCAGATCCTCGCGGCTCGGATCGTCGAGCGCCAACGTGCGCACGCCGACGGGAAAGGGGCCGAGGGCCGCGGGGTCGGCCGTCGACGAGTCGATGCGCGTGGCGTCGTCACCGCAGCCGGCCAGCGCCGCGGCCAACGCGAGCACGAGCACAGCCGTGCGCCCAGCCGTCACCGTGGCAACGTTCGTCCGCCGCGCGGAGCGCGCATCAGCGCAGCTCATCGGTGGGCGTGTCGGCGAAGTACTCGGGATAGAGACGCTTGGCACAGCTCGGGCAGATTCCGTGGCTGAACTCGGTGCCCGAGCGCTCGCTCAGGTACTGCTCGATCTGCGTCCAGTAGCCCTGGTCGTCGCGGACGCGTTTGCAGGACGAACAGATCGGCAACATCTCCTGGAGGGTTCTCACTTCGGCGAGCGCCCGGGTCAGCTCGGCGATGAGGCGTTCTCGCTCCTCGTCCGCAGCCACCCGATCGCTCACGTCGCGCACCGAGCCGATCACGCCTCGCACCACCGAATCCTCGAAGGAGATCCGACCCGTGCCTTCGAGGTGCCGCCACGAGCCGTCCTTGTGACGGGCGCGGAACACCGCCGGGCGTGACCCGGGCGCTTCCTCCGGCGCCGTCGGCCAGGCCGCCACGTCGGCGGCGATCTGTGCTTGGTCTTCCGGATGGACGAGGTCGAAGAGCGGCGTGTTCTCGAGCTCCTCGGGCGCGTAGCCGAGGATCTTCTCGATCTGCGGGCTCAGGAAACGGATCACGCCATCCGGCTCGAGGATCGTGATCGCATCCGAAACCTGCTCGATGAGCGCGCGGAAGTAGTGCTCCCGCGACGCGAGCCTTTCTTCGGCGAGCTTGCGTTCGGTGACGTCGCGCGAGTTGAGCACGATCCCGCCCACCGCGGGATCGTCGAGCAGGTTGTGGCCGATCGACTCCAAACAAAGCCACCGGCCGTCCTTGTGACGGTGCCGAAACTCGATGGTGTCGCGTGCGCCGCGCTGCGTGACGCGCTCGCCGAACACCGCCATGAGCCGCGGTACGTCGTCCGGGTAGAGGTGCTCGAACGCACTGTGACCTACCAGCTCTTCGGGCCTCCAGCCCAGCACCCGTTCCACCGATGGGCTCAAGTAGCGCTGGATGCCCGCGGCGTCGATGACCACGACGATGTCCTGCGAGTTCTCGAGCAAAGCGCGATAGTGGCGCTCGCTGCGCTCCAGCCGCTCTTCGGCCTCGCGGCGGGCACTCACGTCGCGCGCGTTCACGACCACTCCCGCGACCGTGGGTTCGTCGAGCAGGTTGTGTCCCGTGGCTTCGACCCAGATCCAGTGACCGTCGCGGTGGCGGATCCGATATTCGATCAGCTCGTGATGGCCAGGCTCCGCCACCAGTCGCGCGAACGCTGCACGCACCGTCTCGCGATCCTCGGGGTGAACGATCTCGAACGCACTGCGCCCGATGCGCTCCTCCGGGCTGAATCCCGCGATGCGCTGGTTCGCCGGGCTCACGTAGACGTTGCGCCCCTCGCGATCGACGACGTTGACCATGTCGCGCGAGTTCTCGATGATCGCGCGGTGGTGGTGCTCGCTGCGGGCCAACTGATCCCGCAACCGCTGCTGCTCGGTGCGGTCCTGGACGGTCGTGACGTAGTAGCGCGGCCGCCCTTCGGCATCGCGCACCACGCTGCGCCCCATCAGCACCCACACCAGCGCGCCGTCCTTTCGCACGTAGCGCTTCTCGAGCTGGTAACGCGGGATCGTACCGGCGATCAGGCGCTGGGCCAGCTCCACGTCCTTGCCGACGTCGTCGGGGTGCGTGATGTCGACCACCGAGCGGTCGAGTAACTCGGCGTCGCTGTAGCCCGTGACCTGGCAGAGCACGGCGTTGACGCGCAGGAGCCGAAAGTCGAGCGAGACCAGAGCCATCCCCACCGGGCTCTCGTCGAAGACCAAGCGGAAGAGCGCGTCGGTGGATGGATCGGTATCGTTGCTGGGATTTTCCACGTAGAAACTCGCAGGACCGCTACCCTTGCGAGGGTGTCACGAGCGACCGTGAGCGAAAAGAACCTAGGTCAGCCGCTATCCTCGCGGCATGGCCGGTTCCGAGCCGCTCTTTCGCATGCGCGGCGTCACCAAGCTCTACCGCATGGGCGAGGTGACCGTGGAAGCGCTGCGGGGCGTGGACCTCGATCTCGTCGCAGGCGAGCTGGTGGTGCTGCTCGGCCCCTCGGGCAGCGGCAAGTCGACGCTGCTCAACATCCTGGGCGGCCTCGACGTCCCCAGCGCGGGAACGGTGTGGTTCGAGGATCACGAGCTCACTGCCGCCGACGAGCGCGAGCTGACACGCTACCGCCGCGAGCACGTCGGATTCGTTTTCCAATTCTACAACCTGATTCCCAGTCTGACGGCACGTGAGAACGTGGCGCTGGTGACCGAGATCGCGGCGCGCCCCATGCGTGCCGAGGAAGCGCTCGCGCTGGTGGGGTTGAGCGAGCGCATCGATCATTTTCCGGCGCAGCTCTCGGGCGGCGAGCAGCAACGCGTCGCGATCGCTCGCGCCATCTCGAAAAACCCTCAAGTTTTGCTCTGCGACGAGCCCACCGGCGCACTCGACATCCACACCGGCATCCTGGTGCTGGAGGCCTTGGAACGCGTCAATCGCG
>CAYUSL010000493.1:0-4912 GCA_964447125.1 uncultured bacterium | reverse complement strand
CGCGGCGGGCGCGGACGCGAGGGCACGTCCACGAGCGCTTCGTAGTCGATGGTGGGACCCGCGTTCGGCCAGAAGAAATCACCGCCGCAGCACGCTGGAATCCACGTCAAGAAGAACTCGTCGTGGACGATCGCGCTCCACAGATGCACGGCGGCGGCGCGTTCCTCGCGCAGTCGGCGCGCGGCGAGCGCGGCTGCGCGGTACGCCGTGCGGTGGTCGGGATGGCCGTCGTACTGGGAAGTCGTGAGGATCCACACCTCGCGGATCGTCGTGGAGAGATCGATCGCTGCGGTGACCGCGCCATCGACGGCAGCCTCGCCGGCGGCGGTGAGCGTGTCTTGGCGAACGCCGTCGACGAGCCTGGATGCACTCACCAGGCCCTGGTCCGGCCCACGCTCGAAGTCGATCGGAACCTCGCGCCCTGGCGCCAGCACCTGCCACGCGGAGCGGGTTTCGTCCTCACGCAGCGCGACGATGCGCTCGGTCTTCTCGTCGGCGGGGATGCCGTTACAGTCCCCGGCGACCGAGCTCTTGTCGCCTGCCGAAACGTAGATCGCGTGGACGTAGCGCGCTGGGTCCGCCGCGAAGCGATGAATGGTTGCTGCGCCCAGGATGGATTCGTCGTCGGGATGAGGCGAGACGACGAGCAAGGCCTCACGCGCGGCGTGCGAGCTGGCGCCGTCGCTCGTGCCGCCGCAACCGAGGGCCGCCGTGAGCACGAGCGCGGTCGTCGCGAGCAGGGCGGAGCCGATGCGCGGCGACGTCACGCGTGGCACTCTACACCCGGCGCATCGCGCGCCAGGAGAGGAGACCGCGTCATGGCCGAGGCCACGGGTGGGTGCTTGTGCGGAGCGGTGCGCTACCGCGTGCTGGCGCCGCTTCGGAACGTCGTGAACTGCCACTGTGGCCAGTGCCGGCGCTGGCACGGCCACGTGGGTGCGTACACCGAGGTGGCGCGCGAAGCGCTCGAGCTGACCGAGCAGCGCGGCCTCAGGTGGTTTCAATCGTCGACGCACGCGCGCCGTGCGTTCTGCGGTGAATGCGGATCGAGCCTGTTCTGGGATTCGCTCACCGGTGCCGAGTTCGGAATCGCTGCGGGCACGCTCGACGCACCCACGGGCCTCGAAACCGTCGCCCACATCTTCGTGGAGTACGCCGGCGACTACTACCGGATCAGCGACGGGCTGCCCACGTTGCCGCGGGAGTGACGTGAGCCCCGCGTTCGATTCCGCGCAGCTCGCCGAGTCGATCCGTGGCGAGGCGCGGCGGCTCGGGATCGAGCAGGTCGGCTTCTGCTCGGTCGAGCCGGGGCGGGAGCGGGAGCGGCTCGCCGAGTGGCTGGCGCGCGGCTACCAGGGCTCGATGGCGTGGCTGGCACGCGATCCCGAGCGGCGTTCCGATCCGCGGCGCTTGCTGCCGGCAGCTCGCACCGCGCTCGTGGTCGCCGTGGGCTACGACAGCGCGGCACCCCGCACCCTCGATCGCGCCCACGGCGACGCCACGGGTTGGATCTCGCGGTACGCGTGGGGCGACGACTACCACAACTGGCTCACGCGCCGGTTGCGGAAGCTCGCACGCTGGATCGACGACCAGACGAGCGGCGCCGCCGCCGCGAAGGTCTACGTCGACGCGGGGCCGGTGATGGAAAAGCCGCTCGCCGAGCGGGCGGGGCTCGGCTGGATCGGCAAGAACGCGTGCCTCATCTCGCCGAGGGTCGGGAGCTTCGTGTTCCTGGGAGTGATTCTGCTGGCCGTCGAGATCCCGCCCGACGAGCCCGGCGTCGACCGCTGCGGTACCTGCCGCGCCTGTCTCGATGCGTGTCCGACCAACGCGTTTCCCGAGCCGTACGTGCTCGACGCGCGGCGCTGCATCTCGTACCTCACCATCGAGCACCCGGGTGAGATCGACGCTGCGCTCGAGCCTGCCATCAACACGCACGTCTTCGGCTGCGATCTGTGTCAGGACGTGTGTCCCTGGAACGGTCGCTCGCCGCCGAGCGCGGCGCGCGAGGTCGCGCCGCGCGCTGGCAACTTCGCACCGGATCTCGCCGCGCTGGCGACCCTCGACGAGGCGGGCTTCGCCGCGCGCTTTGCTGGTAGCCCCGTGAAGCGCACCAAGCGCGCCGGCTTGCAGCGAAACGCGGCTGTCGCGCTCGGCAATGCGGCTCACGCCGCTGCAGGCGAGATTCTGGCGGCGCTCAGCCGCGACGACGATCCCGTCGTTGCCGCGACGGCTGCTCGCGCGCTCGCGCGGCAGCCCGCGGCGATGAAGACCACCGCTACGGCAGGCGCGCGCGAGACGTAGCGGCGAGGTGTCCGTTCCGGCGCGGCGGGTGCCACGCCCTTCGAGCGATGTCTGCGCGAGTGAAGGGTCCGGCTCCTACCGACTCGGGGCGCACGCGGGCGTGACTCAGGGAACGTGCCCGATCCACTTGGCGATCGTGCCGGTCTCGAAGTTGTCGTTGAAGATGCCGAACGGGATGCAGCTCGGGAACGAGAACGAGCCGATGCGGGTCACCCAGTTGAGGCCCTGAGTGGCCATGTACATGTTCGTGTACCAGAACGTGCAATCGTCGAAGGGATCGACGGTCATCGCGCTGTAGTCGCCCCAGCGCGTGCAGGTACCGCCGCAGGTTCCCGTCTGCACACTGCGCGAGACCGAGGGCAGCATCGTGACCTCGCTCTGCGGAAGCTGGTTGAGCGTGTCGCCGGCGAGGCGTCCTGCGTAGCGGATGTCCGGTGCGACGGTCGAGCTCGACACGCTGTAGCCGAGCGCCATGTTTCCTGCGCGGTCCACCGCCATGGCGCCCATGAACCGGTTGTGCCCATCCGCGCCGTTGTTGAAGATCTGCTGCTGAACCGGGGTGGTCTGGATGGTGCCGCCAGTGACGTTGATCTGCGCCCACTGCGATCCCGTCGGCGTGGATGCGGCCCCCGTGCCGGTGGTGTGGTTGACCCACAGTGATTCCACACCTCCGATGTTCCGATACTGCGCCTGCATCATCGCCCGGTCGGTGAGCGTGTCGATGGCATTTCCCGGCGCGGGCTGAGGTACCGTGCTCGCGGCCCCTACGTAGGTGGTTTGTGAAACGTTGGTCGGGCCCGTGAACGTCGAGCTCGCGGGCGTGTCGTAGTTGGGCGTGAACTTGAAGACGTTCCAGCCGTAGATGCTGAGCGATTCGCCAACCACGTAGTTGGGCGTGTTGGCGGGCGGCGGCGTGCCGCGATAGTTGCTCGGCAGGAGCGTGAAGTAGCTTCCACTGGTGTCGACCACCACGCTGCGCAGCGGCGCGCCGCTCACGAGGTCGGCGAGGTTGAAGGCGTAGACGCGCACCTCCTTGTAACTGGCGCTGGAGCAGTTGGAGGTGAGGCAGTCGAACATGTTGGCGGTCATGTAGAGACCGTCCGGCCAGAGTCCCATCTTGGGGTAGTCGGGCAGCCACGGATGCGCGGCGTCGTCGCTGCGGACGGCGTAGCGGTACCAGCCGCCGGAGACCGGATCGCCGGTCATCGAAACGGCGATGCACTCGTAATAGGGACCGTCCATGATGCTCGACCAGGTGAAGTCGGCGACGATGAAGCGGTCGTGGGCCGGATCGTAAATGACCGTGGGATCCCCCTGGTGCGCGGTGTCGCAAGGCGTGCCGGTTCCGGCGCCGCTCCACAGGGTGTTGAACGTGAAGGTGGCCAGCGCCTGGCCGTTGGTCTTGGAGTAGATGCCCACCGAGGTGTTCACGGCCTGGACGAAGTGATCGGGGCCGACGTCACCGACGGTGTCCGGCGGATGGCCGGCTCCGTTCGAGTTGAAGTTCATGCCGTCGAAACTCTGCGTGGGGCTAGGCATGGGTGCGACGGGCGCGATGGCCTCGGGCGGCGCTTCGGTGGGCGCGCCTGGCAACACGCGCTTGAACCTGGATGGCTCGACCTCGAGCTCGAGGGGGCGGATGAACGCCTTGCGCTCCTGCGGCGAAACCTCCTGCGGCAAGTTGCGCACGTCGCCGCGAAACACCGACGGCGTCACGGGCACGCCTGCGCGCACCGTGTACTTGCTGGGGGCGGCGTGAGCGCTGCGCGCCGAGGGAGGTGCGAGCAGCAGCAACGCCATCGCGAGGACTGCGAGCGCCCGCGGTGTCGGCGAGTGGAAGATCGCGTGAAGGCCATGCGCCGCGTGGCGCTGTGAGGGACTCTGGTTCATCGGATACCTCGGGGGAAAGCGGGCGAGGTCCACATTCTCATCGAATTGCCGAGGCGGCGCCATGGGGGGGCTCGGCGGCTACTCTGCCAGCGGCTCGCGAGGGGACGGAGGACGAACGACGATGGAGTGGCTCGGGTTTGCGTTGCTGTCGGTTTTCACCTGGGGTGTGTATGGGCTCCTCTTGCACACGGGGGCAATGGGCATGGCGGATCCGGCGAACGGGCGCTACAAGGCGTTTCTGTTCGTCGGGCTCGCGTACGTCCTGGTGGCGGTGATCGGGCCGCTGGTCGTGCTCAAGATCCGCGGCGCGGCGTTGGGCACGCTGCCGGGGAAGGGCATCGCGTGGTCCACCTTGGCCGGCGTCGCGGGCGCGGTCGGTGCCTTCGGCGTGCTGCTCGCGTTCAGCGCCAAGGGGACGCCACCGGTCGTCATGTCGATCGTGTTCGCCGGCGCTCCGGTGGTGAACGCGATCGTGTCGATGATCGTTCACCCGCCGGCAGGCGGGTTGCGCTCGCTCGATTGGCGCTTCGCCGTCGGCATCGCCATGGCCGCCGCCGGCGGTTGCCTCGTCACGCTCTTTCGCCCCGCGTGAAGGTGTTGGTCGCGGGAACCGGCTCGCGCCTCGATCCGAAGGCGCGGGCGCGAGCCCGCCCGAGATTGCGCGGCAACGCGTGCCCGTCCGCGTCGCGGTCACGAGCTACGAACAGGGGATGCGGTA
>CAYUSL010000492.1:0-4942 GCA_964447125.1 uncultured bacterium | reverse complement strand
GCGATGGTGATCCAGCGGTTTCGGCCGTATTTCTCGGGACAAGGCGTGCAGCTCGAGTCGCTCTGCCAGGCGCTGGCGAGGCAGGGGGTGACGAGCACGATCGTGACGGCGCGGCGCGCGGTCGGCGGACCGACGGAGGGCCGCGATACGCCAGCGCTCGAGGACGCGGACGGTTATCGCGTGGTGCGGCTGCGTTGCGACGTTCCCGGGCTCGCGTTCACGGGTCGCGCGACGCGCTGGTGGACGCCGATCTTCGGGTTTCGCACCGAACGCGCGCTTCGGCGCCTGGCGCCGGACATCGACCTCATCCACGTCCACGGACTCACGGACGGCCTCTTCGGCGCGTGGCGCGCGGCCCGCCGCCACGACCAGCCCATCCTGTTCGAGATGACGCTGCTCGGCACCGACGATCCCGTCGCCGTGAGCGAGAAGCGTCAGCTCTTCCAGCACTGGCGCGAGTCGATCTATCGCCGCTGCGACGGCTACGTCGCCATGTCGGAAGCGCTGGCGCGACGCTATCGCGAAGCAGGGCTTCCCGAGGACCGGCTGCGCGTGATCGCGCAAGGCGTCGACACGCGGCGTTTTGCCGCCGCGGCCGACCGAGCCGAGATCCGTCGCAAGCTGGGGCTCGCCGGCGACGGACCGCTCGCGGTCTTCGTCGGGTCGCTCATCGAGCGCAAGGGAATCGACGTGCTGCTGGGTGCGTGGGAAAGAATCCATGCCGCCGAGCCGACCGCGCGCTTGCTGCTGGTCGGCAAGGATCGCTTCCCCGAGGATGCGAGCGCCGAGCGCGCCCTCGCCGCGGCGCTCGAGCGGCTGACACCGGCGGCCCGAGCGCCCATCACCCGCACCGGCCTGGTCGCGGATCCAAGCTCGCATCTGCGTGCGGCGGACGTGTTTCTCTTCCCCTCGCGACGCGAAGGTTTCGGCACCGTCATCATCGAGGCCATGGCGACGGCGTTGCCGTGTGTGGTCGCGGATCTGCCGGGCATCACCGATACGATCTTCGCCCGACCCGCCCGGCCGGACGCGACGCCCGACGCGACACTCGGCTGCGATGGCTTCCTCGTGCCCCAGGATTCGGCAGCAGCGCTCGCCGAGCGCACCATCGAGCTCTTGCGGTCGCCCGCCCTTCGCGAGCGCGTCGGCCATGCCGCACGCGCCCGCGCCGTCGCATCCTTCGACCTCGACTCGATCGCCGCCGCCTACGTCGAGTGGTATCGGATCTGTCTCGCGAGGCGCCGCGTCCGATGAACGTTACCTCGTCCAACGCGGGCGCCTCGCCCGCGCCGCCGGCCGCGCATTCGCTCACCGAGCGGGTCTCGCGCTCGGTCTTCTGGAACGCCGTGCTGGTGCCGATCGCCTTCGTGCTCAGCACGGTGATGTCGATCCTGGTGCGGCGTGCCTTCGGTCTCGGGTCGGGTGTCTACGACGTGGTGAGCGGGCTGGTGGGCTCGGTGGTGCTCTATTCGAGCCTCGGCCTCTCGACCGCGCTCACCAAGTTCCTGCCCGAGCTCGAGGTGTCGCGCGGGCGCGCCGCCGTGATCGCGTTCCTGGCGCGCACCGCCGCAGCTCGGGCCGTGGTGCTGGGTGTGGTGCTGATCCCGATCAACCTGGCTGCCGAGCCGGTGGCGGCGCGCCTGAACCTGGGCGACGGCGGCACGCTGTTGCTTCGCCTCGCGACGGTCATGGTGCTGGCGCGGGCGCTCCTCGAGCTGGGGATCAAGACCCTCAACGCATTCCTGGCCCAGCGCGAGGCCAACCTGCTCACCCTCGTCCAGTCGCTCACCGATCCCACGTTCATCGGCGTCGCCATCGGCGCCGGCTTCGGTATCCCCGGCGTCATCGCGGCGCTGGCGGCGTCGAGCGCGCTGGTGGCGGTGCTCGCCGCGCTGTTCTCGGCGCGAATCATCCAGCGGCTCGCGCTGGCCCCGGCGGCGAGCCTCGCGCCGAGCTCCACGCAGACGACCGTGCTTTCGGCGGGATTTGCGGACCTGGTGCGCTTCGCGTCGTTCACCTACGTCTACGAGCTCTCGCTCTACTTCGCGGGACCGGCGTTCGCGTGCCCCGCGCTCGCGATGGTGCTCGGCGATGCCCGCCAGGTGGCGCTCTTCTCCACCGGCTTCTACGTCGCCTTCAATCTCGTGGGCCTCGTCGTCGCTGGTTTTCGTGGCGTCTATCGGCCGATGTTCGCCCATTTGCGTGCCGCGGGAGATCCCGAACGCATGCGCGCCGCCTTCGCGGCCGTCACCAAGGCGCAAGTAGTGATGCTACTGCCGGTGGGGGTGGGGCTCTACGTGATGTGCGCCGACTACTTGCCGCTGCTCTACGGCAAACCCTTCCTCGCCGGGGTGTGGACCACGCGCCTGCTGGTCGCGACGCTCTTCACCGAGACCGCCTTCAATCTGGGGCTCATCGTGCTCTCGATCGACGAGCGCTACCGTGCGGTGCTCGCCTCCCAGCTCTGGCTGGTGGCTGCGGCGCCGATCTTTCTCCTGGCCGCGCGCTTCGGCGGAGTCGCCGCCGGCGCGGCGGTGCTGGGTGCCGCACGAGTCGCCGCGGTCGTGACCGGCTACCGTGTCTGCAGGCGCCAGTACGGCATGACGTTCCCGTGGGCGTTCACCCGACGTGTCGGGTACGCCACCGCGGCGATGGCGCTGGTGCTGGTGGCAGGCCGCGCCTCGTGGAGCACATCGATCGCCGAGGCGTTGGTGCTGACGGCGGTGGGTGCGGTGACGTTCGCGGTCGCGCTCAGGCTGACGCGAGCCATCGGCACCGAGGAGAGGGCGCTCCTCGAGCGCGCCAAGCTCCCGGGCGGCAAGCTCTTCGTGCGCTGGCTGGTGGCGACGTGAACGCACCCGCCCCGCGGATCTTGATGTACATGCCGGGGCTCGGGCCCCAATCGCTCGGGTGGCAAGTTCATCGCGACTTCGCCGCGGCAATGCGCGCCCAGGGAACGCACTTCGAGATGCTCACCGACGGCGATCGGGACGTATTCGCTGCAGCCAGCGGCGAGCTACGGATGGCGCGCCCGGATCCCAAGTGGCGGCGGCTCAGCCCCCGGCTGGCACCGCTCACCCGCACCCGCGATCTAGTCTCGTGGGCTTCGGCGCTGGCGCGCTACCTCCGTCTGGTCGGCCACGACGTCGATCTCTTGCACGTCGAGGTCGCCTATCCGCACGGAGTGGCGGCGTGGCTGGGTGCGCGCCTGGCCGGCTGGCGCGGACCCATCGCGATCACGCCGATGGGCGAAGACGTGCTGGTTTTGCGGGAAGCGCACTACGGATTCCGCCGCTACCTGCTCCCGCGCCTCATGGTGCGCGCGACGTTGCGACGTGTCTCCGCCGTGCGCTGCATCTCGGGGCTCGCGTTGCGGGCCGTGCGCTCCATCGCGCCCGAGGCGCGCTGCGAGGTGATCCCGCTCAACGTCGCCGACGACACCTTGCGATCGCTCGACCTCGACGCCACGGCCGCGAGCGCGGCACGCCGCGAGGCGCGCGCAGCACTCGCCGCCGAGCTCGAGCTCGGCACCGCCCCGGTGGTGCTCGCCCTCGGGCGGCTGCACCCGTTCAAGGGCATCGAGGTGCTGGTCGAAGCGATGCGTGCGGCTCGTCCCGACGCCCGCCTGCTCATCGCCGGACCGTCGCTGGCGTCGAAAGCGTTCGGAGATCACGCCCAAACGTTGCTCGCCCGAGCCCGCGAGCTGGGGATCGAATCGCGGGTGCGCTGGCTCGGCGCCGTCCTGCCAGCGCGGGCACTTCATCTCTTGCGCGCCGCGGACGTGCTGGTGGTGCCCTCGCTTCTCGAATCCCTCAACAAAGTCTGTGTCGAGGCCGCAGCGGTGGGGACTCCCTTCATCGTGACCTCGACCACGGGCGTCGCCGAGTGGGTGCCGCCGCGCGGCGTCGGAGTCGTGGTGCCGCCGCGAGATCCCGCGACGCTCGCCGCCAGCATCGACGCCATGCTCGGCGGCGCGTGGGCGATCGACGAGGTGGCGCGGCGCGAGTTCGTGACGCGCTTCGCCGCGGATCGAGTCGCGGCGGAGCTGCGACGCTTCTACGCGGGAGTGCTGGGGGGATGAGCCTCACGAGCGCCGTCGCCGCGCTCGTCGTGGTGATCTACCCCGCGTGGGCTCTCTCCCGCAGTGCCCGGCTCGCGGGATTGGCACCCGGCGCTGCCGAGAGCGCGGCGGCGGCGCTCGCGGGCGTCGCACTGGCGGTGGTGGTGCTCACGGCGAGTGCCTGGCTCGGCGCGCCGCCCAGCGTCGGGATCGTGGGCCACGCGGCGCTGCTCGTCGTGGCCACCGCGAGCGTGGTCACGACGCGAGCCGCCACGCCGCGACCTCCGCCCGCGACCGATCGCGCCGATGTGGCAGCGCACCGCGAGTGGATCGTGCTCGCGCTCGCTTCGCTCGCATTCGCGGCACTCGTCGTCGTCCCGTTCCTGCCTTTCGGCTGGGTGCGTGCGGACGGAGTCCATCGCATGGGCATGACCGACTGGATGAAACATCTGGTCGTCACCACGGCTCTCGGCGCATCCAGCGATTTTCCGCCCGCGAATCCGTTCCTCGCGGCGAGCGGCCGCGCGCCCTACTACTACGGCTTTCACCTCCTCGCTGCCGCGATCGCACGCACCGCCGCGACCGGCGACCCGCCCTTCCCTGCGCTGTTGACGCTCACGATCGTGACGGCGGCGCTGGTGCCGCCGGTGCTCTTCACGGTGGCGATCGGGCTCGGCTGCTCTCGCCGCGCGGCGCTGGTCGCGGCGCTGGCGGGGAGCTTCGTCGGCGGCTTCGACCTCGTCCCACAAGCGCTGCGGTCCGTGGCCGACGTCGCACGCGCCTGGCCACTGCCCCACGGCTTCGCAGGATTGAGGGCGATCGTACCGTCGACCCACGTCGACTCGTGGATCCACCACAACGAGCGTCAGTTCAACGCGCCCT
>CAYUSL010000491.1:0-4969 GCA_964447125.1 uncultured bacterium | reverse complement strand
CGTCGACGATCGACTCGAAGAGATCCGCGAAGTTGTATTGCGTCGCCGGCATCGGCTTGGTGCCCTCAGGGCTTCTCGGAGCCCACGATCCACATCGAGAAAAACTGTGAGCCACCGCCGTAAGCGTGGCCGAGGGCGATCTTGGCACCGTCCACCTGATGCTCGCCGGATTGGCCGCGCACCTGCATCGCCGCTTCAGCGAAGCGGATCATGCCCGAGGCCCCGATCGGGTTCGACGAGAGCACGCCGCCCGAGCAGTTGATCGGCATCTTGCCGCCCAGCGCGGTGGCGCCTTCCTGCACCGGCTTCCAACCCTGATTCTCGGGCGTGAAGCCGAGATTCTCGAGCCACATCGGCTCGAACCACGAGAACGGCACGTAGATCTCGGCGACGTCGATCTCGTCCATCGGCTTGGTGATCCCGGCCTGAGCGTAGAGCGCCTTGGCGCAATCCTTGCCCGCCTGCGGGTTCACCTGATCGCGGCCCGCGAACGCGGTGGGCTCGCTGCGCATCGCGGTCGCGTGCACCCAGGCCGGACGCGTCGGCGCCTTCTTGGCCAGGCTCTCGCTGGTCAGCACCATCGCCACCGCGCCGTCCGACGACGGACAGGTCTCGTGGTAGCGGATCGGGTCCCAGAGCATGGGCGAGTTGGCGATGTCGTCGTACGTGACACCCGGCATCTGCAGGTGCGCGTACGGGTTCTTGTTGGCGTTCTGACGATCCTTGAGCGCCACCAAGACACCGGTGTTGTCGGGCGCCCCCGAGCGGCGGATGTAACCGCGAATGAGCGGCGCGAAATAACCGCCGGCGCCGAACACCACCGTGGGCTGGAGCGGGATGCGCGGGGAGAGCGCCCACATGGCATTCGACTCGCTCTGCTTTTCGAACGCCACCGTGAGCACGCGCTCGTGCACACCGGCCTGGATCAGGCTCGCCGCGACGATCGCCGTCGAGCCGCCCACGCTACCCGCCGTGTGCACCCGCAGCATGGGCTTGCCGAGCGCGCCGAGGGCGTCGGCGAGGTAGAGCTCGGGCATCATCACGCCCTCGAACGTGTCGGGCGCCTTGCCGAGCACCACCGCGTCGATGTCGCGGAACGTGAGCCCCGCGTCCGCGAGGGCGCGCAGCGCCGCTTCGCGCACCAGCCCCGCGAGCGAGACGTCGATGCGCTTGGTGTCGTACTTGGTCTGGCCGATGCCGACGATCGCGCACGCGTTGCCCATCACGCACCCTCCAGCACGCACACCAGGTTTTGCTGCAGACAGGGGCCGGACGTGGCGTGCGCGACCCCGCGCGATGCCTGGCCCGCGTGGATCCGGCTCGCCACCTCGCCCATGCGGATGAGACCCGCCGACATGATCGGGTGCGCGGCGAGCGCGCCGCCCGAGGGGTTCACCTCGGCGCCCGCCGGAAGCTTCAGCGCATCCAGCACGATCAGCTCCTGGTGCGTGAAGGGCGCGTAGATCTCGGCGACGTCGACGCCACCCTTGCCCACACCCGCCTTCGCTGCGGCGATTGCCGTCGACGAAGAGGTCGTCAGATCGCGCGCTCCCGGGTACTGGGCCTCGATGCGGTGATCGATACCGCGGATCCACGCCGGCCGCTTGCACACCTCGCGGGCGTAGTCGGAAGCGGCGAGCACCACCACCGCGCACGCGTCCGAGATGGGCGGGCAGTCGTGGGCGCGCAGCGGTGAGGCGATGTAGGGCTCGGCCAGCAAGCTCTCGACGTCCGAGTCGCCCTTCACCTGCGCCATGGGGTTGGACTTGGCGTTGCGCCGATTGCGGATGGCGACCTCGGCGAGATCGCGCTCGGTCTTGCCGCTCGCCTCCAGGTAGGCCCGCGCCTGCAAGGCTGCCAGGCTCACCGCATCCGGCCACAGGGGTGTCAGGATGTAGGGATCGAGCTGCATGCACATCACGTCCGGCACCGGCCCGAGCGAGGAGCGCCCGAACGCGTACACCACGGCAGCATCGAGGTTCTCGTGCTGCATGCGGATCCAGGCCTCGTAGAGCGCCCAAGCGCCGTCCATCTCCACGTGGCTCTCGGCGATCGGCGGCCAGGCGCCCACCGCGTCGAGAGCGCCCACGAACGAGAACGGCTGGCCGGTCAGGAAGTCGGTCGAACCCGAGCACCAGAAACCGATGCGATCACGCTTCACCCTGGAGCGATCGAGGGCCTCGCCGATCACCGGCATCAGCATCTCGACGTCGTTGCGGGCCGGCTCGCGCCGGATGCTCGGCGACTGAGCGAAAGAAACGATGGCGACGTCGCGCATCACAGGTGCTCCTTGTACGAATCGAAGGGCGCGTCCGGCTCACCGGTGGGCCTGAAGTGGCGGATGCTCTCCAGGCTCGCGCGCAGCTCCTCGCGCGGCACCCACACCGCTTCCACGCGCATCCCCATGCGCACGTCTTCGACCGGGACCTCGCGGATCACGTGGTAGAAGGTGTTGTCCGCGCCATCGAGCAGGATCGACGCGCACACGAACGGCAGCTCGATGTCGATGCCCTCGGACGGCACGCGTACGATGCTGAACGAAGTGATGGTCCCGCGATCCACCACCTTCGCTTCGTCGATCGTCGGCGCTCCGCACTTGGGGCACGAGCCGCGCGGCGATACGTAGACCTTCGCACACTGGGTACAGCGCAGACCGAGGATCTTCCCTTCGGCGATGCCACGCAGGAAGCGACTCGCGCCGACTCCGGGCGTGAACTGGAAGGTCAGGTGGATCGGAGTTTCGATCCGCTTGACGATCTCCTTGGGCGCGTCGCTCATCGGGAACCCTCCGGCACGAAACACTCCACGTCGCGGATGTCGCCGACGGTGGCCTCGCGCCAGCGCGGCGCGACTCGCATGCCAGTCTTCATCGCCGACTCGCTGCCCGCGTCGACCACGTGCAGCAAGGCGGACGTCGCGCCGTCGAGCTGGATCAGTGCCCACGCGAACGGCTTCGCCAGCGGATGCTTGGGCCGCGGCGACGGCACCCACGACCAGCTCTTCACCACACCCGCCGGTCCGACCTCGGTCCAGCCGTCCTCGCCGCCCAGCGTCTCGCCGGTGGCCGGGTCCGCTTCCGGCGGCGGGCAGATCACGCGGCCGTCGCTCGCGCGCACCGCTTCGAATCGGCGGTTCTTGAGGCCACCGAAAAAGCGCCCCAGCACCGGTCCAACCGAGCGCTTGTACGGGTACTCGAGATCGTAGGGCGCCCACATCGACTCGGCGCCCGCACCGCTACCTTGGGTCATCGGGAATCCTCCCGCGCTGGGGATTCGATCGAACGAGATTGCGGGGCGGCGAGGCTCGTGGCCGCCACCGCGATCGGTTGGTTGGATCGGTGCCGCTCAGGCGGCCTGGGTCGAGCCGGAATCACCGCGATAGACCGGCAAGAACTGGCGCGCCCATTTGCGATAGAGGCCGATCGGGCCGTCGCCGTCGCACAAGATGGGCTTGTCGATGAAGATCTTGTTCTCCCAGATGCGCTGGTCTTCCTCGACCTGCTTCTGGATGTCGTCGACGACCTGATTGCCGATGAACTCGGTCATCGCCGGGTCCTCGAACTTCTTCACCGCGAAGGCGAAGCGCGCATCCACCCACTCGCCATCCACGGGCGTGACGGTGGCGATGGTGATGACCTCGGCAGCGAGGTGCAGTCGCACCACCGAGAATCCGAAGCCGTGGGTCTCGACGTCGATCGAGCCGTCCATCGTGTCGTCGCCCATGCCCCAGCGGCTCAGGTCCACCTTCACGTCGCAGTGGGTGCGGAAGACGTGGCCGTCGATGCGCGCGTCGGTGCAGGTCGCAGTCATGGTCTTGTGCAGGTACTTGAAGTGGGGAGCGTCGACGCTGTTCTCCGCCATCTCCATGTTGTGGGTCTTGATGCGGTAGGTGCGGATCCGGTACTCGGTCCACTCGGGGTTCGAGTATTCGGGGAGCACCGGCGGCTCGTAGGTCGGCGCCGCGCCCGAGGGATCGTGGTGGACCATGATGATGCCGTTGCGCTCGAGCAGCAGCCACGGCTTGATGCGCGCGTTGGCGGGAATGCGGCTGGCGTAGGGCACCTCGTCGCACACGCCCGTGCAGTCGTAACGCCAGGCGTGGAATGGGCAGCGGATCGACTCACCCTCGACCGTGCCACCGTGTCCCAGGTGGGCGCCCAGATGCGGACAGAACGCGTCGAGCAGGTAGGGTTTTCCGCTCTGACCGCGGTACAAGACCATGTGCTTGTTGAAGGCCTGCACCGGACGGCTTTCGCCAACCGCCAGCTCGTGCGAGTAGCCGACCTGGAACCACCCCACGGCAAACGGTGAGAACGGGAAACGCTCGTTCCAAACTTCAGTCATGGATCCTCCAGCACGGGCTGCGCCTCGACGTGCTTGTAGAACATGTTCTACTTGGCTAGGGTAGAACACGTTTCACCCAAGAGCAAGCGCACGACGATCCCGCGCAACCACGCGAAAAACGAGGCGAAACGTGATGACGGAATTCGGGCTCTGGATCGACGGCCGGAGCGTGCCGGCGCGCGCGGGACGCTCCGCTCCCACCCTCAACCCGGCCACCGAGGAACCCTGGGCGAGCGTCGCGGTAGCAGGGCCCGAGGACGTCGATGCCGCAGTCGCCGCGGCGCACCGGGCCCATGCGAGCGGCGTGTGGCGGAAGAAGTCGCGCGAGGAGCGTGGCGCCATCCTGGTGGCCATCGCCACTGCCCTCTTCGAGAAGCAAGACGAGATCGCCCTCGCCGAGGTCCAAGACGGCGGCGGCACCATCCGCAAGGCCACGATGGCCGACGTCCCCGCCGCGGCGCAGGGGTTCCTCTATTACGGCCAGCTCGTCTCGGGCACCCCAGACGAGGAAACGCACGAGGAGTCGATCCCGGTCACCAGCCGAAACCTGGTACGCAAAGAACCGATCGGAGTGGTGGCCGGCATCACGCCGTGGAATTTCCCGCTCATGACCGCGGCGTGGAAGA
>CAYUSL010000490.1:0-4979 GCA_964447125.1 uncultured bacterium | reverse complement strand
TGGGGCGACTCGGGGCAGCGGGCTCCCCTGCGGGCGACGTCCACTCGAGGAAGAGCAGTGTTCCCGCCACCACCTGCACCGGGAGCATGAGCAGATTGAGGAAGGGCACCGCCGTGATTCCGAGCACAGTGGCGCCGAAGCCGAGTGCTGCGAAGCGGTGCTCGCCGAGGGTGCGGCGCTTGTCGGCGAAGCGGAGCCGACGGCGGCTCATGGCGAGATCGGTGTGGTCCCACGCGAGGAAGTAGCACGAGGCGAGCGTGCCGAGGACCGAGAACGCCACGGTACCCACGACCGGTAGCACGTTGAGGAGCGCCAGCCCCAGCATCACCAGCAAGTAAAAGCCCGTGCGGCGCAGCTCGCCGGCGAAGGCGTAGCTCGCCTCGCGTGCGATCGCGCGCATGCCCGTGACGGCGTCGCTGGGTGGCGGCGCCAGGCCGAGCTCGGCTAGACGCAGGGCCTCCGTCCGTTGCGACAGGACTTCGTTGAAGGGGGCGGCGATCAGGCCGCCCACCAGGGTGAAACCGAAGAACGTCGCCGCGGCGAAGAGCACCACCAGCAGCACCGCGATGATCGCGGTGGCGACCCACGAGAGCGCCATCAAGAGCGCGTGGACGAGCCCCGCGCCCGCGCCCACGGCGAGCACGCCCGTGGCGAGACCCAGGATCGCGCCGAACGATTGCACGAAGACCACGATCGCGATCGCGAAGATCACGGCGTTGATCGCCAGCGGCACGACCGCCAGCCGCTTGAGCGACGGATTCGCCATCAAGTAGCGAAAGCCGCGAATCGGCGCGGTGGCGCCCTGAATCACGTCGGAGACCAGTCCGCGGGACGCCATCTTCGGGCTCCTCGGCAAGGGTGAGGGACGCGCGCGGAGGGTGCCGGCGAGGGCAGGTGCCGTCAAGTCGCGCGCGGATCCGTGCGCGCTCGGCCTGCCGAGCGCGGGCAATCCGTTGACCGCGTCACGAAGACGGTGCATAGTTGAGTTGGTTGACCAACCAATATTGAACGTGGCCCGACCCTCCAACACCGCCGCGCGCCGTGCGCAGATCGTCGAGGGGCTCCTCGCGGTCATGGCCCGCGAGGGTTACGAGCGCGCCAGCGTCGCCAAGATCGCCCGCGCCGCGAAGCTCACACCCGGTCTGGTCCACTACCACTTCTCGTCGAAGGGCGACATCCTGCTGGCGTTGGTCGCCGAGCTGGAGCGGCGCGTGGATGCGCGCGCGGACGGACGCATGGTGCGAGCCGCGCACGGCTCGGCTCGCGGTCGGCTCGCGGCGTGCGTGGACGCCTATCTCGGTGTAGGCCCGGGTGCCGACGCCCTGGCGGTGGCGTGCTGGGTCGCAGTCGGTGCAGAGGCGATCCGGCAACCGGCGGTGGCGCGTGCGTATCGTGCGGCACTCGAGCGTGGTGTCGAGCGCCTCACGACGCTGATGCGCGCGGTGCTCGTCGAAGAGCACCGCGCGACCCGCGGCGCGCGCACCATGGCCGCGGCGATCGCTGCGACGATCGAAGGTGCGTACAGGCTCGCGGCCGCCGCACCCGGGATCGTGCCGTCCGGCTCGGCGGCGCCGTCTCTCGCTGCGATGGTCGAGGGCCTGATCGCAAGCGCGCCGCGGCAGGCCGCGAAGCCAAAGGAGAGGTCGCGATGACGAACGGACTTTCGTTCGTGGCGCTGGGCGTGGGCGATGCCTTCTCGGCGCGCCACTACTCGTCGTGCCTCGCCGTCGAGTCGGACGGCCACTGGATCCTGGTGGATTGCCCCCACCCGATCCGCAAGATGCTGCACGATTCCGCGAGTGCCACCGATGGGCTGGACCTCGATCGGATCGACGCCGTGCTGCTCACTCACCTCCACGCCGACCATTGCTCGGGGCTCGAAGGGCTCACGTACTATCTGCACTTCGTCCTGGGGCGTCGCGTCCAGTTGGTCGCGCATCCGCTGGTGGCGCGGCGGCTGTGGAGCGCGCACCTCGCCGCGGGCATGGACTCGCTGATGACGCCGGAGCGGGTGCGGCAGAGCGCCCGATTCGAGGACTTCTTCGACTGGGTGCCGCTCTCGTTCCGCGCGCCGGTCGCGGTGGGGCCGTTCGAGATCGCCTGCCGCGCCACCATCCATCACGTGCCGACCACGGCGTTCCGCATCCGCGCCGGCGGACGTATTCTCGGTGTGAGCGGGGACACCGCCTTCGACCCGCGCCTCGTCGCGTGGCTCGCCGAATCCGACCTGATCGTCCACGAGAGCAATCTCGGCGCGCACACGCCGTACGAGAAGCTGGCGGCGCTGCCGCTTGCGATTCGCGAGCGGATGCGGCTCATTCACTATCCGGATGGCTTCGACGGGCTGTGGACGGAGATCCCGGCGCTCACCGAGGGGGTGCGGCATGTGGTGTGAAACGATTCGCAGTCGAAGGTCACTGGCGGCGGCGAGCAGCGTCGCGCTCGCGTTCGTGTTCTTCGCCAGCGGCTGCGGTGGCTCGAACGGCCCCGTGGAGCCCATCGACTCGACGCCGCCCGAATCGACGAACGGCATTTTGTGGAATCGCGGGCGGCTCTGGATCGCGGCGATCCAGGGCTCGCAGCTCGTTCAGATCGACCCCGCGAGCGGCGCGATCACCCGCGGCTACGGGCCGGACGACGGCCTCACGGCCAACGACGACCTGGTGATCGTGAACGACGGTGCCTTCATCCTCACCGAGCCGAGCAAGAGCACGGTGTCGCGCTTCGATCCCCAGCACGGCCGCACCGTGCTCGCCGAGATCGGCTCGCAGGTGAACGGCATCACGCGCTGCGACGACGATCGCGTGTTCGTCAATCGCGAGTGGCCGGGCGGCGGCGTCTACGAGATCGATCCGAAAGGCGTGAACGAGCCGCGCCTTCTCACCAAGGACGTGCCCGCGCTCAACTCGATGGCGTGCGTCGGCGACGATCTCTTCGCACCCACGTTCGCCCTCGACGGTGGCGTGATCCGCATCCACCGCGAGACCGGCGCCGTGGAGAACGTGGCTTCCGGCATGGTGCTGGCGTGCGCGGCCCACACGATGCCGGACGGGACGCTGGTGGCGCTGCAGGCCGTCTTCCCTGCGCGGCTCGTGAAGGTGGACGTCGCCACCGGCGCACTCACGGAGATCGCGCGGCTCGGCGCCATGATCCCCGACAACTTTGCCGTGGGGCCCGACGGCACGTTCTACGTCACCGACTTCCTCGATGCCGGCGTGGTGGTGATCTCGCCCGATGGCTCCTCTCACCGCATCGAGCTGTGAGTTACGCCGCGCGCGTCACACGAAGAGGGACGCGACCTCGAGCGTGAGTCCCGGGATCGCCTGCGAGGCGACCGTCTGCCCGGGACGGTAGATGTCGGTGATGCGGTAGCGCTGCGCCGCGGCGTCGGGGTCGCGATACACCTCGACCGTCTCCTCGGCGACGTTCACGATCCAGTACTCGGGGATCGCTCGGCGCGCGTAGAGCGGCCCCTTGCGCTTGCGGTCGTAGCGCAGCGACGAATCCGCGACTTCGATCACGATCAGGGCGTGATCCGGATGATTTTTGTGCCGACGCGTTGCAGCCGTCGCGCGCACGACGGTGAAGTCGGGCTCCGGCTCGTTCCACTCGTCGAGTGTGGCCGGAAGCTGCGGGCGGACGCGGAACTCGTCGCCGAGCTGCCGCACGAGCGAGCGGTTCAGCTCCTGGATCACGAACGAGTGCGGGATGCCCTGCGGCGCCATGGCGACGATCACGCCGTCGATCAGCTCGACGTGCTCGTCTTCGTGGAGCACGCCGGTTTCGATCAGGCGGTGATACTCGTCGACGCGGAAGCGCCGTAGCGGGCGGCCGTCGACCTCGACATCGCTCGCAGGTTCCACGTTGCCCTCACTCATCACGCGCCAGACTACCACGGCATCGCAAGACTCGAGCCGCATGCAACGCGGGGTTTGTTCCGGCAAACACGCGAGAATCGTGACGGGCCCGGTTGCCAATGCCGTTCGCGAGCGCGACCGCGAGAGCGCACCGACCGCGCCCTGGCGGGCGCCCGGGTCGCCGGCCCCGCTCGCTGGTAAGCGTGGTTGGCACGCGCGAGAGCGCTTTGCTACGGTGCGCGCCGATGTCCGACGTGACCAGCAAGCGCCCCTCGCGCCCCGACGTCGATCGTTGGGGCGCGATGCCATCGGGCCCCGACCTCGAAGCGAACACGCTGCTGCTCAAGAACCCGTTCCTGATCCCCACCGGGCAGCGGCGCGCCAGCCTGATCGTGCTGCGCGGCAGCGACGTGGGGCGCGAGCTGCCGCTGGCTGCCGAAGAGGTGGAGCTGGGGCGCGACGTACGGCTTCCCATCCCCATCGAGGACGAGATGGTGTCGCGCCGTCACGCGGTGATCCGCCGGGTGGGCGAAACCGAGGAGTTCCGGCACGTCATCCGCGATCTCGACAGCACCAACGGCATCTTGGTGAACAACCGCAAGGTGAACGAGGTCGAGCTGCGCGACGGCGATCGCATCGTGCTCGGCGAGACCGTGCTTCTCTACCGAGTCCTCGACGAGATCGACATCGGCTACCAGGAAGAGATCAAGAAGCTGGTGCGCTACCACGAGCTCACCGGCTTCCTGACCCTCAAGGAGTTCTACCGGATGGTGCGCCGCGAGATGTCGGTGGGAGCCGGCGCTCGTCCATTCGCGTTGCTCATGATCGACGTCGACAACCTGCGCGAGATCAACACGCTCTACGGCCACCTCGCCGGCGGCGCGGTGATCCGTCGCATCGGCGAGGTCTTCCGTGGTGTGCTGGTGGCGGATCAGATGATCGGGATCTACGGCGGTGACGAGTTCATCTGCCTGCTGCCGGGCACGCGGCGCAGCGATGCCTTCGACGTGGCCGAGCGGCTGCGCTCGTCGGTGGAGCGTGACCGTCTCGAGCTCGAAGGCTCGCGCATCCCGTTCACGATCTGCATCGGCATCGCCGAATATCCCGCCGACGGCGATCGCA
>CAYUSL010000489.1:2059-4984 GCA_964447125.1 uncultured bacterium | reverse complement strand
CGCATCCCGAGTCGGGCTCGTGGGCAGTGAGCCCCAATCGCGTGGCCGCGGCGCAGGCGAGCCTCCGATTCCACGGAGTCGAGCGAGGGCGAGCCGTGCCCGCCGACGAGTCCCCAGACCCTCGCGACTGCATCGGCGCATGCCTGGCAAACTGACCCACTACCCGCTCGTGAGCCCAGTGCCGCCGCCAACGACCGATCGGACCGGACCGCTCGGGGGGAGAGAGAAGGATCCATCGCGCGCACCAGAGCCCGAACTCGGCGACCGTAACTCCCACCCGGAACGAACCGCCAGCCGCCTGCCTAGGACGACGGCTTACCCCAATGGCGATCGCGCCGCGAGCGGGCGTGCGCCGTCGGTCGAACGACGACCGCAGCGCCCGCGCCGCGGAGCTCAGCGGCGTACGCGAGGGTCAGCGCGAGGTTCAGCGGCCACCAGATGGCTCGGAACCCATGCCCAGGGAGCCGTAGCGCGTGCTATGCGGGCGGAAGCGGCAGATTGGCTAACGCTCGCGTTTCCGTGCATCGACATCCAGCGCGGCACGGTCTACGAGCTGCGCAATCTCGAGTCGAAGGCGCCGGTTCACCTTCGCGAGGAGATTGCCGGGGATTACAGGCGGATGATCGACGGGGCCGACCGCAACGCGATCGAGAAGGCGCGCGGACCGTTCATGAAGAAGTGGAAGCCGCGTTGTCCTGCCGTAGCCGAGAGCCTTGCCGAAGCCGGTGACGAACTCTTCACGTTCGTGCGCTACTGCGTCAGCCAGTGGAGAGCGATCCGGACCACGAGCGGGCTGGAGCGGATCAACGAGGAGTGCCGACGAAGGACCAAGACGCAGGGCGAGCCTCCCGAGCCAGGACGCGGTGCTGCTGCTCCTGTTCGGTTTCCTTCGCAGCGGTCGCGTGAAGCTGCGCACCATCGACGGATGGACCGACATGCCTACATCGACACCCGAAGGAAGCTGCCTAAAGGAAACGGAAGGCAGGCACACCAAAGTTCCGTAGACCGGTGTCATGCAGCCCGGAATGCCTCGAGCCTCCCAAACATCCCAGTGATTTCGAGAGAGGGGTCCCCGCACAGAGTTCGACAACTGTCCACGAAGGGACCCCACGGGACGTTGAATCGCCTCGGTCGGTTGGGGTCCCGGCGTTACGACGAGAGAGCCCCGAGCCAGCCGCGCGCCTCGGCGAGCGCCTCGTCGTAGCCCAGGCCGCGCCCAAACGATTCGGCGCTTCCGTAGGCTTGCTCGCCGAGCGCTTCGCGAGCCCGGGCGAGGAGCGGCAGGAGATACGACTCGTCCATCGCGTCACGCTGGACGCCAATCCGCATCCGTAGCGTCTCGGCCGCGCCGAAGAGTCGCGTGGCGACGATCCATTCGCCACGGAGCGCGGCGAGGGCAGCGCACACGTCGAGCGAATACTGGCCGTTCGACTGGTGACCGGACTCGATGCAGATGGCCACCGCCTCGCTCAAGGGCGAGATGGCGCGGTCGCCCGTTCCACGCTTCACGTTCAGCGCCGCCAGATTGATGAGATTGAGCGACAGGGTGGAACCGCCGGCGGAGCGGCGGCCGACCGCAAGCGCCTCCTCGTAGAGTCGCTCGGCGCGATCGAGGTCGCCCTCCTCGCGCCAGAGCTCCGCCATCGACCCGAGCGCCGACTCGAGGGTGGCGACGTCGTCGAGGACGCGTGCACGGTCGAGTGCTTCCTGGCTCATCGCGCGGGCCGCCTCGCGATCGCCCCGCCGTCGCACGAAGTAGGCGACCTCGCGCAGCGCGCGCGCGATCCACCGGTCGTCACCGATCGCGCGCGCGATGGCGAGCCCTTCCGCGGCGTGCGCCTCCCCATCGGCCGACCCCATCCACATCTCGAACCAAGCGACGTCGAGAATCGTCTTGCAACGCACCAGCGAGAACCGCGCGACGCCGGGGCGCGACACGGCGTGAAGCATGAGGCGATGACCTTGCTCGAAGAGCCCCCGCCCCGACATGAAGTAGTCCCTGAGCGCCCAGAGCAAGCGGAGCCCGTCCTCACCGCGGCCGCTGGTCTGGTCGCACCACGCGTGCGCGGCGAGGAAGTTTTCGTGGTCGGCCTCGATCGCGTTCCAAGACGCTGGCTCGCCCGAACGGATGCTGCCGCCGATCCGTTCGGCGACCTCGAGATGGTGCGCGAAATGACGCTCGCGGACGTCGTGTTCCTCGCCCGCGGCGCGCAGGCGTTCGAGCGCGTATTCGCGGATCGTCTCGAGGAGCCGGTAGCGCTCTCCGTCCGGCTCGAGCACCACCAGCGACTTCTCGACCAGCCCGGCGAGAAGGTCGAGCACGTCCGCCTCGCCGACCTCGCCGCCCGCGCACACCGTTTCCGCGGCCTCGAGCGAGAAGCTACCCGCGAAGGACCCGAGACGCCGCAGCAGCGCTCGCTCGGTCTCGGCGAGCAGCTCGTGGCTCCAGTCGATGAGCGCGCGCAGCGTTTGCTGGCGTGGAAGCCCCGCGCGATTGCCCCGTGTGAGAAGCCGGAAACGGTCGCCGAGCCGCTCGGCGAGCTTGTCGAGCGAAAGACTGGCGACGCGCGCGGCGGCCAGCTCGATCGCGAGCGGGATGCCGTCGAGACGGCGGCAGACGTCCGCGACCTTCTCGACGTTGCCTTCGGTGATGGCGAACGAACGCGACACGCTGCCCGCGCGATCGGCGAAGAGCCGCACGGCCTCGGACGCGGCCATCGCCGCCAGCGACGCTCCCTCCCGCCGGCTGGACACCTTGAGCGACGGGACCCGGTAGCAGACCTCGCCCGGAATCCGGAGCGGCTCGCGGCTGGTGGCCAGGACGCGCGATCGCGGGCTCGCGCGTAGCAGCTTCGAGCAGATCTCCGCCGCGGCTCGCACCAGGTGCTCGCAGTTGTCGAGGATCAGCAGGCGCTCCTCGCTCGC
>CAYUSL010000489.1:0-1959 GCA_964447125.1 uncultured bacterium | reverse complement strand
AGCGAGCGACCCAGAAATAGGCCAAACCGCGGGCGGTGAACAGAGTCAGTCGACGATCGAGCGGTACAGGCGTTGGTGGAGAGCGCGGTGCGCCTGGCAACGAGATCGAACCGATTGCAGACCTTTCCGCAGCATCGATCGTCGCGAAGTGCCAGCCGGCCGCGGTGTAGCCGTTCTGGATCGACCTGGGATTTCCGGGGGCCGCCTCATCGCGGCGAACCCGCCCCCTTCGCGGAGGGCGACGCCGGGACCCACCTCGTGTCCGGCTTCGATCCGATGCGGGCTGGCGACACTCAGGAGAAGTCGCGCTCCAGCGTCCGCAACGACTCGCGAATTGCCGCGTGGCGCGCTGAAAACGGGTGGCACCGTGCGGCCACCGTCAT
The DNA here is from genome assembly GCA_964447125.1 of uncultured bacterium. Lineage (GTDB taxonomy): Bacteria > JADJOY01 > JADJOY01 > JADJOY01 > JADJOY01 > JADJOY01. The sequence continues at coordinate 1,576 of CAYUSL010000489.1, read as the reverse complement.
GGGGTTCTCGGACGCCCGCCGTTCGCATCACCGAAGAAATCGCGCAGTCGGTCCAACGCGTTGCGATCGTCGTGCGGGACGGCAGCGACTGGCGCCGGCTCGGCAACTCCGGCCTTCCGCAGTCGGTACACCGGCTCGTGCACAGGCGTGTTGGTCGGCTCCTCCGCCCCACTGAGGACCGACTCGGCGTCGGCACCATCGAGCGCTGCGTCGTGGCGCTGAGAAGCGACGACGACTCCCCGCCGCCGCCACGCCCCTCGTGGCATGCGTGGCTTCAACCGGATGACGGGCGCGCTGGTGGGCGTCGCGACCGTCGCGGGGATGCGCCGGTCGGGCGACCGATTTACGGCCGCGCCGGCAGCGAGCTGTCGTCGATCGGACGGCACCTCGCCGCCTTCCGCGACGAGCGTGGCCAGCAGGCCGGAGAGCTCGGCGACACCGCGAAGCCGATCGCGGAGTTGACGACCCACGAGCGTGAGCAGCGGGCGCTCGTCTCCCGCGCTCATGAGATCGCTACAGCGATCGAGTAGCTGCCGGACGTCCTGGTCGATGGTCCGGATGAGTTCGACTTCGCGCGCGTTATCCATTCGGGAATGTTGCCTCCTGGTGGCCCAGCGTCGTGGCGGCGGCGCCCGGTTTCAATACGGCGTTCTCCGTGAGTTGCAGCGGAATCGCAACGGCGCCATGCGGCACCTGGGCTCACGGCGCCGTTTGCAGTCGACCGGCGCCTGTCGTCGCCGCAGTCCGAGCGCGCATCAAGCCGCCGGGGTCGAGCGCCCTCACAGGTCCGCACCCTGAACCAACGCGGGGATCAAGGAATTCCGTTCTGGATTGCGGCCTCGAGCTCCATTCGCTTGTAATCGCGGGCGCTGTTCGATCCGGCTGTCGAGTCCGACGAGGTTTGCCTGGGCCGGCCGATGACGACGATCAACGCGTGGCAGCGAGCCACCGAGTCCGTGAGGAAGCCCCGGAAATCGACTCCGAGCGGCATCGAGTGGACGTCCTCGAGAACGGCTCCCATTCTGCGCGGGCGTGTAGACCGCATGTAGATGGACGGCGGCCAGTCGCGACCCACCGAAGGAAGGAAGGAGCATCACCGTGCCTCGCTACTTGATCTCGTTCGACGACGGCTCGATGGACCACATTCCCGCGGAGGACTTGCCGGCGGTTGGCGATGCAGCACACGCGGTGGTCCGGGCGGCCAAGGCCGCTGGAATCTGGATCTTCGGCGGCGGCCTCCAACGGCAGCAGTCGAGCATCGTGGCGACTGACGGCACGATCACCGACGGACCCGTACCGGAGACGAAGGCGGTCGTCGGCGGCTTCTCGATCATCGAGGTGCCCACGCGCGAGGAAGCGCTGGCGTGGGCGGCCCGGTTCGCGGCGGCCTGTCGGTGCGCGCAGGAGGTCCGCGAGATCATGTTCGACCCGGAATCGTGACGACTCGATTCGGCATGGTGATGCGAGCGGTCTGCATTCCTAGCCCGAAGAATCCATGAATGGGAACCTGCGGCCGCGACCGAGCGCGGCCCTCCATCCTTGTTGCGCGCGCAAATCGATGGAGGGCGACGCTCCG
>CAYUSL010000488.1:0-4995 GCA_964447125.1 uncultured bacterium | reverse complement strand
ATCGAGCGCGGGGTGTGCTTCGCAGCGGCGTGCAGCGATGGAGGGGCACGCTCCGTCGTGCCCGATCGGGCTCCTGGCGCTGACGGAGCAGCGCCCTCCAGGCCATGCGTCTGGCGCTGACGGAGCAGCGCCCTCCACCCAATCGGGCTCCTGGCGCTGGCGGAGCAGCGCCCTCCAGGCCATGCGTCTGGCGCTGACGGAGCAGCGCCCTCCAGGCCACGCGTCTGGGCGATCTCGCGTTGCGATGGAGGGGCACGCTCCGTCGTGCCCAGCGGCGTCTGCAGCAGCGAGTGTCTCGCTCGCACGCGCCGCGGTAGAGTCGGCTCGTCACCGATCTCGGTCTCCGCATGCCCGTCGCACTCCTCCTTCCCGCGGCGCTCGCAGTGGTCTTGCTGGTGCTGCACGCCCGCGCCCTCCACGGCGGGCGGGTGGCGGCGGATTTCTTCGGGCTCGCGTTCGCGTACTTCGTCGTGAAGGAGAACCTCTCGGTCGCGGGGTATTTCCATCGCTATTTCTACGCGGCGACACCGCCCCTTCGCATCGGCAACGCGCCGCTGGGTGTGGTGATCGGCTGGCTCTTCACGTCGTACGTCGCGTGGACGCTCGCCGAGCGCTTGCTGGCGCGCTTCCCCGAGCACCGCGGCGGATGGGTGCACACGGTGTTCGTCGCGATGCTGATCGCTGCGTCGATCTCGTATCCGATGGAGGCGGTGGGTACGGCACTCGGGTGGTGGCGATGGACGGTGGACGGCGTGCCGTGGGTGGTGCCGGCGCCGGACGACGGCGGACAGGCGTGGGTCACGATTCCGCCGGTTCCGCTCTTCGGCTGGGCTGTGTTCGTGGGTGGGTTTCTCTTCTGGTGGCGGACGAGTGCTCACTGGCTCGGGCGTTGGCCGGTGGCGCGGTGGATCGCATTCGCCGCCGGCGTCGCGCTCCATTTCCAGGCCATTCACGGCGACGGCGGTGGCCCCGAGCTCCTCTTCGGCGTGGGGATGGTGACGTTTCTGGTGTCGGTGGTCGCGTTCTCACGGGCGACGCCCGGGAGCACACACGCGAGCGCAACCACTGGCGCAGTCGCGCTTCTCGATCAGCCGTGGCCGGTGCGGCACGCCGTCGAGATCGCCCTGCTGCTCATGGTCACGATCCTGCTCGGGCTCATGGCGCTTCGAGTGCGCGAGCTCGATCACCTGCTCACGCTGTTGCCGCTCGCGCTCTTCTGGCTCGCTGCGCGCCCGTGGCTGCCGAGGCGGGTGCTCGCGTTGGGCTGGACCGCCGAGTGGCTCGTGGGCCTCGTCACGTTCTCACCCAAAGTCTTCACGCTCGGTCTCTATCCGTGGCTCTTCTTCACCGCGCTCGGCGGGCGTGCGCTGTGTGCATGGCTCAGTCGCCTGCCCGCGGGCTGGGCGGCGTGGCGCGCCCGTCGTCCCCACGCTGCTGCCCAGACGCCGCGTTCTTGACACCTCGCGTGACGGTCCAATACATGTTGCGCGCGCCCGCGCCGCCGGCTCGTCGGATGCGCAGCACACGCGACCGGTGGCCATCGCCTCCCCCCTGCGCGATGCGTGGTGCATGCGGCGGCATCACCGGCCGCCCTTCGGATTTCAGCGCATTCGGGTAGCTCAGCGAGGATTCGAACCGTGGCGTATTTAGTCGCAGTGGTGTTGCTCGGGGCGATCGTCTTCTTTCTCTACAAGGTGATCGTCGCGCCTGCAGAAGACGCGATCGACGTGAAGAAAGGCGCGGACGCAAAGCTGCCCGAGGGGGCGCGAGTCGTCACGGCTTTCCCCAGCACCCAAGCGCAGGTGTTCACCAACGAGCAGTCGCGGCTGGTGGAGCTCGGCACGGGGGAAGGTTTCGGTCCCGCCACCAGCTCGACCAGCCTCAAGTACGCGATCCAGTCGGGCGGCTGGGTGATCGTGCATCTGCCGCTCGGTGGCGCCGACTGGAAGGGCCAGCGCCGCGTGCACGTGCTGGCCCGCGGTGCCAAGGCACCGACGGCGATTCGCGTCGTGGTGCAGACCGATGCGGGCGAGTTCTTCGCGTGGCACGACAACGTCTTCGCTGGCGCGGACTGGGCGCTGCTCTCGATCCCGTTCGGGCTGCTTCAGGACGCGGGCAACCGTGCCTACGGCGGCCAGCCGGTGCGCGGGCTCAATCTGGAGATCCATCCCGATCGCAAGATGGCGTTGCGCGGCGAGGAAGAGCGGCATCTGTTGCTGGGCGGGGTCTGGCTCGGCGCCGCGTGAGGCGTTCGCACGTCTTGCGCTGCAGGAGCCGAGCGGGCAGGCATGGATCGATTCCGGGCGGCGTTCGTCGCGGCGCTTCAAGGCCGCTACGGGCGCAGTGTGCTTGGTCGTCTGTGGCTCGTGTCGCCGGTGGCGCTGGTCGCCACGTTGGCCATCGCGCTCCACTGGTTGGTGGGGGCGAGCCAAGGGTTGTCGGTGCTGTCGTTGGTGCTGGGCATCGTCCTCTGGAATTTCTTCGCCGGTGCCACGTCCGAGGGCATTGGTTCGATCCCCGCGCGGCGGGCGCTGCTTCAGTCGGGACCGGATGCCACGTGGGTGCTGATGGCCGCGACGGTGATGGTCCAGCTCATCGAGCTGGTGCTGGGGCTCGCGACCTTCCTCGTCTGCCAGCGCTGGCTCGGCCCGCACGCCGACGCCACCGCGCTCACGGCCCTGGTACCGCTGGCGGGGCTGGTGGCGTTGGCGTTCGGTGTGGGACTCCTGCTGGTGGTGCTGCGTGCGCGAGTAGGTGACGCGGATCACGCCTGGAAGCTCGTGCTCGCCGTGGGCTTCTGGGTGACGCCAGTCGTCTACGAGAGCCAAATCGTTCCCGAGTCGTTGCGGCGATTCGTCGATCTCAATCCGATCGCGCGGCTGATCGAGGAAGTCCGCGGCGCGATCCTGCATCGCGTGGTACCAGCGCCTGGCCACGTGGCGATATCCCTTGCGATGGCGCTCGCGATCCTGGCTGCCGGACGGTGGCTCGCGTGGCGCTCGGCGGCGCTGATCACGGAGCGTGCGTGAGCGACAGCGCCGCGGCCGTCGAGGTCCGGGATCTCGTCAAGCGCTACGACCCGCGTCCCGGCGAGCCGGGGCGGCGGCTCGGTGCCGTGGTCGCCCTCGACGGTGTGAGCTTCTCGCTTGCTCCAGGGCGCACGCTCGGCGTGATCGGGCGAAACGGCTCGGGCAAGACCACGCTGCTCAAGCTACTCGCCGGCACTCTCGCGCCGAGCGCCGGCACGGTCAGCCTGCGGGGTACTGCCCTCGGCCTCATCGAGATCGGTGGCGGATTCGACGAAGCGCTGACGGGACGCGAGAACGTGCTCTTGTTCGGGACTTTTCTGGGGCTCAAGCGGCGCGAGGTGAGCGAGCGTCTGCCCGAGGTGGCGCGCTTCGCGGGGCTCTCGATCGAGCTCGACCGGCCGTTCGCCTCCTATTCGAGCGGCATGCGCATGCGGCTCGCGTTCGCGACGGCGCTCTTGCGCGATCCCGACGTGCTGCTTCTCGACGAAGTGCTCGCGGTCGGAGACGAAGAGTTCCAGCACCGAAGCTTCCGGCGCATCGACGAGCTCAAGCGGCGTGGCAAGACCATCGTGTTGGTGAGCCATTCGCTGGAGACGGTGCGCGGGTTCTGTGACGAAGCGCTCTGCCTCGAGCGCGGCCGGGTGGTGGCGAGCGGTGAAGCGCCTGCGGTCATCGCCGCGTACCTGGACCGGGTGTGGAACGCCGAGCGCGAGCTCATCCTCGGTGATCCCCGCGAGCGTGTCGCCGAGCTCGAGGCGATCGACCGGCGGCTCGCCGATCTCGACGAGCGCTCCTCGGCGGGTAGCTGGTTGCCCAGCCGCTTTCGTCAGGGCCGCGAGCGCATGAGTAAGTCGGAGCTGGAAGAGGCGCTCCACGAGCTGCGCGCCGATCTCGACGATCGGTTCCAGCGTGTGCTGACGTTTCTCGAAGGCCGCGCCGCGCTGGGGCGGGATCTGAGCTTGCGCGAGCAATTCTGCGCCGAGGACTTGGACTCGCTCGGGCGGGTGCTGAGCGAAGCGTCACGCTTCTACTCGGATCCGCACCGCACCGAAGAGGTGCTGGTGCGCTGGAAGGAGCTCGCTTATCGAGAGATCGAGCGCGCCTCGCTCGGCGGCGAGCGGCCGGCTGAGGCGCGTGCGCGGCGCATGCTCGCCGACGCCCTGGCACGCGAGGCCGAGGTCCATGAAGCAGGCCCCGCCCGGGACCGCGCGATCCTCGAGTACCTGGAAGCGCTCGCGGGACTTTTTCGTTCCCTGGACGCAGGTGATGGAGCTGCGGTGTCGACCATGATCGACGTCGTCGCCGCCGAGATCCTCGAGCGTGGATCGATCCGCAGCGACGGCTTCGCCGCGTGCGCCATCACCCAGCTCGAGGGCGTTGCGCACGATCTCTTCCGCGATCCACGGGCAGGCGCGGAACGAGCGCGACGCCAGGTCTTCGAGCATTGGCTCGCGTGCCTCGCGCAGGCACCGGCCGAGCTCTTCCGCCGCGTGCATCCGCGCTGGATGGTGGAACGCCTTCGCGAGCACGCCGCTCGCGCAGCGCTGGACGGCGTCGCCGGAGAAGGTGCGTGGCTCGCTGAAGCCGAGGAGCGTGTGCTGGCCGCGATGACGGACGGCGCCGGCACCGCGCCGAGCGGACCGCTGCGGATCACCGGCGTGCGTTTTCTCGACGGCGATGGTCGCGCTGTCGAAGCCGCCGCGAGCGGTGCGCCGCTCGCGATCGAGCTCGCCTTCGAAGCGAGTGAAGTACTGGAAGCGCCCATGTTCGGCGTCGGCATTCACGAGCCTGGCGGCTTGCTCCTCGCCGCCCCCAACACCAGCGCGAGCGGCGCCGCACTGGGAACGGTTCGCGGCGCCGGCGTGGTGAAGCTCGTCATCGCCGCGCTACCGTTCACGCCGGGCGTCTACCCGGTGAGCGTGTCGGCGATGAGCCGCTCGGGCGAGCGGCTCTTCGACTACCACGA
>CAYUSL010000487.1:0-5001 GCA_964447125.1 uncultured bacterium | reverse complement strand
GGGAAAAGTTTCGGTCGAACGACCTGATGCCGGAAGCGCACCCCGGCGACATCCGCGCGGTGCGCCTCGACCGGCAATTCGATGCCGTGATCGCCATGTTCGCCGTGTTCGGCTACATGGTCTCGGATGCCGACCTCGCTGCAGCGCTCACCACCGCCGCAACGCACTTGCGACGTGGCGGGCTTCTGGTCTTCGACGCGTGGAACGGATTTGCGATCCTCGGCGATCCGCCGCACACGAATCGTCGCGAGATGGCGGTGGGCGACGAGCAGCTGGTGCGCTGCGCGTCCTGCCGCACCGACTGGCTGCGGCAGGTGACCCAGATTCGATTCATCACCGAGCGCTGGCGGGGTAGTCGGCGCGTCGATCGCGTGATCGAGACCCACCCGATGCGTCACTTCTTCCCGCGCGAGCTCGGGCTCGCGCTGGTCGCCGCCGGCTTCGAGCTGGCAGCGATTCTGCCGTTCGGCAAGGTCACCGGACAGCCCAGCGCGACGGATTGGACGATCGCCGTCGTCGCGCGGCGAGCCGGCTGATCACCCGCCCGCGAGGCGCGGATCAGGCCACCAGCTCGGCTACGACCGGCGGGAGCGCGAAGCAGGCGTCGTGGATCTCCGCGCTGTAGTAGCGAAGACTCCACGCGGCAGGCGGTGTGCGCAGCGCCTTCGGGCGCACACCCGCCGCGGCGCCTTTGGTACCGAGGGTGAAGCTCCACAGTCCGCTCGGGTAGACAGGCACGGACGCCAAGTAGAGGTGGAGCGAACGGTAGATCGGCCGCACGGCTCGATGCAGCGTGCGGATCGTCTCGCCGTCGAAGAACGGGGTATCGCTCTGACACGCCATGATCCCGTCGGGCGTCAGCGCGCGGCGGATGTCGGCGTGGAACTCGGCGCCGAAGAGCACAGCACCCGGCCCGATGGGCTCGGTGGAGTCGACGAGCACCACGTCGTACGGCTCTTTGGCGTCCCGCACGAACGCCGCACCGTCTTCGGCGCGCAGGTGCACCCGCGGATCGTCGAACGAGCTCGCGGTCTCAGGCAGGTGCCGGCGCGAGAGCTCGAACACATCCTCGTCGATGTCCACGAGGTCCACGTGCTCGACGGTGGGATGCTTGATGGCCTCGCGTGCCGTGCCGCCGTCGCCGCCGCCGATGATGAGCACGCGCTTCGGCGCCGGATGGGCGAAGAGCGGCACGTGGGCGAGCATCTCGTGGTACACGAACTCGTCGCGCGTGGTGAGCATGACCATGCCGTCGAGCACGAAGAGCCGCGCTCCATCCTCGGTCTCGAGGATGTCGATCTGCTGGTAGCGACTCTTCTTGGACTCGAGCACGCGTCGCACGCGGAACGTCAGACCGCGCTGCGACGGATGCGCCTCCGTGAACCAAAGCTCCATGGACGACCTCCATCCGCTCGCCGCGACGGCGAGCGGTGGCACGAAGGATCGACGCGCGGCCCGCAGCCGCGCGTCCGGTCACGAATGCAGGACGATGGGTAATGCGGCGTTGCCGTAGCCGGCGTGGGACGGCTCGTCGCCGAGCTGACCGCGGAAGAGCTCGTTGGTCTCGACGTCGCTCGCGCCGAGCGCCTGCTGCAGGAACTCGTGCGCCTTCCAGGGATCGACCGAGTCGCCGCAGGTGTAGATGTCCACCGACGCATAGCCGTGCTCCGGCCACGTGTGGATTGCGAGGTGGCTCTCGGCGATCACCACCACGCCGCTCACGCCGTACGGATTGAACTGATGGAAGCAGGTCTGCACGATCGTCGCGCCGGAGACGCGCGCCGCTTCCTCCATCAGCTCCTGGATACGTGGAACTTCCTTCAGCGTCGCGTGATCGCAACCGCTGTACTCCACCAAGAGATGGCGCCCAAGCGCTTTCATGGTCCATCCTCCCAATGGTGTTTCGGCAACGCCCCCGAGGGCACCACGCCCCGGGCCATGTTCACCTTCCCACCGTCGAAATCGGTCCCGTCACAGCCGCGGCGGCGACGCAATCCACAAAACCTGTGCCTCGTTCGAGCCCTCGTTCGTGATCCCGTGCTGGCGGTTCGCGCGGTAGTAGAAGCAATCCCCGGGCTTGAGCAGCCAGCTCTTCTTGCTCAGGCGCAACCGGATCGTTCCGCTCAGCACGTATCCCAGTTCCTCGCCTTCGTGGGGCCGCTCGCATCCGAAGGCTTCGCCGGCGGCGAGATGGACCACCGTGGGGTCCATGGTGCGATTGGTGCCGCCCGGCACCAACACTTCGAGACTCGCCACCCCGCCCCACTCCATCGAGCGCCGATCCGACCTTCGGAAAACGACCGGCTTCTCCTCTTCCTCCGCGAAGAACTCCGCCAAGCTGGTGTCGAGCGCCGACAACACCGAAGTGAGGTTCTCCAGCGAGATCGACGTGAGGTCACGCTCCACCTGCGAGATGAACCCCTTGGTCAGATCGGCGCGCGCTGCCAGCTCTTCCTGCGTGAGCTGGCTCGAGATCCTGAGTGCCTTGATGCGCTCGCCGATCGGATGCGACACGACTCCGCCCCTACCCCCACCGAAAGACCAGTTAATAAAACGTGTTGTTTCATATACTAAACACGTCGGTAAACGCGCAAAGTGTCCGACCCCTCGCTTCGTGTCAAGACTGTCGATCGGAAAATCGTGTGTGGCTCGTCACGCTGACGCCATCGAGCCGACACGCGCGCGCGGCGTCAGCAGTGGGAGCCCGGGGCATGCTGCCCCATTGCCCGCATCCAGCGTCGTTCCTATGTTGCGCGCGTTGGAGGATGGAACTTGAGCGACCTCGACCGCGTCTTGGCCCCGTGGCATCTGGCGCCTTGGCCCACCCCCAGCACTGCGTACCCCGTGGCGTTCGTGTTCAGCCGCTGTCCGGGCAATTGGGAGCACGCCCCCCCGACGAACGAAGGGCTGCTCTGGCTGGCCGCCGAGCTTCACCGAAGTGGCGTGGCGCGGCAGATCGCCATCCCAGGCACCGGCGCCGATCGCGGTCCCGAGACCACCACATACCCGGGCTGCCGTGTGTGGAGCCGCGCGCTCGCGGCGCTGGGCGTGCCCGAGGATGCGCTCGTGCTCGTGCCCGGCGACGGTGCGCACACGCGCAGCGAGGGCGACGACTTCGTGCGCCTCGCCAAGGAGCGCGGCTGGCGGGACGCGTTGATCCTCATGAACCCGCACGAGACGCTGCGAGTCATGCTGGGGCTGCTCGTGTCCTTCAGTCTCTTCGCGCATCCCATGCGGGCGCGGCCGGTGACTCCCGCAGCCACCGACTGGAATCGCGCGGTGTACGGTTCCCAGGGCGAGCTGCGAATGGCTCGAGCTCACCACATCCTCGAGGAAGCACGGCGCGTCCTCGCGTATCAGCGCAAGGGCGACCTCGCTTCGCTCGACGAGCTCGATCGCTACTACCGCGAAGTGCTCGGCGTGATGTCCCCAGTGCCGCCGCAACGCGAGTGACCACCAGGGATGCTTGCCCGCCTACTGTCGCTCGGACCTCCGACACTTCGACGCGACGCGGTTCAGGCCATACAGCCCACGAGCGGCGCTCGCGACACCCGACCTGCGCGGGGGTCTCCAGGCTCGCCATCCACCTCTCCGCGCGTCGGACGGCGAGCCGACGAGCGACGCGAGGCGACTCGGGGTTGGGTCCCATCGCGGCTTTGCCGCGATGGGAGGGGGATTTCAAAATCCCCGCGAACTACCCCGCGGCGTGCATCTTGTTGGTGAGCCGCTCGTAGTCGTCTGCGTAGTTCACGTTGACGTACGAGCCGCCGATGTCGAAGAGGCTGACGTTACGCCCCGCCTGGATCATCACGTTGAGCAGGTCGGCGAGCTCTTTTTGGTTGCGCTTGGGGTTGACCGGAGTGAGCTCGATGTACTCGAACACGCTCGGGTGGAACAGCACCGTGCCGGTCCCCATGAACGGGTTCGTGATCTGCTCGGTGGTGGGCTTTTCGATGAGCTTGGTGATGCGGTCGCCCTGGAACTCGACGCTGTAGTTCTTCTGGATCTCTTCGACCGTCCCGTTCATCACACAGCACAACACGTCCGGATTGATGCTGCGGAAGTGGGGCATGACGTCTTTGTGCCGAGTGTCGAAGTAGATCTCGTCGCACAGCATCATCATGAAGTCTTCGCGGAGATGCTTCTCGAGCTGGCTGATGGCGTGCACGAGCCCGAGCTGCTCGGGCTGATCGACGTAGGTGATGCTCATCGACCGGTAGCGCGCGCCGAACCGCTTCTTCACCTCGTCGGCTTGGAAGCCGACGATGATGTACGCGCGCTCGACGCCGATGCTCTCGCCGAGGTCCAAGACCTGGCCGAGCAACGTCTTGCCGTCCACCTCGAGGAGCGCCTTGGGATGCTCCATGGTGTACGGCAACGCGCGTGTTCCGCGCCCTGCGGCAGGTACGACGAGCGGGAGGCTCTTCATCGTCGGAACCATCCTCTCGGCTCGCGCTCTCGCCGCCCGCCGTCGTGCAGGTGCCGATGGCGGCAAATCGCGACTCGGGCCAGCCGAAACCGCGATTTCTTACTACAGCGCCGGGGCGAACGCCAAGGCCGTTCGGCTGCCGGCGACCCGCCTCAGTATTCCTTGAACCGCCCCCCGTAGATCACGCAACCGTCACAAATCGGCGGGATCTCGGGCGACGCGAGCTGGCGGCGGAACTCTTTGTAGTCGTCGCTCCACCAGATCTCTTCCAGGCTTTTCTCGTTGAGGTTGCCGAAGTTCTTGACCTTCGGATCGGGGCAGTTGCAGCAAGGCGTCACGTAGCCGTCCACGGTCACGTAGCACGAGGTCTCCGCCCAGTTGCAGCCGTGGCTCACGCCAGGGTGCCACATCTTGAGCGGCACCTTGCCGGCGGCGATGTCCCGGCACTCTTCGTAGACCTGGGCCATCACCTGGTCGGCGACCACCTTGCCCTCGCGGTCCTCGCGGAACTCGTCCTTGCCGCTCCAGAGCTGCATGTTCTGGATCATGATCTCGTCGACGCCGAGCTCGAC
>CAYUSL010000486.1:0-5009 GCA_964447125.1 uncultured bacterium | reverse complement strand
CGCGCGCGAAGGATCGCGCGCGCTCCAGCCTGTCGAAGCAATCGTGGAAATCGGGCTCTTCGCAAGTCTCCGGCTGGAGGGCCAGGCCTCGAAGGGGCCGCGGCCTCTCGGCGGCCCAGCGAACGAAACCGAGACAGCACCGGCGCTCGGGGCTTGGCGCGGATTGCCGCCTCAGCGAAGGTCGCATTGGCGATGAACCGACGCGTGCTCGTGACGTGGCGCTGGGCGACGATCTTCTTCGCCAACGTGCCCAACCTGCTGATGGTGCTGTGGCTCTTCTTTTGGGTCACGCGCACCGAAGTTCCGGCCGCGCCGGGAGCCTGGACGTGGAACCTGGGCGCCTTCGCGCTCTTCGTGGCGATCCACAGCGCCACCGCCACGTCCGCGTGGAAGCGCGCCTTCGGCAAACTGTTTCCGGCGGCGTTCGAGCGCGCGACGTACGTGGTGATCTCGGGCGTGTCGCTCTTGGCTTTGCTCGCGGTGTGGCGGCCGATGCCGGCCTTGATCTGGCGCGTGGAAGGAATGGTCGGGCACGTGCTGGACGCGGTCTACTGGCTCGCGCTCGGCTGTGCGTGGTGGGTCGGGCAGCATTTCGATCAGGCGGCGTTCGTGGGCACGCGCCAGCTCGTCGCTCACTTTCGCGGCGAAGCGCCGCCCACGGTGCCATTCGTCGTGAAGGGGCCTTTTCGCTACACGCGCCACCCGATGTATCTGGCGATGATCGTGCTCTTGTGGAGCGCCTCCACGCTGACCACGGGTCGGCTGCTCTTCGACGTGCTCGCCACGGCTTACTTCGTGATCGGCTCGCGGATGGAGGAGCGACGGCTGGTGGCGGAGATCGGCGTGCCGTACGTCGAGTACCAACGTCACGTGCCGGCGCTCTGGCCGCGGCTCACTCCCTGGACACCGGCATCGTGATGTTCGCCGCGTGCTCGGTTGGAGGCGGGTGTAGACTCGCCGACCGAAGCCGACGGCGGCGCGCGAAATGATTCGGAATCGTTTCCGCTCTCGACCTGCGGGGTGGATGCCGCTCGCGACGTGCATCCTGTCGGGGTGGGTCACGTTTGCCGCCGGTTGCAGCGGGATTCGGGTGCCACCGCCGTTGCCCGGTACGGCGACGCTCTTCGGTACCGTGCGGCTCTTGCCGCACGAGGGGCTGACGAGCGCCTCCGCCGCCGGTGCCTACGGCGATCGGGCGCTGCGCGATGCCGAGCTCGTCAGCTACACCAAGCCGGGCTTCGCGGTGGTGAGCGCGGTGGGGCTGGCATCGCCGCGCGGGGACGCGTCGCTCGCGATCCGTGGCTCGCGATTCGGCGCACGGCTCGTGCCGCACTACGCGGCGGTCGGGCAGGGCGGCAGCATCACGGTACGCAACGACGATGATCGTGCGCACATCGTGTCGTGCCCGGCACACGGGCTGCTCACGCGCCTCGAGCCAGGCGGCGATGCGCACGTCACAGCCACCGTTGCGGGCGAGGTGCGCTGGTTCGTGCTGGACGCCGGCGGCGGCGACGAAGAGGCGGCCGAAGCGAGCGTGTACGTGGCCGACGGCCCGTTCACGGTGATCGCCGCCGACGGCACCTGGGTGCTCGATGGGCTCGTCCCCCCGCCGGCGGAGGGGGCTACGGTGAAGCCGATCCGCCTTCAGGTTTGGCATCCGCGCTTTCCGCCCGCGCTCGAATCGATCGAGCTGGAACCCGATCGCGCCCAGCGCATCGACGTCGAGCTTCAGGTGCGATGAGCGCGCGAGGCACCCGCCTGCTCGGTGGCTCGCTCGCGCTGCTCTTGTGCGGCGAGCTGGCGCGAGCGAGCGCATCCGGTGCCGTCGAGGGCCACGTGCGGTTGGCCATCGCGAGCCTCGAATCCGCTCGTGTGGGACCGCTGGTGGTGTACCTCGAGCCGCTGGATGCCGTGACGGTGCCGATACCGGAGGCGATCGCGGAAATCAGCCAAAAAGGTGCGCGCTTCGAGCCGCCGTTCCTGGTCGTCACCGTCGGGCAGACGGTGCGCATCCCCAACGACGACTCGATCACCCACAACGCGTTCTCGTATTCCCAGCCCAACGCCTTCGATCTCGGCCTCTACCCGAAGGGCGAGGCGCGCGACCTCACCGTGCGCGAGCCGGGCGCGGTTCGGGTCTTCTGCTCGATTCACAAATCGATGAACGCAGTGATCTTCGCGGCGCCCACGCCGTGGCATACGCTCGCCGCTGGCGACGGCTCGTTTCGCATCGCCGACGTCCCCGACGGGCGCTACCGGGTTGCGACCTGGAACGAGCGGCTCCCCGCGGCGGATGCGGAGGTCCAGGTGGTGGCGCAGGATGTGGCGCAGGTGGATCTGGTGCTCGGCGCAGGCGCGAGGTGACCGACGGTGCGGCTCTCCTTCCAGACGCGGTTGCTGCTCGGCTTCGGTGGCATCACTGCGCTGGTTTTCATCGGGCTGCTCGGATTGACCGATCGCTGGATCGCGGCCCGCGCCGAAGGTGACGTGCGGGCGCGTCTCGCTCAGGACGCGCGTGTGCTGCAGCGGGTGCACGCGACGGCGTCGCGGCTGCGTGCCCAGCAGCTCATCAGCATCGCCCAAGAGCCGCGGATGCTGGCGCTCGCCGAGGTGCGGGACGCCGAGACGCTCAGGTTCGCCGCCGAAGAGGAGCTCGTGGACCTTCGCCTCACGAGCTTTGCCTTCCTGGGAGCGAAGGGCGAGACGCTGGTGTGGGCGGGGAAAGGCCGCCCCGAGATCGAGCCGCGTCTCGAACGGCTCATCCGCCGGCCCAACCTCACGCGCGCGCTGCCCGACACGGTCCGCGTCGATCAGGCCGGCGTGGAAGTGCAGATCGTGCCGCTGCAAGTCGGCGACGAAATCCGCGGTTATCTGGTCGCCGCGCGCGAGCTGGATCACGGTGTGCTGCAGGACTACTCGCTCGCGGTGGGAGACCGAGTGGAGCTGCGCTCGGGAGATCGGGTGCTGGTCGCATCACCCGCCGAGCCGGCCGACGAAGGCCGCGTGCGCACGCTCGACGTCGAGCTCGGCGGCGCGCTCAAGCTGGTCGTGGGGGTCGACGAGAACCTCTTCACCGAGCCACTTCGCGCCGCCTTTCGCGCGATCTTGCTGCTCAGCGTCTCGGGTGCGGTGCTGGGCTCGCTGGTGGCCTACTTCGCGGCGCGTCGCTTCACCGCGCCGCTGGCGGCGTTGGCTGCGACCGCGCGCTCGGTCGGCGCCGGCAACTTCGCGGTGCGGGCCGCCGAGAGCGGTCCGCCGGAGCTGGTCGATCTGGCGCACGCGTTCAACCAGACGATCGATTCGTTGTTGCGCACGCAGCGCGAGTTGCAGGCCTCGGCGACCGGGTTGCGTGAGAAGACGCGAGAGCTGGAGACCATCGGCGCGGCGCTCACCGAGTTCCTCGAGAGCGGCGACTGGCACCGCGCCAGCGAGCGGCTGCTCGCCGGTGCCTTGGCGCAAACCCACAGCCGCGGCGGGCTGGTGGGAGTGGTGTTGCCGGGCTCGCGATTCAAGGTTCTCGCCGCCGAGGGGCCGGACGGTCCCATGCCGCCGTTGCCGGATCGCAAGATCGAGACCGACGAGCTCACGGGTTTGGTGGGCTCGATCGTGCGCACCGGTCGGCCCGTCAGCACCGCTCACCGGGCGGATGATCCCGCCACCGACGAGGTGCTGGCGCTGGCACCACGCCTCGGTCAGTTCCTGGGCGTGCCGATTCGGCGCGGCAACGAGGTGGTCGGCGTGCTCGGTGTGGCCAACGAGTCGGGTTACACGGAAGCGGAGCGCGCCCAGCTCGAGCTCTTGGCCAACGCCGCCGGCGTGCTGATCGACGGCTACCGGCGGCACCAGGCGGAAGAGAGCCTGCAAGCCCAGCTTCGCCAGTCGCAGAAGATGGAAGCCGTGGGACGCCTCGCCGGCGGCATCGCCCACGACTTCAACAATCTGCTGACCGTGATTCGCGGGCAGACCGAGCTCTTGCTCCGGCGGCTTCGCATCGACGAGCCGAACTATCGCCACGCGACCCAGGCGCTCAAGGCGGCGGACCGCGCGGCGGCGCTCACCCGCCAGTTGCTGGCGTTCGGGCGCAGTCCCATCGGTCAGGTGCGAGTCATCGATCTCAACCTGCTCATCGTGGACATGGTCGAGATGCTGCGACGGCTGGTGCGCTCGGACGTGGAGCTCACGACCAAGCTCGACGCCACGCTGGGGCGTATCGAAGCCGACCCGAGCCAGTTCGAGCAGATCATCATGAATCTGGTGCTCAACGCTCGCGACGCCATGCCGTCTGGTGGGCGGCTCGAGATCGAGACCCGTGCCACGCACCTCGACGCAGACGATCCCGCGCGCCCGCTGGATCGCGCGCCTGGCGATTACGCCACGCTCTCGGTGCGCGACAGCGGAGTGGGCATGGACGACGAAACGCTGTCGCGGATCTTCGAGCCGTTCTTCACCACCAAAGAGGAAGGACGTGGCACCGGGCTCGGTCTCGCCACCGTGTACGGCATCGTGCGCCAGAGCGGTGGCTACATCGTGGCGAGCTCCGAGGTGGGCGTGGGCTCCACGTTCGTGTGTCATTTCCCGATCTCCCAGCGTGTCGAGGATTCACACGCCGCGAGCTCGGAGCAGCGCCTTTCGGTCGGCGGCACCGAGCGCGTGCTGGTGGTGGAGGACGAGGCCATGGTGCGCTCGTTCGTACGCGACGTGCTCTCGGAGGCCGGCTACCGCGTCATCGAGGCGGCAGGCGCCGAAGAGGCGCTCGGCGTTTGTCGCGACGAGAACGGCTCGCTCGACTTGCTGCTCACCGACGTCGTGATGCCCAGCATGAGCGGCGTCGAGCTGGCGGCGCGAGCCACGCAGCAGCGGCCCTCGCTCAAGGTCGTGTACATGTCCGGCTTCACCGAGGAGGTC
Source organism: uncultured bacterium (assembly GCA_964447125.1). GTDB lineage: Bacteria > JADJOY01 > JADJOY01 > JADJOY01 > JADJOY01 > JADJOY01. Next base: position 104 of record CAYUSL010000486.1, on the reverse strand, counting down.
TTCGGCAGCCTCGGCGACGGCGATCGCAACTTGTTGCGCAAACCGTTCACGAGCGAAGCTCTGCTTCGAACGTTGCGCCGCGTGCTCGATGCCGAGCCGCGACC
>CAYUSL010000485.1:0-5021 GCA_964447125.1 uncultured bacterium | reverse complement strand
CGGCTCAGCCGTTCGAGCGGCTGAACGGGCGTGGGCCCGGCGAGGATGGGATGGTGCGCGAATGCGGCGGAGAAGCGGGGATCGAAGCGGAGGAGCGCCGGGCCGGTGGTCATGTCGCGGCCCGGCCGGCTCAGGCTTCGTCGCGGGCGAGGGTGCGACGGATCTCGGCGCCGAGCGCGCGGCGGCTGGCGTCGGAGTCGTTCTTCTCCTCGGCGCGCGGCGCGGTGCGAGGAATCTCCTTCCAGAGATCCTTGAGCTCGTTGGGATCGCGCTTCGTGGAGCTCGCGAATTTGCGCAGCAGGCGGGCACGCTTGGCGTTCATGGATCGTTCCTCCGGGTTCGAAACCGTCAAGAGGTAACGGAGGATCGTCGCCGGATCAAGGGCAAGTGCGGCTCCGCGCCGCTGCGGATCGAGCGAGACGCCTGCGGATGGCGGCGTCGGGGGGCACCTGCTGTGCCCGGTGAGTCAGCGCGGGCGGCTCGCGTCAGGCTGCCGACGTCGTCCTGAGGAGCGTCGCAAGCCCCACCCGCCGAGTCGCCTCGCTGCGCCCGCGGCGCGCCGCCAGCGCGTGACGTTCGCGAGCCCTGCAAAATGGGCTCGTTTTTCGAGGGGATCGTTTCAGGGCTATGCTCGGCGCGGCCTTCGCGCTCGGCGCGATTCGGATTCGCTCATGCTCGAATTCCTGCTGCGTTTCGCACGCGAGCTGTGGTTGGTGTTTCGCGAGGCTTCGTTCTATCTGTTGTTCGGATTCGCGGTGGCGGGGTTGCTGCACGTGTTGGTGCCGGCGCGGCTGATCCGGCGCTTGCTCGGCAGGGGACGGGTGCGCTCCATCCTGCTCGCATCGCTGGTGGGAGTGCCGCTGCCGCTGTGCTCGTGCTCGGTGGTGCCGACGGCGATCGCGTTGCGTCGCCGCGGTGCGAGTCGCGGCGCCACCGTGGCGTTCCTGGTGTCCACGCCCGAGACCGGCGTGGACTCGATCGCGCTGACCTATGGCCTGATGGGATGGCTCGTCGCCGTGTTCCGGCCGCTGGCGGCGTTCGTGACCGGCGTGGTCGCGGGGCTCGCCGTGGAAGTCGAGGGTGGCGACGCCGATCGCGAACGTGGCGACGAAGCGGGTGCCTCGAGCGAGCCGCCAGTCGATTCCTGCTGCGAAGGCCACGGCTCGGAGGCGCTCGCAGGTGCGGTCGGTGGCGCGGCGAGCCCGTCGGCGGATCCCGGCCATTCGCACGAGCACGCCCACGACGAATCGGAAGTCGTCGGTCTCGAGGACACCGGAGCGCCAGCCACGGGTAGCTGGCTTCGTCGCGCATCGCGTTACGCGTTCGTCGATCTTCTCGACGATCTTTCGCACTGGCTCTTGTTCGGCCTGGTGGTGAGCGCTCTGGTCTCGGCGTTCGTGCCCGCGACCTTCGTGGAGCGGTTCCTGGGGCGCGGCGTGATGCCGATGTTGATGATGGCGCTCATCGGCGTGCCGCTCTACATCTGCGCCTCGGCATCCACACCGATCGCGGCGTCGCTGATGCTCAAGGGCATGAGCCCGGGCGCGGCGCTGGTCTTCCTGCTGACCGGACCGGCCACCAATCTCGGCTCGATCGTGATGCTGCCCAAGTTCCTGGGGCGGCGGGCGGTCGCCATCTACGTCGCGGTGGTGGCGGTGCTGAGCATCGCGTTCGGGGCGTTGCTCGACCTGGTGATCGCTTCCACCGGCATCAAGCCGGTGCTGGCGCTGGGTAGCGACAGCCCGTTGCCGCTCGCGTTGCGCTTGGCCTCGGCGCTCGTGTTCGTGGCGCTCCTGGCGACGAGCGTGGCGCGGGCACCCGTACCGCCCGAGTTCGCGCGCATCGGCCAGCGGATCGAGCATGGGCTCGGAGTCGCGATCACCCGCCGCCGGCTCGGCGGTGTTGCGGGTGTGGTCGCCGTGCTCGGTTGGCTGCTCACCGGTTTGCTCACCGTTCGGCCTGGTGAGCGTGGCGCGATCGTGAGCTTCGGCAGCCTCACGGCGCGCGACCTGGAACCGGGTACGTACGTTCACGCGCCGCTTCCGTTTGCTCGTGGAAGTGTCGTGGCGGTGGAGCAGTCGCGAACCGTCGACGTGGGATTTCGCACGGTGACGCCCGACCCTGCGCGGCCCGGCGCGAGCGTCGAGGCCCGGCGCGTGAAGGAGCCGCGCGAGGGCTATTTCCTGACCGGGGACGAGAACATCATCGACATCAACCTCACCGTCGAGTATCGCGCCAAGGATGCCGTGGCCTTCGGCTTCGGAGTCGCCGATCCGGAGGCGCTGGTGCGCGCCACCGCGCGCTCGGCGATGGTCGAGGTCATCGGCGACCGGCCCATCGACGAGATCTACGCCGAGGGGCGCGGCGCCGTGGAATCCAACACCCACAGCCGCATGCAGCGCGAGCTGGACGGGTACGGCGCGGGCATCGAGGTCGTCCGCGTGGCGTTGCTCGAGGTCCATGCGCCCACGCTCGTGCACTGGAACTTCCGCGACGTGGCGTCGGCGCGCGAAGAGGCGCTCACCGCGGAACAGACCGCGCGTGGCTATACCGAAGAGACGCTGCCCAAGGCACGCGGCGAAGCCACGAAGTCGCTTCTCGACGCCGAGGGCGCACGCACCTCCGAGGTCGCCCGGGCCGCGTCGGAAGCGGCTGCGTTCTCCGCGCAGGCCGAGGCGTTTGCGGCGGTGCGCGATCTCACCGAGCTGCGGCTCTATCTGGAGACCATGGAGGCCGTGCTGCCGGGGGTTCGCAAGGTGGTGCGACCGGGTGCGGCAGGGGCCGGAGCGCTCGACCTGTGGATGATGCCGCAGCCGGGACGAAGCGACGCCAGTAGTGCCGCTGCTTCCGGTGCGCGTGCCTCCAGCGCGAGCGCAAACGGGGCCGGCGGCGGCGACGAAGCCACCCCCGAGAGCCCGTTCTTGAAGGCGTTGAAGCGAGGCTCGGCGAGCGTGGTCAACACCGTCCCGAGCCCATGAGGTGCACACGATGAAGACGTGGGTCCGGGGCTCGATCGGCGTGGCGGTCGCCGCGCTCGTGATCCAGTCCTGTCTGTTCGTCGTGGACGTCACGCAGTTCGCGGTGGTGACGCGGCTCGGCAAGCTGCGCAAGGTCGTGTTGGCGGACGATCGAGGGCTGCACTGGAAGCTGCCGTCGCCATTCGAGACCGTCACCACGCTCGATGCGCGACTCATGGTCCTCGACCTGCCGCAGGCCGAGTACCTCACCAACGACAAGACCAACGTCACCGTCGAGACCTATTGCGTGTGGCGGATTCGTGAGCCGCTCGCGTTTTTGCAGACGGTGGGCACCGTGAAGGGTGCCGAGGCACGCCTCGGCATCGTGATCGGCTCCGAGCTGGGTGCGGCGCTGGGCAGCGTGCCCTTCGTGCAACTCGTGAGCACCGAGGCGAAGGAGCACCGTCTCGGTGAGGTCCTCGCCGCGATCACCGACACCGCCGCCAAGCAAGCCACGCGCTACGGCGTGGACCTGCTCGACGTCCGCATCAAGCGCCTCAACTTCCCCGACCAGAACCAGTCCAGCGTGTTCGACCGCATGCGCGCCGAGCGCGATCGCATCGCCAAGCGCTTCCGCTCCGAAGGCGAGGAGGAATCGCTCAAGATCCGCGCCGAGGCCGATCAGGAAAAGAGCCGCATCTTGTCGGAGGCGCGTGCCGAGGCCGAGCGCGTGCGCGGCCAGGGCGAGGCGGAGGCGACGCGCATCTTCGGCGAGGCGCTCGCCAAGGACCCCGAATTCTACCGCTACCTGCGCACGCTGCAGGCGTATCGCAAGATCCTCGACCCGCAGACCACGCTGGTGTTGCCCGGCGACAGCGAGCTGATGCGGCTCTTGACGCGCGGACAAGCGAGCGACGCGCCCAAGGCGGCGGGGAAGCCGTGAACCAGACGCGGGTGGCCGCGGATCCCGCGCCGGCGCGTGCGCGTGCCGTTCGCGTCGCGATCGCGGTGGCGGTGTTGGCGCTCGCAGGCTGGCTTGCGAGCGGCTTCTACACCGTCAAATCGAGCGCGGGCGAAGTGGGAGTGGCGATCGCGATGGGGCGGATCGTCGCCGACCACGTGCCGCCAGGGGTGCATTGGAACCTGCCGCCGCCCCTCGGCCGCGCCGCCAAGGTCAAGACCGCCGAGCCCCTCTCCATGAGCGTCGGCTACAAGATCTCCGACGACCTGCGCGGACTGAACCCGACACCCGGTGAGACCCAGTGGCTCACCGGCAACACCAACATCGTCGAGGTGCGCGCGATCTTTCAGTACGTCGTCGAGGATCCTGCTCGCTACCTGTATGCGGGCGCCGAGCAAGCGGGGCTCGTGTTGCGGCGCGCCGCCGACGGCGCCTTCACCGAGACGCTGAGCGAGATGGACGTCGATCACGTGCTCACCGCGGGCCAGAACGAGGTGCTCGAGCGCGTGAAGAGAGGTGTCAACGCACGCCTCGACGCATACGGCGTCGGGATCCGCGTGGTGACGGCGAGCTTCAAGTCGATCGATCCGGCGAGCCCGGTTCGAAGCGCCTTTCGCCAGGTGCAGGACGCCGAGGCCGAGCGCGGCCGGCTGATCAACGCCGCCAAGGGCTACGCCAACGATCTGCTTCCCAAGGCGCGCGGCGAAGCGCAAGGAATCGTGTCGCAAGCGAAAGCCGCCGCCGACGCTCGCATCCAAGCGGCGAAGGGCGAGACCGATCGCTTTCTCGCGGTGCTCGCCGAGTACCGCCACGCCCCCGAGCGCACCCGCGAGCGCCTCTACCTCGAGACTCTCGAGGAGATCCTGCCCAAGGTGCGCGTGGTCGTCTCCGACGCCGACGCCCGCGGTCGCGACGTCGATCTGCATCTCGTCCAGCCGCCTTGAGCGGCTGACAGAACGAGGCTTGTTCGGGGGGCTGTTCCAGCCCCCCGCCCGTCGCGGCAAAGCCGCGCCGGGGCCCCCCCCCCCCGCGCCGCGCGGCGGGCGTCGGGACCGGGCGGGCGCGCGGGGAGATGGGCAGCCCGCGGGGACTACGGGGAGCAG
>CAYUSL010000484.1:0-5038 GCA_964447125.1 uncultured bacterium | reverse complement strand
CCACCCCCGAGTCGCTTCGCTTCGCTCGCGGCTCGCCTCTGGCTCGCGGAGAGATGGATGGCGAGCGGGGAGACTGGTGCGCCTTGGCTGCGGTCGAGATGCACGCTTGGGGCTTTTCAAGCGCCCCGCCCACCGCGGCAAAGCCGCGATGGGTCCCACCCCGAGTCGACTCGCGGCGCTCGTCGGCTCGCGGAAAGGTGGAGCGCGAGCGGGGAGACCCGTAGGACGATGGGTCGTCGCTGGCTCGCTGCAGTGTCGCTGCCTCGCCCGTTGCTGGAGTCGCGACGAATGCGATCTGCTTCCGGCGGCTCTGGCGAGTTGCGGAGTGGCCTGATAGGTTCGGATGGATGTCGTCGGAGCTCGATTCCAACGTGCCGGAATGGCTGGCTACGCGTCCGCGGCCGCGCGTCTACGTCGAGACGTATGGTTGTCAGATGAACGAGCGCGACTCGTACGCGTTGCTGCATCACCTCACGGAGCGTGGTTACGAACGCGCCGCCACTGCGCAGGACGCCGACGTGCTGTTGCTCAACACGTGTAGCGTCCGGGATCACGCGGAGCAGAAGGTGTATTCGACGCTGGGGCGTTTCCGTGAGCTGAAGCAAGAACGGCCCGGCGTGGTGATCGGCGTGGGCGGCTGCGTGGCCCAGCAAGTGGGCGAGGGGATCTTCAAGCGCGCGCCGTACGTCGATCTGGTGTTCGGCACCCATCATCTCGCTGCCGTCCCGGATCTCATCGAGCGCGCGTCGCGCGAGCGCGGTGCGCATCCGTCGGCGCTGAGCTTCGAGCGTCGCTGGCAGGACGTCCTCGGTGACCACGAAGCGCCCGACGAGAGTGGCGTGCGCGCCTTCGTCGCGGTGCAGCGCGGCTGCGATCGATTCTGCTCCTTCTGCATCGTACCCTTCACCCAGGGGCGCGAGATCTCGCGCCCCGCCAGCTCGGTGCTCGACGAAGTGCGAAGGCTGGCCGCACGCGGCGTGAAGGAAGTGACGCTGATCGGCCAGAACATCACTTCGTACGGGCGCAAGGACCCGAGCGAGCCTGATCTCGCGGGACTACTTCGCCGTATTCACGACGTCCCCGGCATCGAGCGCATTCGCTTCCTCACGTCGCACCCGGCGGAGGTGGGCGAGAGCTTGATCCACGCCTTCCGCGATCTCGATCGTCTCGCGGGGCATTTCCACTTGCCGGTGCAGTCGGGCTCGGACGCGGTGCTCACGCGCATGCGTCGCGGTCACACGCGCCGCGAGTACGTCACGCTGGTCGAGCGCCTGCGTGCGGCGCGGCCCGACCTGGCGCTCACCACCGACCTGATCGCGGGCTTTCCGGGGGAGAGCGAGGCGGACTTCGGCGAGACGCTGTCGCTGGTGCGCGAGGTCGAGTTCGACAATGCGTTCTGCTTCTCGTACTCGCCACGCCCCGGCACGCGAGCGCTCAAGCTCGAGGACGTGCCCGAGGACGCCGTACGCGCGGAGCGGCTGGCACGGCTGCTCGCGCTTCAGGCAGAGGTTCGCGCCGCGCGCAATCGGCGCTGGATCGGCGTCGACGTGGATGTGCTCGTCGAGCGCGCGAACACCCGGCGCGCCGGCGAGGTGGAAGGGCGCAGCGGTTCCCTTCACCCCGTGCACTTCGCGGGCGCGATCGACGAGCTGCGCGGGCGGATGGTTCGGGTTCGGGTGGAGCGCGCCGGAGCCCACGCCCTTGCCGGCCAGCGCGTGTGACGCCGCTGCGGGGAGGAGGCGACCCCTTGGATGTCGAGATGCGCATCGAGCGGATCGCTCTCGATCCGCTGACCCAGATGCCGATCGTGGTGCTCCAAGAGGCGCACGGATCGCGCATGTTGCCGATCTGGATCGGCCTGCTCGAGGCGAGCGCCATCGCCACGCGGCTCGAGAAGGTCGCGGTGGCGCGACCGCTCACCCACGATCTGCTCGCGACCGTGATCGACCGGCTGGGTGGAAGTGTAGAGCGGGTCACGGTAGTCGACCTGCGCGAGAGCACGTTCTTCGCGATCGTGGCCCTGCGGGTCGGCGACGAGGTCGCCGAGCTGGATTCGCGCCCCTCGGACGCGCTGGCTCTGGCGCTGCGCACCGGCTCGCCGATCTTCGTACGCGAGCAGGTATTCGAAAAATCCAAGCAAGCGGACGCGACGAGCTCGTCGGATCCGGCGCTCGACGTGACCGACCGCGAGAAGGTGGAGGAGTTCCTCGCGAACCTTCCCCCGGATCAGTTCGGCAAATACAAGATGTGAAGCGGCGCGCCCGGTGCGCGCGAGGACGACGATGGCGGCGAACCCAGACGTGAAGCATCAGCTCCTCGAGGAGATCCACACCGACGATGCCCAGGTGGCGCTCGCGTGGCTGCAGGCGCGCTGGAAGCTCTGGGCTGGGTTGGTGGCGGCCGTGTTGGTGGTGATCGCCGGCTATTCGGGTTGGTCGTCCTACACCGACAGGAAGGAGAAGGCGGCGCAGGAGAAGCTGACGGCCTGCGTGAAGGCTCTCGATGGTGGCACCGATCAGGCGGAAACGGGCATCGTCGCGTGCGACGCGGTCGTCTCCGACCACGGCGGCTCGGCGGCGGAAGGGCAAGCCCGGCTCGTGAAGGGCGTGCTTCTGACCCGGGCTGGGAAAGCCGGTGACGCGGTGAAGCTGCTCGCGGCGCTACTCGACGCGACGCCAGCGAAGGCGCCGCTTCATGGCCCCGTGCGGCTGGCTCTGGCGCGTTCCCAGGAAGCCGCCGGCGATGCAGCCGCCGCGGTGACGAGCTATCGCGCGCTCGCGACGGAGGGCTTCACCCTCGACGATCACACGACACTCGATCTGGTGCGCGCGCTGGAAGCGAGCGGCAAGGTCGACGAAGCGAAGAAGCTGCTCGAGGACGAGATCGCCAAGGCTGGCCCCGGTGGGCCGGGGGGCGGCTCGAACGTGGCACTCTTCCGCGCACGGCTCGCGTTGCTCGGCATGCCCGCGGTCTCGCCGAAGTCGACTCCCAACTGAACGCGGTCTCGCGTCAGGATGCTGCGCGCGTCTCGAGCCGTGCGAGGCCGGCGTTGAGGCTTCCCGTTCGATAGCCCTCGAGGTCGAGGGTCACGAACTCGAAGCCCTCGGCCTTGATGGCGCGCACGATTCGCTCCCGCACCTCGGGATCGACGAGGCGGGGCAGATCCGCGACGCCCACTTCGATGCGAGCGATGGCGTCGTGGAACCGTACTCGGAAGCCTCGGAATCCCTGCTCGCGGAGCACGCGCTCGCAGCGCTCGAGCCTGCCGAGACGCTCGAGGGTGATCGACGTTCCGTAAGGGAAGCGCGAGCCGAGGCACGCGAACGAGGGTTTGTCCCAGAGCTCGATGCCGAGCTCGCGGCAGAGCTCGCGAACCGCCTCCTTGCCGAGGCCAGCCTCGATGAGCGGATGGCGGATGCCGTTCTCGTCCGCAGCCACGAGGCCCGGGCGGTGGTCGCCGAGATCGTCGCGGTTGACGCCGTCGAGGATCGAGCGCAGGCCCAAGCGCTCGCGCTCGCCGTGGCAGAGCGTGTAGAGCTCGGTCTTGCAGAAGTAGCAACGATTGGTGGGGTTCCGCGCGTAATCGGGATTCTCGAGCTCGCGCGACGAGACGAACACGTGACGGACACCGAGGGATTCGCCGAAGCGTCGCGCCTCCGCCTCCTCTTCGGCGGGGAGGGTGGGCCCGACGGCGGTGAGCGCGACGGCGTCGTCACCCAACACGTCGCGCGCGACGTGAAGCACCAATGCACTGTCGACACCGCCCGAGAACGCGATGATCGACGGCCCGGCAGCCTGAATCACGCGGCGGAGCGCTGCGAGCGTCGATGCGCTCATCTCGCTCTCCGAGCGATCACGCCGGAGCCGGGGCCACGGCCGATGCGATTTCCTTCTGGCGACGGAAGAACCGGAAGCTACGGAAGAGGCTGGTCCACTTGTAGCGCTCGTGGCTGTCGCTGAACACCTTGAACGAGAGCACCAGCCAGATGAAGAAGAGTCCGATGAGCTGGGCGCGCTGGGGATAGAGCGTGATGAAGCGAACGGCTCGGCGCGGGTTCAAGTAGAAGCGCCGGTTGGCCGAGCGCTGCATCTTGTTGAGCTCGTCCGGTGGCACCTCGCAGAGCGTGTTCTCGGCGCGGAAATAGCTGAAGATCTCGGGATCGGTCGAGAATTCCTTGCCGAGGGCGCGTGCCTGCTCGGTGAGCTCGGTGCCCTCGAACGGATTCACCACGAAGAACTGCGCCGTGTGGAGCTTGGAATCGAGTGCGTAGCGGATGGTGGTGTCGATCTCCGCGCGGGTCTCGCCGGGGAAGCCCAGCATGAAGAACCCGTTCTGGAGGATGTTCATCTCGTCGGTCCACTCGATGACCTGGCGGAGCTTGTCGAGCTTGTTGTGCTTCTTGATCATCTTCTGCAGGCGCGGCGAGGCGGTCTCGATCGCGTACGTGATGCGGTAGCAGCCGGCCGCCGAGAGCTTCTGCAGAAGCTCTCGGTCCATGAGGTCGCCGCGCACGCCGTTGGGGAAGGTGATGGCGAAGTCGAGCTTCTCCGCGACGATGCGGTCGCAGATCTTCTTCGCGTGGTCCATCTGGCAGTTGAAGATGTCGTCGATGATGTGCAGCTCGCGGATGCCGTGGTCGTCGTGCAGCGTGCGCAGCTCGGCGATCACGTTGTCGACGGTGCGGGTGCGGAACTTCTTGGTGAAGATCGTGTGGCAGTACGTACAGGAATACGGGCAGCCGCGCGACGTGAAGATCGACATGTACTGCTTGCGCTTGCAGACCGTCGAGAACTTCGGCAGGTCGAAGTAGCGTGGGACGTCGATCAGATCCCACGCGGGGAAGGGGATGCGATCGAGATCGAGGATCGGGGGACGCGGCGGCTCGAGGAACGCCTCGCCATCCTTGCGGTAGGCCGTGCCGAGGACGCCCACGGGCGGCTCGCCCGCCAACAGATGACGGAAGAGCTCCGGCGCGGGGTCCTCGCCCTCGCCGATGCAGAGCGCGACGAGGGCCTCGGTGCGCAGCGTCTCGTGAGG
>CAYUSL010000483.1:0-5052 GCA_964447125.1 uncultured bacterium | reverse complement strand
CGCCCAGCCACGGCGCCGCTGCGAAGTCCTCGGGCACGAGCGCCAGCGGCGCATCCTTCGAGAAGCCGACGATCAGCGCCGCGTTGAGCACCCCCCACAGGCTCTCACCCACGATCAACCCGGACGCCACCAGCGTGCCGAGCCGTTCGGCGCGCGCCGGGTTCTGCACCTCGCGCAATCGCCCTGCGTAGAAGTGCGACAGCACCGCACCCACCACCACCGCGAAGGTGGCCGACATCGGCAAGTAGATGCCGATGCCCACGGCGAGCGGCGGGATGCGCAGGCGCCCGAGGGCACCCAGCAGCGTATCGAGCGCGATGAGCCCCACGCCCACCGCCGCACCGATGCCGATCATCTTCCATTCCAAGCTGCCGCCGATCACCCCGCGCGCCAGCGCCGAGATGAGCGTCGCCTGCGGCGCAGGCAGCGGGTTCGGCGCGACGACGCCCGCGTTGGCGGCACCGGCGAAGCCGTAGGCCCGGGCGAGCAGATTGAGCACCGGCGGGATCACCACCGCGCCCGCCGCAACACCCACGATGAGCGCCACCTGCTGGCGCATCGGTGATGCGCCCACGAGCTGCCCGGTCTTCAGGTCCTGCAGGTTGTCGTTCGAGATCGTGGCGCACGCGAACACGATGGCCGTCACGTAGAGAGCGAAGGCCACCAGCGCGGTGCGGGTCGCCTCCGTCGGCGTGACCGCCATCACCAGCGCCGACGACGACAGCACGATCGACAGAATGCCCACACCCGAGATCGGGCTGTTCGAGGCGCCGATGAGGCCGGCCATGTAGCCGCAGATACCGGCGATGAGAAAGCCGCCGATCAGCACGAACGGCACGGCGATGGCCGTGAGCGTCGCTGCATGCGGCGCGAGCACGCTGCGCTGCGCGAACGAGAACGCGAGCCAGCCCGCCAGACCCAAGCACGCCGCGGTGAGCGTCGCAATCCACGCAGGCGCCAGATCACGATCACGATCGTCGCGGGTTTCGCTCGCGCGCGCCGCCGCCAGCGTGCTCACGAGCCCGCCCAGCACCGGGCGCGTGAGCCGCGCCAGCGTGTAGATCGCCGCGACAGCGATGGCGCCGGCGCCGATGAAGCGCACCTGTGTCCGCCAGATCGTCATCGTGTGCGCAGCGAGGTCCGCGGCTGCTCCCGCGGGAGCCAGCGACGTCAGGATCGGCACGGCGACACCCCATGCGATCACCAATCCGGCGAGCATCGCCATCCCGACCGAAAGCCCGACCAAGTGCCCCGCGCCGAGCAGCGCCAGCGACCACGCGACGTTGAAGCCGCTCGATCCAACGGCACCGACGCGGAAAAATCCCGTGACCTCGGCGGCGGCAACGCGCGTGGCGGTCACGATCGCGAGCCCCGCCGAAGCCAGCGTGCCCAGCGTGACGGCGAACAGCCCCTCCTGCGCCTCGCCGCCTTGGTCCGCGATCTCGCCGCGCGTTCCCGAGCCGACCTTCAGCACCTCCGCCGCAGCCACGCCCTCCGGGTACGGCAGATCGGAATCGGTGACGAGCGCGCGCCGAAGCGGAATCGTGAACAGCACACCGAGCACACCACCGCTCAGACACAGGAGGAACGACGGCCAGAACGGGAACCCGCTCCACCAGCCCACGATCACGAGCCCCGGCAACACGAAGATGATCGCCGACAGCGTCCCCGCCGCCGACGCCACCGTCTGCACGATGTTGTTCTCCAGAATCGACGAATCGCGGATCGCGCTCAGCACGGCCATCGAGATCACCGCCGCGGGGATCGACGACGCGAACGTGAGCCCCACCTTGAGCCCGAGATACACGTTCGCCGCCGTGAACACCGTGGTGAGGAGCGCCCCCAGCACCAACCCCCGAACCGTAAGCTCGCGCGGATTCATGGGTGAAATGACCTCAACGCCGCTTTGCGCGCGGCTTCTTGGCGCGCGGCTTGGCGGACTTCGGCGGCAGCGCCCCGGCGTACGCGAGCGCGCTCGCGATCCATCCGGTCAGCTCGTGCGACGAGCGATCGAGAGGATTCTCGATGGCGGCGTACTCGCGCATCGTGCGGCCCATCACCGTGAACGGTCCCGCGCCAGCCTCGGCGAGCAACCGCTCACGCTCTGCGTCGGGCAATCGCACGACCAGCCGCGTCTCGTGGGCGCAAGCGAACATGTTGCCGTTCACGAACGCCGCCGGACAGCCGAACATCTGCCGCCGCTCCACTCCCAATCCGCTCGGCAAGCAGGAGTCGAAGAGCGCCGTCAGCTCGGGCGTCACCTTCTTCCACGATGTCACGCTCGCGCCTCCTTTGCGGCATTTCCGAGCGCGATGGTACGCTCGAACGACGGTGTTCGTCTCGCGCAATCCCGCCCGCTTTCAGAACACCACCCGGTCCATGCGCATGTCACGTCGCACGGCGCGCGTTCGCGCCCGCTCCTGCCGCACGTCCGCATCCCTGGCGGCGATCACGATGTTCGCGTTGCTCGCCGCGCTCCTCGCGCCACGCGCATCCGCCGCCACCTGGACACCGGCCCTGACCGGTGGCTTCGGCGACGTGAACGACCTCTATCCGTTCACCCTCGCGGCCTTCGGCGATCACCTCTACGTCGGCGCCTTCAATGCGGTCACCGGCACCGAGCTGTGGCGCTCGCCCGACGGCACCACGTGGAGCCAGATCGGCGCCGACGGCTTCGGCGACGTCAACAACTCCGGCATCTACTCGATGACGTACTTCAACGGCGCCATCTATCTCGGCACGCGCAACGTCGCCACCGGGTGCGAGGTGTGGCGCTCGGTCGACGGCTCGAGCTTCACGCAAGTGAATGCCGACGGCTTCGGCGACCCACACAACGAGCACGCGCTGGCGATGATCGTCTACGACCACGCGCTCTTCGTCGCCACCAGCAATTTCACGTCCGGAGTCGAGATCTGGAGCACCCTCGACGGCGTCAATTGGGTGCAAGTGAGCCCGGACGGGCTCGGCAGCCCCGACAACCTCGCCGGGCTCACCTTCTACCAGTTCGGCGAGTACCTGTACCTGGGAACGGTGAATCTCGTGTCGGGCGGCGCGGTGTATCGCAGCCTGAACGGCAGCACGTGGACGAAGGTCACCGACGACGGCTTCGGCGCCGCCGACAACCAGATGATGCATTCGATGACGCAGTTCGGCGACGAGCTCTACGTCGGCACCGGCAACGAGACCAATCCCACGCCGGTGGGCGGCGAGATCTGGCGCACCCCGGACGGCGTCTCCTGGACGCGGGTGGTCGCCGACGGCTTCGGCGACGAGAACAACGTCAAGATGCACGACATGAACGTGTTCTCGGGAAGGCTCTACGTCGGCACGCGCAACAACGTGACTGGCGGCGAAGTCTGGATCAGTGGCGACGGCACGAATTTCCAGCAGGAAGGCAGCGACGGCTTCGGTTCCGCCGCGAGCCGCGGGGCGTACCGCTTCGCGCGCTTCGCCAACCAGCTCTACGTCGGCTTCGCCAACTACTCCACCGGGCTCGAGCTCTGGCGCACGCCGCTCGCCGACGCAGACGACGACGCGATCGCCGACTCGACGGACAATTGCCCGAGCGTGCCCAACCACGCGCAGCGCGACGGAGACGGCGACGGTGTAGGCGACGCTTGTGACGACTGCCCCACCATCGCAAACGCCAACCAAACCGACTACGACCACGACGGCGTGGGCGACGTGTGTGACGCCTGCCCGCGCGTGAGCGACGGCACGTATTCGCAGGTCGGCGGCGACGGGCTCGGCGACTCCGCCAACTGGCTGATCACGCCGATCCCCACCTTCGGCGGACAGCTCTACGCCGGCATCTTCGACATCCTTCACGGTGGCGAGATCTGGCGCTCGGCCGACGGCAGCGCGTGGAGTCCGGCGGCCTCGGGCGGCTTCGGCGATCCCACCACGTGGTACGGGATCCCCGCCATCGAGCTGGGCGGCTACCTCTACGCAGGCAGCTACAACCAGACCACCGGCCCGGTGATCCTGCGTAGCCTCGACGGCACCACCTGGAACGAGGTGAAGAAGTTTCCGGGGGCCCGCGAAGCGATCCCGATGCTGATCTTCCAGGGCGCGCTCTACATCGACGTGTGGAACTCGACCACCGGCGCCGAGGTGTGGCGCACCGTGAACGGCACCACCTACGAACAGGTGAACACGAGCGGCTTCGGCAACCCGCAGAACGAGATGCCCTACCCGATCGTCGAGTTCGCCGGCGCTCTCTACACCGGCACCATCAACCACGCGACCGGCACGGAAATGTGGCGCTCGACCAACGGCACCACCTGGACGCAAGTCAGCACGTCGGGATTCGGCGACGTGAACAACTCCGAGGTCCGCTGGCTGGCGGTGCTGAGCAATGCGATCTACGCGGGCACGCGCAATCTCGTGACCGGCGGAGAGGTGTGGCGCTCGACCGACGGCACGACCTGGACGCAGGCGAGCGAAGACGGCTTCGGTAGCCGATTCAACAGCGAGGCACATTTCCTCGAGGTTCAGGGCGACACCCTGTGGGTGAGCACGGCCAACGTTCCGAACGGCTCGGAGCTGTGGGCCACCAAGGACGGCGCTTCGTGGAAGCGCATGAGCGCTGGCGGCTTCGGCGATCGTTACAACGAGTCCACGATCGCGATCACGAGCTTCCAGCAGAAGCTCTACTTCGGAACCCTCAACCGCGTGACGGGCGGTGAGATCTGGCGTCTGCCGCTCTGGGGCGCGGACAGCGACGGCGACGGTGCGCCGGACTCGTGCGACGCCGCGCCGACCAACCCGTTCTGCGCTCGTATCGTGAGTGCCGACGGCAAGGGTCTGGCGGCCGCCGTGGGGCTCGCGTCCGCACCGCTGGGTTTCGTCACGTGGTTGCGCGCACGGCGCCGACGGGACCGGTCGCGGTGAGGGCGCTGCCGGGCGGAACCCGACCCGGCGCGATCAGCTACCCGGCACTTCGTCGGCGCCGATGTCGATCACGGCGTTGAGATCGCCGTTGCCATCCTGGATGCGTTGCTGGCCGTCGATGTCGGTGGCGGGCAATCCACCCACGGCGTTGGTCCCGGC
>CAYUSL010000482.1:0-5053 GCA_964447125.1 uncultured bacterium | reverse complement strand
GGATGCGTGGCCGCGGAGCACCCTTCGACGTGCCCCCAGCCCCTCACGCCTGGAAGGGGCTCAGCACGCAACTGACCCACTACCGCCGTTCCGTGCGGGTTTCGCGGCGACCGTGGATTGCGCGACAATCGTGGGATGCACCGAAATCCACATCGTCGTCCTCGTTCGCTCGCGCGCCTCGCGGCGGCCTCGTTCTGTCTCCTGATCGCCTCGTCGTGTGTGCCTGATGCGAGCCCGCCACCCAATACCGATCCCGGGGTGAATCCGCCGCTCACGCGCTTGGTCGCGGTGCGAGGAAGCCATCCTGGCATCTTCGATGCCCACGGCCGCCAAGTGGTGATCCGCGGCGTGAACCTCAATCACCTCGGGGACTACTTCCAGGCGGACCCTGCACTTCCCACCGTTGCTGCGCTCACGGCCGAGGACTGGGATGACGTCGCCGCGACGGGCGCGAGTGTGGTCCGGCTGGTGACCACCTGGTCCGCATGGGAGCCCGAGCGCGACCGGATCGATCTCGCGTATCTCGAGCGCGTGCGCCAGGCGATCGCCGACGCGAACGCGCGCGGTCTCTACGTGGTCGTCGACATGCACCAGGACGCGTGGTCCAAGTTCGTGTTCACACCGCGTGACCAGAGCTGCCCCGAAGGCACGCGCCCGCAGATCGGCTGGGACGGGGCACCCGCGTGGGCGACGTTCACCGACGGCGCCGAGACGTGCACGCCAGGCGGGCGCGAGGACAGCCCCGCGGTGCGCGCGGCATGGGCGGCGTTCTACGCGAACCGCGACGGTGTGCGCGACGAGCTGGCCGCGCTCTGGGGCTTCATCGCGACGCAGCTCGCCGATGAGCCCGGTGTGGCCGGCTACGACCTCTTGAACGAGCCCGGCACCAGCGGCGATCCGGATGCCACGATCGCGGGTCTGACGGCGTTCTATCAGTCGGCCGTGCAGGCGATCCGCTCCGCCGAGACTACGCTCGAATCGCCCGGACACATCGTGTTCTTCGAGCCCACCGTCTTCGCTGGGCTCGTGCCATTCGACTGGACGATGGATCCCAACGTGGTCTTCGCGTCGCACAATTATTTCGAGTCGATCGGGCCGAGCGTGCCTGGGCTGCTCGATCTTTCGTTCCCACTCTTCGACGTCGTACAGACGCTCTACCAGACCACGCTCTGGACCGGTGAGTACGGCAGCTTTTCCTCGCCCACCACCAACGAAGAGTGGATGGCTCGCTTCGCCCGTCTCGAGGACCAGCACCTGCGTTCCGGTGGCGCGTGGTGGCAATGGGAGCAGGAGTGCGGCGATCCGCACGACGTCTCCGGTGCATGGCCACCCTCGCCGGAGTGGGTCGCGAATCAGCAGCAGCACTGCGGCGATGCTCGCTTCCAAGTCACGGCTTGCGTGCAACGCGGCTACGCGCGCGCCGCGCCGGGGCGCCTCACGAGCGTCGCGGATCCTGCTTGCGACGGGCATCTCGCGCTGGCGGGTGTGACCGAAGTCCCGTCCACCGCGGACCTGTGGATTCCATCCGCGTCGGAAGTGGCGCCGAGCGTGAGCGGCGAGGGCGTGGGTGCGGTGGCCGCGCGCCGCGTGGGCGGGGGCTGGCGCCTCGACGTCGCCGTGAGCGGCGCGTACCGCTTCGACGTCGTCCCCTGACGGATCCCGGTCGACTCCACGCTGTGCCCACGTAGCGGCGGGCGCGGCGCGTGGACGTCGATAGCCATGGCCGGGGCTCGCGTGTAGAACCGAGCCGCCGCCATGGCCAACTGGCTTCGTCATCGCGATCTGGTGCTCGCGTTGGTCGCGCGCGACCTCAAGGTCCGCTATCGCCGCTCGGTGATCGGCTTCTTGTGGACGATGCTGCAGCCGCTGCTCACGATGCTGGTGCTGATGGCCGTGTTCAGCACCGCGTTCCGCTTCGATGTGCCCGGCTATCCCGTCTATGCGCTCGCCGGCATCGTGTTCTGGAACTTCTTCCAGCAGAGTGTCGTGACCTCGATGCAGAGCCTGCGCGGCAACGCACAGCTCTTGCTCAAGGTGCCCGTGCCACGCGCGGTGTTCCCCCTCGCCACCGTGCTCTCGGGTGTCGTCAACTTGGTGCTGGCGCTGGTGCCGTTGCTCGCGATCGCCTGCATCACCGGTCACGCGCCCGGTGCGAGCCTGTGGTTCCTGCCGATCGCGATCGTGCTCGCGGCGCTCTTCACGCTGGGCGTGGGCCTCGTGCTCTCGCCGCTGGCGGTCTTCTTCTACGACATCGTCGAGATGATCGGTGTGGTGCTGACGACGGTGATGTACCTGACTCCGGTCTTCTATCCGGTGGAGATCGTACCGGAGCGATTCCGTTGGCTGGTGGCGCTGAATCCCGTGCGGCACGTGCTGCAGGTGTTCCGCGATCCGATCTACGCCGGTCACGTGGCCCCGCTCGGCGAGCTGGCGCTCGGGGCGTTGGTGTCGTTGGCGTCGTTCGCGTTCGGTACCTGGGTCTTCGCGCGCGCGAGCAAGCGCATCTCGTTCCATCTATGAGCTCGGTCGCCCAGCCGATGGTGCGCATGCGGGGCGTGTCGCTCTGTTATCGCCTCGCCAAGCAACAGGCGCAGTCGCTCAAGGAATATGCGATCCACTGGATGAAGGGCGGGTTGCGCTACGAGGACTTCTGGGCGCTCAGCGACGTGTCGTTCGAGGTGGCACGCGGCGAGAGCGTCGGCGTCGTCGGGCGCAACGGCGCTGGCAAGAGCACGTTGCTCAAGGTCTTGTGTCGCGTCCTCGAACCCACTCTCGGCCAGAGCGAGCTGGGCGGTTGGGTGGCGCCGATCCTGGCGCTGGGCGCGGGTTTCGATCACGACCTGACGGGGCTCGAGAACGTCTACCTGAACGCGCTGCTCCTCGGCCGCAGTCGCCGCGAAGTGGACGCGAAGCGCGAGCAGATCCACGAGTTCAGCGGGCTCGGTGAGCTCATCCGTTCCCCGTTGCGTAGCTACTCCGCGGGAATGATCGCGCGGCTCGGTTTCGCGGTGGCCACGGCGTGGCGCGCCGACATTCTCGTTCTCGACGAGGTGCTGGGAGTGGGCGACGCGGCCTTCGTGAAGCGCTGCCAGCAGCGCATCCAGGAGCTTCGGGCCGCGGGAGCGACGGTGATCCTGGTCTCGCATTCGCCGGACGAGATCCTCGCCAACTGCGATCGCTGCTTGTGGCTCGAGGGCGGCAAGCTCGTCGCCGACGGTGCGCCACGCGAGGTGCTGGATCGCTACGCCGCAGCGCCGGCGAGCACGCTGGTGGCCGGAGGCCTCGCGCCGGCGGCGCGCCGCGGCGAGCGCGCCGTCTGAGCGGGCGGCTCGGCCCACAGGCGGCCGCAGAGCGGGCACTCGACGCTCACGCGGTCGTCGCGAACGCAGGTGAGCACGAACGAGCCGTGGCAGCGCGGGCAGAGTCGCGGCGCTGCGTCATCGGAGCCTCGGTTGGTGCGGCCCCGGTTGGGAATGGACGGGGCAGTCGTTGCGACGGCGCCATTCGAAGGACGTCGGGTTCCACGCATGATCGTCTCCTTCAGGTCGAACGCTTCGAAAGCAGTGCGACCCATCGCGGGGAGGCCTCGGGGTGCTGGGAGCGGGCAGGCGTCGGCGCGTCGTTGGCGCGACGACGTCCGGTCTCGAACGACGCGAGCCAGCGGCGAGCGCTGCGCGTCGCGGGGTGATCGGGGCCGAGCATCCACACCCCCAGCAGGAGCAGCGGCGTGCCGGGCAGGATCGGGATCACGATACCTGCGACGCCGACGGTGATGGCCAGGCGCCCGAGGGTGATTCGGACGCGATCCCATCGGTTTTCTCGAAGCTCGCCGATATTCATGATCGGCGAGGTTGCCGTGCGTTCCATCACGGCACAAATAGAAAATGAGACGCCGACGATGCGGCAAAAGCGATGGAAGGAATCGGCCGCCGATCGCCGGTGGACGGCTGCCCCGGCGCTTCAGATCTCGAGGATGATCTTGCCGACGACGCGCCCGCTCTGGCTCAGGCGGTGCGCTTCCTCGGCGGCGGCGAGCGGAAAGCGCGCCGCGATGTTGACCGTGACCTTCCCCGTTGCCACGGCGTCCACCACCGGCCGGAGCACGGCAGCGTGCGGACGGCCGAGGATCGCCTTGGTGCGAATGGGGGCGAGGACGGTCTGCAGCACCATCGACGCCGAGTCTCCGGCGACGATGACCAGTCGACCGCGCGGTGCGAGCAGCGCCCGTGAGCGCGGTCCGGCGTAGGTGCCGACGCAGTCGACGATGGTATCGAAGGGCGCGAGCGCCCGGGCTTGATCGATGGGATCACCGGCCGCGTAATCGATGACCTGATCGGCACCGAGTCCGCTCACGAGGTCCGCGTTCTTCGCCGAGCAGACGCCGGCGGTGAACGCGTTGCGGACGCGCTTCGCGAACTGGACGGCAAACTGGCCGACACCTCCGGAGGCTCCCAGGATCAACGCCCGTCCGCCCTCGGGCAGTCGCCCCAGCTCGGTGACCGCTCGCCACGCCGTGACTCCCGCGATCGGCAATGCGGCCGCCACGTCGAGCGGCACCGACTCGGGGAGCACGCACACCTGATCGTCACGCACAACCACCGTGTCCGCCATGCTGCCGCGCTGTCGGCGGGAGAAATCCGTTCCGCCGACCACGCGATCGCCAGCGCGGATCGCTGTCACCCCGTCGCCGACCTCCTCGACGATCCCGGCGAAATCGACACCCACGACCACGGGTGGCGGTGGACCGAGGACGCGTGCTGCGAGGCCGAGCGGACCGCCGGCGCGCATCTTCCAATCCACGGGGTTCACGCCGGCGAACTTCACGGCCACGCGCAGCTCGCGTGCGCGGACCGAACGTGTCGGCAACTCCATCGGCTCGAGCGGATGATTCGCGCCCCAGGCGCGCTGGGCCATTGCTTTCATGGTGCGCATCCTCGCGTGTCGAGCGCGGCGGCGGCCAGCGTGCGGCAGCGCTGCCGCCGGCGCTGCACGTGGCCGTTCACACGTTGAAGCGGAAGTGCATGACGTCGCCGTCCTGCACCACGTAATCCTT
>CAYUSL010000481.1:0-5073 GCA_964447125.1 uncultured bacterium | reverse complement strand
GTACCCAAGAAGAAGACCTCACGCATGAAGCGCGGCATGCGCCGCGCGCACAAGCGCGCCACCGCGCCGACCGCAGTCCACTGCACGCGCTGCGGCGAGCCGCGGCTGCCGCACCACGCCTGTCCGAGCTGTGGCTTCTATCGCCAAGGCGTCGAAGTTCCCGTCAGCCAGGGCGAGTGAGCGTGCGCAGGCGTATGCGCCTCGGCCGGTTCGTCCGTGCCGAGGGCGCCGCTGCGCCACTTGCCGCATGCGTCAGCCGGCACGGCCGCGCGCGGCCACGTCCGGCGCTCGTGACGCTGAACGGCCACGTCACGGTCTGACACGACCCGCATGAAGATCGTCGTCGACGCGATGGGCGGCGACCACGCCCCCGGCGTGGTGGTCGACGGCGCCATCGCGGCGGTGCGCGAACTCGGCGTCGAGGTCTTGCTCACCGGCCCCGCCGAGATCGTGCAGCGCGAGCTGGCGAGCCGCGGCGCCGAGAAGCTGATCGAAGTACGGCATGCCTCCGAGATCGTCGGCATGGACGAGCATCCCGCCGCGGCGGTACGCCGCAAGCGGGACTCGTCGATCCGCGTGGGCCTCGAGCTGGTGGCGTCGGGAGGCGCGGACGCGTTCGTGAGCGCGGGCAATACCGGCGCCGTGATGGCCACGGCCACCTTGGTGCTGAAACGCACACCAGGCGTCGAGCGTCCCGGCATCTTGACGCACTTCCCCACCATCACCGGCGAGCCGGCGTTGCTCATCGACGCCGGCGCGAACGTGGACTGCAAGGCCGTGCACCTGGCCCACTTCGGCGTGATGGGCTCGGTCTACGCCCAGGCGATCCTGGGGCGCCCTTCTCCGAGCGTGGGCGTGCTCTCGAACGGTGAAGAAGAAGGCAAAGGCAACGACCTCACGCGCGAGGTCGACCAGCTCTTGCGCGGCACGTCGTTGCGCTACGTCGGCTACGTCGAGGGCCGCGACCTCTTCAACGGTCGCGTCGACGTGGTGGTGTGCGACGGCTTCGTGGGCAACGTGGCGCTCAAGGCGAGTGAGGGCGTCGCCGGCGCCATCCGCACGCTTCTCGAGCGCGGCTTTCGCGCCAGCCTGCGTGGCAAGCTCGCGTACCTGCTCGCGCGTCCGGTGCTGCGCGACATGAAGAAGGCGTTCGATCACCACGAGTACGGCGGAGCGCCGCTCCTCGGGGTGCAGGGCGTGTGCATCATCAGCCACGGCAGCGCCACCGCCTATGCGATCCGCAACGCGATCCGCCTCGCCCAGACGCAGCGGCGCGAGGACGTCACCACCCGAATCGAGCGCGCCCTCGGCGAAGCGCGCATTCTGCCGGGCCTCGACAAGCCGGCAACCGGCGATCGCGTGGTCTTCCTGAAGGAGCTCGCAAAGAAGATGCGCATTCCGCGCCGCGGCGCGGCACCCGTCGAGACGCCCGCGCCGATCCGCGCCGCCTTGGTGTGTCCAGGCCAGGGTTCCGAGTTCGTCGGCATGGGCGCCGAGCTCGCGGCGCGCCACGCGTTGGTCCGCGACACGATCCGCGAGGCGAGCGACGCGGCCGGGATCGACCTCGCGACGCTCATGGTCAACGGTCCCATCGAGCGGCTCCGGCTCACCGAGCATGCACAGCCCGCGATCGTGGCGCTCTCCGTCGCGGTCGCGCGGCTCGTCCAAGCCGAGCTCGCGCTCAAGCCCGCGATCGTGCTCGGTCACAGCGTCGGCGAGTACGCAGCACTGGTGCTCGCAGGTTCCGTCGCGTTCGCGGATGCGATCCGTCTCCTGCGCGAACGCGGCAAGCTCATGCACGACGCCTCGCCGCCTGGACGCGGTTCGATGGCGGTGGTGGCCGGGCTCGCTCGCGCGCAGCTCACCAAGCTCGCGCAGGACACGGCGCAGGGCGCGGTGCTCGAGATCACCGACGAGCAGGGCCCCGAGCAATTCGTGATCTCTGGCGATGCCCGCGCCGTGGATCGAGCGGTCGACGCGGCTACGGCACTGGGAGTGAAGCGCGCCACGCTGCTCCCGGTGACGGCACCGTTCCATTCGAGCCTCATGACGGCGGCGGCCGAGCGGTTCGCGAGCGCGCTGGCCGGGCTCGCCGTTCGCGACCCGGAGATCACGCTGCTCTCGAGCGCCTCGGGGGGGCGCCTCACGTCCACCGACGAGATCCGGGCGGCGCTGCTCGCCCAGGTGACGGGACCGGTGCATTGGTTCGGCGCCGCGCGCCAGCTCGTCGATGCCGCGCCGGAGTTGGTGGTCGAGGTAGGCCCCGGGTCGTTCTTGACAGGAGCGCTGCGCCGGATCGAACCTCGACTGCGGGTTGCCTCGGTAGACGATTTGGACGGGCTCAAGGCCCTTCGCGAGGCAGTGCAGCGATTGTTGACACCCCGATGAGAATCGCTATGCTTGCGCGAAGCGCGTGGCCGAAGTCTCCGTTTTTCCTGGAAAACACGGTCTATTTCACACATTTTTGGCACTTTCGTGAGCGTCGGATCGCATCCCCCGGGGTCCGATGGCGGCGTCGTTCTGAGCATCGCTCGATCGGAGAAGTGCGGCACGGAGCTCACTCGCCGATCGCATCAACGGACGTGACACAAGGGAGAGTCAGCAGATGACACCAGACGAGATCATGGCGAAGGTCAAGGAGATCATCGTCGAGCAGCTCGGCGTGAACGAAGACGAAGTGGTCGCCGAGGCCTCACTGCTCGAGGATCTGGGTGCGGACAGCCTGGACATCGTCGAGCTGGTCATGGCGTTCGAGGAAGAGTTCGACATGGAGATCTCGGACGAGGAAGCCGAGAAAATCCATACCGTCGGCGAGGCCGTGAAGTACATCCAAGATCATCTCTGAGCAGTGATCGCGCGCGCCCGCGCACACCACCGGGTCAAGCGCCGCGCACCGAATCTTCCTGGCACTTTCACCACGACGAGATGCCCCTCCTTCCGGAGGGGTTTCGTGTTTCCACCTCCCGTTCGCGGCGCGCTGAGCGACGCGGGGACGGCGCTTTGGCGTCGTTGCCCGGCGTAGGGTGCTGTGGTATCCAAGGCGCGCGCGAGTTGCCACGAGTCGCGCGCCCCGACAATCGTCTCGACGCATCGCCTTCCGCCTTCACGGAGGTCACGTGATTCTCGCGCTCGCTAGCGACCATGCGGGGTTCGAGCTCAAGGAAGACTTGAAGCGCTTCCTCGCCGACCTCAAGGTCGAGGTCAAGGACTTCGGCCCGCGCGACGACGCCTCGGTCGATTATCCGGACTTCGGCGCGCAAGTCGCTCAGGCGGTCGCACAGGGAACCGTCACCGGAGGCGTCTTGGTAGACGGCTCCGGCATCGGCATGTCGATCGTCGCCAACAAGTATCCGAAGGTCCGCGCCGCGCTCGTCTCCAGTGTTTACGCCGCGCGCATGGCGAAGCGCCACATGGGTGCGAACGTGCTCTGCCTCTCCGGCTGGTTCACCGGCAAGGGCGAGGCGCGAGAGATGGTTCGCACCTGGATCGAGACCGAGTTCGAGGGCGGCCGCCACCAGCGCCGCCTGGACAAGATCCGCGAGCTCGAGGAGCGCCTCGAGAGCGAGTGAGCTCGTCGTTCCCGACAGCCCGCCCGAGCGGATCGGGCGGCCGACCAACCGAAGCGAGAACGTGATGACCGGCAACTCTCCCGCTCGATCCTTCACCGCGTCGCTCAGCTCGAGCGACCCCGACATCTTCCGCACGATCCAGGACGAGACGCGCCGTCAAGGCGCCCAGCTCGAGATGATCGCGTCCGAAAACTTCGTGAGCACCGCGGTGCTGGAAGCGCTCGGCTCGGTCATGACCAACAAGTACGCCGAGGGATACCCCGGCAAGCGCTACTACGGCGGTTGCGTCCACGTGGACAAGGCCGAGGAGTTGGCGCGTGAGCGCGCCAAGCAGCTCTTCGGCGCGGCGCACGTGAACGTCCAGCCGCATTCCGGCTCGCAAGCGAACATGGCGGTCTACTTCGCATGCTTGAAGCCGGGCGACACGATCCTCGCCATGGACCTCGCCCAGGGTGGCCACCTCACCCACGGCAGCCCGGTCAATTTCTCCGGCAAGCTCTACAAGGTGGTGTCGTACGGGGTCGAACGCGGCTCCGGCCGGATCGACATGGATCAAGTCCGGAAGCTCGCCCATGCCGAGAAGCCCAAGCTCATCATGACCGGCGCGTCGGCTTATCCGCGGGCCATCGATTTCGCCGCGTTCCGCGCCATCGCCGACGAGATCGGCGCAGTGTTGGTGGCCGACATCGCTCACCCTGCAGGTCTCGTCGCCAAAGGGCTTCACCCGAGCCCGGTCCCCTACTGCGACTTCGTGACCACCACCACCCACAAGACGCTGCGTGGACCGCGCGGCGGCATGATCATGGCGGGTGAGAAGAGCGCCAAGGCCGTCGATTCGCAGATCTTCCCAGGGATTCAAGGCGGACCGCTGATGCACGTGATCGCTGCCAAGGCGGTGGCATTCCGCGAAGCGCTGAGCGACGAGTTCGGCGCCTACGCGAAGCAGATCATCGCCAACGCCCAGGCGCTCGCCGCTGCGCTCACCGCTGGCGGGCTCGACCTGTGCTCGGGTGGCACCGACAATCACCTGGTGCTCGTCGACCTCACGCGCACCGGGATCTCCGGCAAGCAGGGCGAGCACGCCCTCGATCTCGCCGGCATCACCGTCAACAAGAACATGGTGCCGTACGACACCCGCAAGCCCATGGAAACCAGCGGCATCCGCCTCGGCACTCCGGCGCTCACGACGCGCGGCATGAAGGAGGCCGAGATGACGGCGATCGGCAAAATGATCGTGCGGGTGATCTCGAATTCCGAGGATCGAGCGGTGCTCGACCAGGTGCGCAGCGAGGTTGCGGATCTCTGCGAGCGCTATCCGCTCTACCGCGAACGACTCGTCGGATGAAGTGCCCATTCTGCGCCAAGGACAAGGACCGGGTGATCGACTCCCGGACCAGCCGCGACGGCGAGCTGATTCGCCGACGCCGGGAATGCCTCAAGTGCTCGCGGCGCTTCACCACCTACGAGCGGGTCGAAGAGAACCTGCCGATGGTGATCAAGAAGG